>DASVGV010000057.1:0-25253 GCA_036379355.1 Mycobacteriales bacterium | reverse complement strand
GCTCGGCGGTCGGGGTCGGGGTGTTGGTGGGCATCGCGCTCAGTCTTCCTGGTCGGGTCCGTGGTCGTGCAGCGGGGGGCGGAACAGCAAAAAGCCCCTCGTGCCAAGGGCACGGAGGGGCAGGCGCGGCAGCCGGGAGATCAGCTGTCGCGCCTCGGAACTACGAGAATCCGGGGGGTTCGCACCACGTCAGGATGGCCGCGCGCCGCCACTTCGTCAAACGCACGCCGCCGGTCAGAGCCGGCGGAGGAAGTTCGCGACCACCGGGGCGGCGGTGTCGGCGCCGAACCCGGCGTTGACCCCGGCGCCGCCGACCTGGCAGGCGAACGCGATGCCGCCGCGGTAGCCGACGAACCACGCGATCGTCTTGGGCGGGTTGGCGGTGCCGTACTCCGCCGTACCGGTCTTGCCGTGGGTGCCGGGCGGCAGGCCGCTCTGGGCGGCGGTTCCGCTCGTCACGACGAGCCCCGTGAGGGCCTGCAGCGTGCTGGCGACCGGCGGCGGGAGCACCGTGCTCTTCGCACCGGCAGGCGGGGTTGCGGTGACGTACGGCTGGTGCCAGGTGCCGGACGCCACGGCGGCGGCCACGCTGGCCAACTCCAGCGGCGAGACGAGCACCTTGCCCTGCCCGATCGACTCGGCGGCCTGGTCGGCGCCGTCCGCCGGCATCGGCACGGACCCGCCGTACGACGTGATCGGCAGCGGCCCGGTCTGTTGCGAGAGGGGCGCGGCGGACATCCCGTACAGCTCGGCGGCCTTGGTGATGGAGCCGCGAGGGATCTGCGAGGAGAGGGTGACGTACGCGGTGTTGCAGGACTTGGCGAACGCCTGCGCGAGCGACAGCGGGCCGTACGACTCGTTCTCGGCGTTCTTGAAGACGCGGCCGTCGATGGTGGCGGTGGGCTCGCACGGCAGCACCGTCGAGGCGGTCTTGCCGTCGAGAAGTGCCGCGGTCGTGGTGATGATCTTGAACGTGGACCCGGCGGGGAACTGGCCACGGATGGCGTACGCGTAGCCGTTGATCGGGTGGTCGGCGAATGCGAGGACCTTGCCGGAGGCGACGTCGATGGCGACCAGCGAGCCGATCTGACCCGCCGGGATCGCCGCGGTCACAGCGGCTTCGGCGGCGCGCTGCACCGACAGGTCGATCGAGAGCGGTACGTTGCTGCCGTCGGTCTTCGGGACAGAAAGCAGGGTGCGGACGGTCGCGCCGGCCGCGTCGCGGATCGTCAGCGTGCCGCCGGGAGTGCCGGCCAGCGTGCTGTTGTACGCGCGCTCGAGGCCGCTCAGCCCGCCGACGTCACCGGCCTCGAAGTGGGGGCCCGCGGCCTTGGCCTGCGCGGCGTCGTACTTGCCGACCGTGCCGAGCAGGTTGCCGTCGATCTCCGCACTCGAGCCGCGGATGGGCGTGCCGGCCGCGGTCGTCAGTACCCCTCGGTGGCCGGCCACCCGGGTCCGCACGATGGTGTCGGTCGCCGTCAACGTGGGATAGATCGTCGCCGGGGTGAAGTCGACGGCCCAGTGGCCGTTGACCTTGGCCAGGTCCAGACGCGAGGTGTACGTCCACGTCCCCAGTCCCTGGACCACGACCTTGGCCGTGAAGGGGGCGCCGGGGTGGGCGGTCGAGCTCACGATGCCGTAGGCGTACGTCGCCGAGGAGATGAGCAGCGACGACTTCAGCTTCGGAATCTCCGTGCGGACGTACCCCGCGGTGCCGGGCGTCGCCAGTGCCGCCATCGCCGCCGCGTCCTGCTTGCCCCACGCGCCCAGGAAGCGTGTGGTGACCGAGACGGCTTCGGCGTGCGAACGTCGTACGGCGCGCTCGTGCGCGGCCCGCAGCTCGACGACCGTGACGGCCACGGCGGCGGCGACGACCACCGCCACGGCGAGGGCCACCAGTCCCCGCCAGCGGCGGCGGCGACGCGGCGTCCTCCCCAAGCCGGTACCCACCACGTCACAAACCCTATGCGGCGCAGGCCCTTACGTCCGCCGAGCCGGACAGGACACAGGTCAGTCGCAGACGTCAGTCGCAGACCGCTCCCTGCGCTGCCGAACCGACCAGCCGCGTGTACTTGGCCAGGACCCCGGTCGTGTAGCGAGGGTCGAGCGGCTTCCACTCGGCCGCGCGCCGCTCCATCTCGGCGGCGTCCACGAGCACGTCGAGTCGCCGGTTCGGCACGTCCAAGAGGACGCGGTCGCCGTCCTGGACGAGCGCGATCGGGCCGCGGTCCGCCGCCTCCGGGGCGACGTGCCCGATGCACAGGCCGCTGGTGGCCCCCGAGAACCGGCCATCGGTGAGCAGCACGACCTCCTTGCCGAGGCCCGCGCCCTTGATCGCCGCCGTGACGGCGAGCATCTCCCGCATGCCCGGGCCGCCCTTCGGTCCCTCCCAGCGGATCACGACCACGTCGCCGGCGACGATGCGCCCGGAGGTCACGGCTTCCATCGCCGCCGGCTCGCCGTCGAACACGCGCGCGGTGCCCTCGATGGTCAGCGTCTCCAGGCCGGCGGTCTTCACGACAGCGCCGTCGGGAGCGAGCGAGCCACGCAGGATGGCGAGGCCGCCGGTCGCCGCAAGCGGCCGGTCGAGGCCGTACACGACGAGTCCGTCCGGGTCGGGCGGGGCGAGGGACTCCAGCTCCTCCCCGATCGTCCGGCCGGAGACGGTGAGGCAGTCCCCGTGCAGAAGGTCGGCCTCGAGCAGGGCGCGGAGCACCACCGGCACCCCGCCCACCCGGTCGAGGTCGTTCATGACGTACGGGCCGAAGGGCTTCACGTCCGTGATGTGCGGCGTCCGGCGGCCGATGCGGTCGAAGTCGTCCAGGTCGATCTCGACCCGGGCCTCGTGGGCGATCGCGAGCAGGTGCAGGACGGCGTTCGTCGAGCCGCCGAGGGCCATCACGAGGGTGATCGCGTTCTCGAACGCCTCGCGGGTGAGGATCTGACGGGCCCGGACGTCGGCCTCGACGAGCCGGACCGCCGCCTCACCCGAGCGGCGGGCCCAGTCGTCGCGCCGCGAGTCCGGCGCCGGAGCGGACGCGGAGCCGAGCAGCGACATGCCGAGGGCCTCGGCGGAGCTGGCCATCGTGTTCGCGGTGAACATCCCGCCGCACGAGCCCTCGGACGGGCACGCGGCCATCTCGTACTCGCGGAGCCGGGCGTCGTCGATGAGACCACGGGCCCGAGCGCCGACCTGCTCGAAGACGTCGCCGATGGTGACCGGTGTGCCGTCGGCGAGATGCCCCGGCAGGATCGAACCCCCGTAGAGGAAGACGGCGGCGAGGTCCAGCCGCGCTGCGGCCATCAGCATGCCCGGCAGCGACTTGTCGCAGCCGGCCAGCAGGACGGTGCCGTCGAGCCGCTCGGCGTGCACCATGAGCTCGACCGAGTCGGCGATGACCTCGCGGGACACCAGCGAGGCGCGCATGCCTTCGTGCCCCATGGCGATGCCGTCGCTGACGGCGATCGTGTTGAACTCGAGCGGCACCGCTCCGGCGGCGCGGACCCCGTCCTTGGCGGCCGCGGCCAGCCGCTTCAGCGGCACGTTGCAGGGCGTGACCTCGTTCCACGAGGATGCGACGCCGATCTGCGCCTTGTCCCAGTCGTCGTCGCCGAGTCCTACCGCGCGCAGCATCGCCCGGGCCGGAGCCCGCTCGTAGCCGACCGTGACATCCGCGCTTCGGGGCTTCCGCATGGCCGCAGGCTAACCCGGCGTTGCGGCGGCCTCGCGGCTAGGGCATGCGCCGCACGTTCGACAGCGGCTCAGCCGGATGCAGGGCCGCGCGCGCCATGCCGTACCGCCGCTGCGCGGCGACGACCGACCGAGCGGACACCGGGTGCTGCCGGCGCAGGTGCGCAGCAAGATTCCTGAGGAAGCCCACCGACCGAGTGTGCGCAGGCTCGGCCCGATCGGCCGGCACGACACGCCGAACGCGGCCGCCCGCCGGAACCACCGCAGAGGTCGAGGAGGCGGCGGTCAGTCGCTCGGCTGGTCGCCGCCGGGTCCGAGGGCACGCAGCATGTCCAGCATCTCCTTGCACGCCGGGCAGACCGGCGAGCCGGGCTTCGGCGTCTTGGTCACCGGGAACTGCGCGCCGCACAGGGCGGTGACGATGTTGCCCAGGACGGCGGACTCGGTGATGGCGTCCTTGCGGACGTAGTGGAACAGGTCGTCGTCGTGGTCGGCCGGCAGCTCGCGCGGCTCCAGGACCGTCGTCGTCCCGACGCCCTCCTGCAGGGGTGTGGTCATCACGCGCCTCCCGTCAGGGTGCTCAGGATGAGGGAACGCACCTTGGCGGCGTCGGCCTTCCCGCCGGTCGCCTTCATCACCGCACCGATGAGCGGTCCGGCCGCGTTCTGGTTGCCGCCGCGCACCTTCTCGGCGGTGTCCGGCTGGGCCGCGAGCACGCTGTCGATCACCTCCTGCAGGGCGCTGTCGTCGGCGACGACCGCGAGGTCGCGGGCGGCGACCACCGCGTCCACGTCGCCCTCGCCGGCGAGCACGCCGTCGAGGGCCTGCCGGGCCAGCGCCGCGGTCAGCGTCCCGTCGGCGACGAGGGCCAGGATCCGGGCGACGTGGGCGGGGGTGACGCCGAGGTCCGTGGCCGGCTTTCCTGTCTCGTTCGCGGCCTTGCCCAGGTCCGACAGCCACATCGCCCGGGCGGCGCCCGGCTCGGCCCCCAGCGCGATCGTCTCGACAACGGCGTCGAGGACGCCCGCGCCGGTGAGCTGCTCGAGGTCGAGGTCGGTGAAGCCGTACGCCTCCCGAAGCCGGGCCCGGAACGCGGCGGGCGTCTCGGGCAGCCGTGCCCGGAGGGCCTCGATCTCTTCGGCCGGGAACGCGATCGGGACGAGGTCGGGCTCCGGGAAGTACCGGTAGTCGGTCGCCTCCTCCTTGGAGCGTCCCGGCGACGTGGTGCCCGAGTCCTCGTGGAAGTGGCGGGTCTCCTGCACCACCCGCTCCCCCGCGTCGAGCAGCGCGGCCTGCCGGGACACCTCGAAGCGCACCGCCCGCTCGACCGAGCGGTAGGAGTTGACGTTCTTGGTCTCGGTACGGGTGCCGTACGGGGCGCCGGCGGTCCGCGGCCGCAGCGACGTGTTCACGTCGCACCGGAGCGACCCCTGCTCGAGGCGCACGTCGGAGACGTCCAGGGTGCGCAGCAGCTCGGCCAGCTCCTGGACGTAGGTACGCGCGACCAGCGGCGCCAGGTCCCCCGCCTCGACCGGCTTGGTCACGATCTCGACGAGCGGGATGCCGGCTCGGTTGAAGTCGACCAGCGAGTGCGTCGCGCCGTGGATGCGGCCCGAACCGCCGACGTGCAGGGACTTGCCGGTGTCCTCCTCCATGTGCACGCGCTCGATGTCGACGCGGACGGTGCGCGTCTCGCCGTCCGCCGTCGCGACCTCGACGTCGAGGTAGCCGTCGGTGCAGATCGGCTCGTCGTACTGGCTGATCTGGTAGTTCTTCGGCATGTCCGGATAGAAGTAGTTCTTGCGCGCGAACCGGCACCACGCGGCGACGTCGCAGTGCAGGGCGAGGCCGATCAGCACCGCCGAGCGGACAGCGGCACCGTTCAGGGTCGGCAGCGCGCCGGGCAGGCCCAGGCAGGTCGGGCAGACGTGCGTGTTCGGCTCGGCTCCGAAGTCGGTCGCGCAGCCGCAGAACATCTTCGTGGCCGTCCCGAGCTCCACGTGCGTCTCGAGCCCGATGACCGGCTCGTAGCGCGCGACCGCCTCGTCGTAGTCGACCAGCGTCGCGCTCCCGACCGTCGTCATGCGAGGTCCCTCATCTCGGCGAGCAGAGAGTGCCCGCGGTCGGCGTCGAGGGCCGCTTCGAGCGCGGCACCGACCCGGTAGAGCCGGTCGTCGGCCAGCGGCGGGGCCATGATCTGCAGGCCGACCGGCAGGCCCTCCGACAGCCCGACCGGCAGGGACATCGACGCGTTGCCGGCGAGGTTCGACGGGATCGACGCGACGTCGCTCTGGTACATGGCCATCGGGTCGTCGACCTTGGCGCCCAGCGGGAACGCGACGGTCGGCGTGGTCGGGCTGACGAGCACGTCGACGTTCTCGTACGCCGCCTCGAAGTCGCGGGTGATGAGGGTCCGGACCTTCTGTGCCTGCCCGTAGTAGGCGTCGTAGTAGCCGCTCGACAGCGCGTACGTGCCGAGGATGACCCGTCGCTTCACCTCGGCGCCGAACCCGGCCTCGCGGGTGGCGGCCATGACCTGTTCGGCGCTTGCGTCCCCGTGCTGGACCCGCAGCCCGTAGCGCATCGCGTCGAAGCGCGCCAGGTTCGACGAGCACTCGCTCGGCGCGATCAGGTAGTAGGCGGGCAGCGCGTAGGCGAAGTGCGGGCAGCTCACCGGGACCACGTCGGCGCCCAGCACCGTCAGCGTCTTCACGGCCGCCTCGAAGGCGGCCAGCACCCCGGGCTCGTACCCGTCGCCGGACAGCTCGGACACCACGCCGACCCGCGTCCCGCGCAGGTCCCGCGTCGCGCACGCGCCGACGACGTCGGGGACCGGGGCGTCGATCGACGTCGAGTCCAACGGGTCGTAGCCGGCGACCGCCGCGTGCAGCAGCGCCGCGTCCAGGACCGTGCGGGCCAGCGGGCCGGCCTGGTCGAGGCTGGAGGAGAACGCGATGAGGCCGTAGCGGCTGACCCCGCCGTAGGTCGGCTTCACGCCGACGAGCCCGCAGACGGCGGCCGGCTGCCGGATGGAGCCGCCGGTGTCGGTGCCGACCGCCAGCGGCGCCTCGTACGCCGCGACCGCCGCCGCGCTCCCCCCGGACGATCCGCCGGGGATGCGGGTGAGGTCCCAGGGGTTGCGGCTCGGCCCGTACGCGGAGTTCTCGGTGGAGCTGCCCATCGCGAACTCGTCCATGTTGGTCTTGCCGAGGATCGTGACGCCGCCGCTCTTCAGCCGCGCGGTGACCGTCGCGTCGTAGGGCGGCCGCCAGCCCTCGAGGATCCGCGACCCGCTGGTCGTCGGCACGCCGCGCATCGTCAGGACGTCCTTGAGTGCCAGTGGCACTCCCGCCAGCGGGCCACTCACCTCGCCGGCGTCGACGCGGCGGGCGTTCGCGAGCGCGCCGTCCGCGTCGACATGCAGGAACGCGTGCACGCCCGCCTCGGCCGTACCGTCGACCGCGGCGATGCGCTCCAGGTGCGCCTCGGCGACCTCGACCGCGGACACCTCCCTCGCGGCGATGCGCGCTGCCAGGTCCGCCGCGGTCAGCCGCGTCAGGTCGGTCACCATCACGCGGGCTCGTCCAGCATGCGCGGGACCTCGAACCGGCCGTCCTCGCTCGCCGGCGCCTGGCGCAGGACCTCGTCGCGGTCGAGCGACGGCCGGACGACGTCGTCCCGGAACACGTTCACCAGCGGCACCGCGTGGCTCGTCGGCGGGATGTCGTCGGCGGCCACCTCGGCCACGCGGGCGACCGACCCGAGAATCACCTCGAGCTGCCCGGCGAACGTGTCCAGCTCGTCGTCGGTGACGTCGAGGCGGGCCA
This sequence comes from Mycobacteriales bacterium, assembly GCA_036379355.1. Lineage (GTDB taxonomy): Bacteria > Actinomycetota > Actinomycetes > Mycobacteriales > CAJCIY01 > CAJCIY01. The sequence goes on along the minus strand of DASVGV010000057.1, from coordinate 17,735 downwards.
GCCGGGCCAGGTGCGCGACCTCGTCGCGGGTGATCGGATCTGGCACCCGACGATCCTAGAACCCCGCGCACGGGCGGGCCGAGCGCGTCCGAGAGGCGGCGCCGACGCGACGAGGAGGAGAGTCAGGCGCTGTCGGCGGTCACGTGCGGGAGGTCGTCGCGGATCGCCTGCAGGACCGGCCGGCCGTTGTGCCGCTCGAGCCAGATCGTCATGTCGGCGGCGGGCATGGCCTTGGCGAGGTACCAGCCCTGGATCACGTCGCAGCCCCAGTCCGCGAGCGTCCGCCACGCCCGGGCGGTCTCCACCCCCTCGGCGACGACGGCCAGGCCGAGCGCGTGCGCGAGGTCGACGACCGAGTGGACGATCGGCGCGTCGTCGTTCACGTCGAGCCGCGACACGAACGACTTGTCCACCTTGATCTCGCCCACCGGCAGCGCCTCGAGCCGGCCGAGCGACGAGTAGCCGGTGCCGAAGTCGTCGAGGCTGATGCGCACGCCCAGCGCGGTGAGCTCCTCCAGGGCCGTCACCGCGCGGACGTCGTCGTCGGCGAGGACACGCTCGGTGACCTCCAGGATCAGTGACGAGCCGGGTACGGCGTGGTCGCGCAGGCAACGGCGTACGTGCGGCACGAACGCCCGGTCGCACAGGTCACGCGCGCTGACGTTCACCGAGACGGTGATCGAGATGCCGCTGCGGCGCCACCCGGCGACCTGCTCCAGGGACGCGTCCAGCACGAACTCGGTCAGCGGGCGCATCAGACCGGACTGCTCGGCCAGCGGAATGAACTCGTCGGGTGAGACGAAGCCGTGCCGCGGGTGCTTCCAGCGCACCAGTGCCTCGACCCCGGCCACCTGCGCGGTGTGCGCGTCGACCATCGGCTGGAAGTGGACCGCGAGCGCCTTCTCGTCGAGGGCGTGCCGCAGGTCGCCCAGCAGGGCCAGCCGCTCGGCGCTGTGGTGGTCGTGCTCGGGGCTGTAGACCTGGACGCCGAGCCGGTGGGCCTTGGCCTGGTACATCGCCACGTCCGCGCAGCGGATCAGCGTGTCCGGGTCGCTGGCGTGCTCCGGATAGAGCGCCACGCCGACCGACGCCTCGGTCTGCAGCAGCATGTCCCCGGACTCGAACGGGGCCTCGAGCGCCCGCTCGACCCGCATGGCGACCTCTGCTGCGGCGTCGCTCTCGCTCGTCCACGGCAGCAGGACGGCGAACTCGTCGCCGCCGAGACGGGCGATGACGTCGCCGGGCCGCATGACCGCGTTGAGCCGCTTGGCGATCTGTACGAGGAGGGCGTCGCCCGCGTCGTGCCCGAGGGTGTCGTTGACCTCCTTGAAGCGGTCGATGTCCAGCAGCAGCAGGGCGGCCCCGGACTCGGCGAGGTCGTCGTCCGCGATCATCTCCTCCATCCGCTGCCGCAGGAGCGTGCGGTTCGGCAGCCCGGTGAGCGCGTCGAACAGCGTCACGCGCTCCGACTCGCCGGTCAGTCGGACGATGAGGTGCACTGCGGCCAGCGGGAGCAAGAGCAGCGGAACGAGCCAGGGCGAGCTCTGCATCACCGCGATGACGAGGGGCGCGCAGATCAGGAGCGGCAGCGCGCTCGGGGCCTCGGACCGGACGAACGACACCGCCGTCCGCAGCAGCCCGGACCCGTCGTGCAGGACGACGGCACCGGCCACGAGCGCGTTGTTGACGACGAAGTACGTCACCGCCCCCAGCAGGATGCCGCCGAGTGCTCCGCCCTCGAGGCGGACGGCGCCGCGGGTGGACCCGGCGTCGTGGAACGCGGCCAGCACGGCCCAGGCGGCGGTCCAGGACAGCACGTACTGCCCGGCGTTGAACCCCAGCCGCCAGGGGGCGCGGCGCTTGCCGAGGTCGACCATCACGGCGGCCGCGGCGGCGAGCCCCAGCGTCAGGATCGGGCCGCTGGTGACGAGCAACGCGAGCAGGAATGCGATCGAGACCGGCAGCGCCTCGGTGTCCCAGCGGCGGGGCATGACCACCGGCTGGGCGACCGCCAGCATCGCGAAGGCGGCGACGAGCCAGGTGGCGGCGTCGGAGCCCGCGAACCCGTGCCGGGGGGCGAAGGCCGCGACGAGCGCCACGCAGAGCGCTCCTGCCACGGCGATCCCGACGGCGTACGCCACGAACCAGGCGCGATGGGCGGCGGGCAGGCTGTCCCGCCCGGTGCGGTGCCTCACCTCTGTGACCGTCACGTCCCTGGTCCTCCGACGTCGCGCGAGAGGGCGCCCGTCTGCGCACGAGGGCACCTCGCCGAGTTCTTCGGCACGTGAGTACCCGGATGTGAGTCCCGATCCGCGCCGGAACCAGGCCGATTCGGACGTCACTCGGTTGGCGGGTCCACGTGCGCCAGCGGCAGCGCGGCCTCCAGACCGTGGTCGAGCAGGACCGGGAGGTGCTCGCCGTCCAGGACCGGGCGGCGCAGCTTGACCGCCTTGTCATATTTCGCCCGGCCGGGCGCGTCGCCGACGACCACGATGTCGGTGTTCCTGCTGACCGAGCCCACCACCTTGCCGCCCCGGTCGGTGACTGCCGCGGTCGCGCCCTCCCGGGAGAAGCCCGGCACGGTCCCGGTCACCACGACGGTGACGCCGGTCAGCGTCTGCGCGGCGGACGGTGCCTGCTGCTGGTCCACCATGCGTACGCCGGCGGCCGCCCACCGGTCGACGATCGCCGCATGCCAGTCGACGGCGAACCAGTCGACGACGGCCTGGGCGATGACGGGTCCGACCCCCTCGACCTCGGCCAGCTCGTCGACCGAGGCGGCGCGCAGCGCCGTCATGGCGCCGAAGTGCGCGGCCAGGGGCCGGGCCGCCTCCGGTCCGACGTGCCGGATCGACAGGGCGACGAGCACCCGCCACAGCGGCTGCCCGCGCGCCGCGTCCAGCCCGGCGAGCAGGCCGGTTCCGCGCGCGGACAGCTCGCCGTCCTTGCGGGTGAAGAAGCTCGTCCGGCGCAGCGCCTCGGCCGTCAGGTCGAACAGGTCGGCCTCGTTCTCCACGAGGCCCTCGGCGAGCAGGGCGACGGCCGTCTCGTAGCCGAAGCTGTCGATGTCGAAGGCGCCGCGGCCGGCGAGGTGCGCGAGGCGCTCGCGCAACTGCGCCGGGCAGGACCGGGTGTTGGGGCACCGGATGTCCTTGTCGCCCTCACTCTCCGGCCGCAGCGCGGTCCCGCACTCCGGACACCGGGTCGGCATGACGAACGCCGTCTCGCTGCCGTTACGAAGGTCGGCGACCGGCCCGACGATCTCGGGGATCACGTCACCGGCCTTGCGCAGCACGACGGTGTCGCCGATGAGCACGCCCTTGCGCCGCACCTCGTCGGCGTTGTGCAGGGTCGCGAGGCTGACCGTCGAGCCGCTGACCTCGACCGGCTCCATGAACCCGAACGGGGTGACCCGGCCGGTGCGCCCGACGTTGACGCGGATGTCCAGGAGCCGGGTCGTCACCTCCTGCGGGGGGTACTTGTACGCGATCGCCCAGCGCGGCGCCTTCGACGTCGCCCCGAGACTGGTCTGGCGGTCGAACGCGTCGACCTTGACCACCACGCCGTCGATCTCGTGCTCGATGTCGTGCCGGTGCTCCCCCCAGTACGCGACGTACGCCTGCACGGCTGGCACGTCGTCGAGGACCTGGTAGCGGCTGGACACCGGCAGTCCCATCACCTGGAGCGCCGCGTACGCCTCGGACTGGCTGGCGACGTCGAGTCCCTCCCGGCGACCGAGGCCGTGCACCGTGAGGCGAAGCGGACGGCCCGCCGTGACGCGGGGGTCCTTCTGCCGCAGGCTGCCCGCGGCCGCATTGCGGGGGTTGGCGAACGGCGCCTTGCCCGCGTCGACGAGACGGGCGTTGAGGTCGGCGAAGTCCTGCACCGTGAAGAACACCTCCCCGCGTACCTCGAGCAGCGCTGGGGGGTCGCCGCCGGCGAGGCGGTACGGCACGTCGTCCAGGGTCCGGACGTTCGCCGTGATGTCCTCGCCGGTCCGGCCGTCGCCCCGCGTTGCGGCGCGGACGAGCCGGCCGGCTTCGTAGACGAGGTCGACGGCGAGGCCGTCGATCTTCAGCTCGCACAACCAGCGGATGTCGTCGGCACCGCGGGACGCGCGGTCGGCCCAGGCGGTGAGCTCGTCGGGGCTGAAGACGTTGTCCAGGGACAGCAGCCGCTCGAGGTGTTCGACGGGCGAGAACGTCGTCGACACCGCGCCGCCGACGGTCTGCGTCGGGCTGTCCGGGGTGCGCAGCTCCGGGTAGGCGGCCTCCAGCTCCTCCAGCCGGTGGATCAGCGCGTCGTACTCACCGTCGGAAACCGAGATGGTGTCGAGCACGTAATAGCGGAAGCGATGCTCCTCGACGACGCGAACGAGGTCCGCGTGCTCCCGCGCCGCGTCGCGGGCGCTCCGGTCGCGCGCGCTCACAATGCCTCCGCCAGCTCGTCGGCGAACGCGCGCGCCACCTGGACGGTCCGCCGGTAGACCGGCCACGGGTCCGCGTCCAGCCGCTCGCCGCCCAGCCCGCAGGTCGGGGTGAGGACGGTCTGGGCGCGGGTCACGGCCGGGCTGAGGCCGAGGCGGCGCAGGAGGTCACGGGCGGGCCCCACGTCGCCGTCGACACCGAGCAGGAGGGTCGTGCCTGCCTCGTACGCCTCGCCGATCTGGTCCTCGTCCTGCCGTCGAGTCGCGTCCAGCGAGACCCACGCGGCGCCGGCCGCGCGCAGCAGGCCGACCGGGACCGCCGGCGCGCAGCAGTGGACGCCGGGCCGCTCGACGGCAGAAAGCACGACGGACAGGATCGCCTGTGCCTCAGACGTTTCAGGCGTACGAAGCCCGGCGAACCCGCTGGCCGTGCGGAGCCGCCCGGCCAGCACGGCGGGCAGCGAGGGCTCGTCGAGCTGCACGAGCACCTCCGCGCCCGGGACCAGCCGGGCGACCGTGTCGACGTGCTGCGCCAGCCCGTCGGCCAGGGCCGCCGCGACGTCGGCGACCGCGCCGTGGTCGGCGAGCGCCCGGTCGCCGCGCGGCAGCTCGAGGCTCGCGGCCAGCGTCCACGGTCCCGCCGCCTGGATCTTGAGCGGCCCTTCGTAACCGTCGGCGACGCCGGCCAGCACGTCGAGGTCGCGGGCGAGCAGGTCGCGCGACCGACGCAGGTCCCGCCCGGCTCGGCTCACCAGCCGCCAGCCTGCCGGCTGAAGATCCACCGGCAGGTCGGTCAGCAGCACCGCACCGCGCCCGACCAGGTCGGCCCCCGGACCCCGGCCCGGCAGCTCGACGAGGTGCGGGAGATCCGGCAGCAGCTCGAAGGTACGGGCCTGCGCGAGGGCGGCATCGGTGCCCGGCAGGCTGCCGATCCCGGTCGCGGCGCCCACGGGCCAGGCGGTCACCCGCGGCTGGACCGTGCGGTCCGCTTGGCCGGCGCCTTCCCGGCGTGCGGAGACGGGCGCGACCGCGCCGACCCGGACGGCGTAGCGAGCCGGTCGAGGTCGGCCTGCAGGGCCGCCAGCACCTCCTCGCGCGGCGCGGAGCCCTGGCGCACGGCCAGGCTGTAGCGGCGCACGACCTCCAGTTCGGTGAGGTCGACGAGCGCGTCGTCTCCGGCGCGGTCGGAAGCCATGCCCCGAGCCTAGCCAGCGCCCACCCCGCTCGCGGCCGGCTCGACGTCTACGCTGCGGCCTGTGTCTTCGGCCTCCACGGACGGGCGCCCGGCGCCCCCCGCCGAGGGGCGCGCCGCGATCGTCGACGCGATGCTGGGGCTGCTGAACGACGGACGTACCGAGCCGTCGCTGACCGACGTGGCCGCCCGCGTCGGCATGTCCGCGGACGAGGTCCTGGGGCACTTCGACGGGGCCGACGACCTGCGCCGCGAGGTCATCGGCCTGCACCTTCACCGGGTCCGGAGCCTGCTCGACAGCGCCGGCGACCCACGCAGCCCGCTGGCGGACCGCGTTCGCCACTACGTCGACGCGCGCGTCGAGTTCAACGCGTCGATGGCCGGGACTGGCCGCGCCGCGCACGACCGCGGTCAGGTCCCCGAGATCGCCGCGGCCGTCGAGGAGGTACGCCAGATGTGGCGCGAGCACACCCGCACCCAGTTCGGCGCCGAGCTCGCACCCCTGTCCCCCGCGGACGCCGACGCGGTCGTGACCACCGTCGAGCAGATGTTCCGGTTCGGGGTCTGGGACGAGCTGGTCTCGGTGCAGGGCCGCAGCACCGAACAGATCCGGCGGGCGTGGACCCGCCAGCTGCTCGCGCAGCTGCCGGCGCCGGAGCCACGCCCGTGACCTCGCTGCGCGACCTGGCCGAGGCGTACTGGCAGGGTGAGGCAGACCTCGTCCACGAGCATCACCCCGTCGTACCCGTGGACCGGCGGCACGCGGAGGAACTGCTGCCGGGCGTGCTCTACCAGAAGTCCGTCGCCGCGGTGACCACTCTCGACACGGGTGACGGGCTGGTCATGCTCGACACCGGCGGCTACTTCGACACCGACGTGGTCTACGACGCGGCGCGCGCCTGGCGACCGGCGACCCGTCTGGCGGCCGCCGTCTACTCCCACCACCACGTCGACCACGTGTTCGGGACCCGGCGCTTCGAGGCGGAGGCGGACGATCGGGGGTGGCCCGCGCCGACGGTCTACGCCCACGAGCACGTCCCGGACCACTTCGCCCGCTACGACCTGACGAACGGCTGGAATGCGGCGATCAACGCGCGGCAGTTCGCGATGCCGGTCGAGAACTTCGCCTGGCCGACGGGCTTCCGGCTGCCCGACGTCACGTACCGCGACGAGGTCACGTTCCGGCAGGGCGAGCTCACCTTCGAGCTGCACCACGCGCGCGGCGAGACCGACGACGCGACCTGGACGTGGGTGCCCGAGCGGAAGCTGCTGCACCCGGGCGACCTGTTCATCTACGCGGTCCCGAACGCCGGCAACCCGCAGAAGGTGCAGCGTTACCTGTCGGACTGGGCAGCCGCGCTGCGGCAGATGGCCGGGCTCGGCGCCGAGGTGATGATGTCCGGCCACGGCCTGCCGATCTTCGGTGCGGACCGCGTGCGCGAGGCGCTGACCGGCACCGCCGAGCTGCTCACGGCGATCGAGGACCAGACACTCGCGCTCATGAACCAGGGGCTGCCGCTCGACCGGATCCTGCACGAGGTCGAGGTGCCGGCGCACCTCGCGGACCGGCCGTACCTGCGGCCGGTCTACGACCATCCGCAGTTCCTCGTCCGCAACGTCTGGCGGCGGTACGGGGGCTGGTGGGACGGCGAGCCGGACGGCCTGCTGCCGGCCCCGCGCGCGCAGCAGGCCGCCGAGTGGGTACGGCTCGCCGGCGGTGTCGAGGTCGTCGTGGCGCGCGCGCTCGCGCTGGCGGAGGACGGCGACCCCCGGCTGGCCTGCCACCTCGTCGAGTTCGCGGTGCTGGCCGCGCCGAGCTCGGCCGAGGTGCACCAAGCCCGTACGCGGATCTACGACCTGCGGGCCGCCGAGCAGGAGTCGTCGATGGCCCGCAACATCCTGGGGCACGCGGCGCGCGCCAGCGAGCGCGGGCTGCGCGACATCGCCGGCGCCTGGTAGCCGTCGTCAGCGGACGCGGGCGGCACCGAGGACCCGGTCGCCGTCGTACAGCACGGCCGCCTGACCGGGGGCGACGCCGCGGGCCGGGTGGTCCAGCGCGATCACGAGTCCGGGCCCTTCCGGCACGACCGTTGCCGGATGGGCGGCGCCGTGGGCCCGCAGCTGGACGGCGCAGTGGAGCGGGAACGCGGGCTCGACCAGCCAGCCCGCGGGGCCGGTCACGACCGTCGTGGTCTCCAACGCGGCCGCGGGACCGACCCGGACCGTGCGGCTCACCGGCTCGACGCCGAGGACGAACCGCGGCGCGCCGTCCGGCCGCGGCACCGTGAGCGCGAGCCCGCGCCGCTGGCCGACGGTGAACGCGTACGCGCCGTCGTGCCGGCCGACCTCGGTGCCGGACTCGTCGACCACGGGACCCGGGTCCGTGCCGAGCCGGTCGCGCAGCCACCGAGCGGTGTTCCCGTGCGGGATGAAGCACACGTCGTGACTGTCGGGCTTGTCGGCCACGGCCAGGCCACGGTCTCGGGCCTCGGCGCGTACCTCGCCCTTCGTCGAGCCACCGAGCGGGAACAGGGCGTGCGAGAGCTGCTGCGGCGTCAGGGTTCCCAGCACGTACGACTGGTCCTTGGCCGTGTCCACGCTGCGGCGCAGGACCCCGCCGTCCAGGCGCGCGTGGTGACCGGTGACGACGCCGTCGAAGCCCAGCGCGAGTGCGCGGTCGAGGACGGCGGCGAACTTCACCCGCTCGTTGCAGCGCAGGCACGGGTTGGGCGTCCGCCCGGCGGCGTACTCGGCCACGAAGTCGTCGATGACGTCGCGGCGGAACTCCTCGGCGAGGTCCCACACGTAGAAGGGGATGCCGAGCACGTCCGCGGCCCGACGCGCGTCCCGAGCGTCCTCCTGGGTGCAGCAGCCACGCGCCCCTTCGCGGGCGAGCGCCGGCGCGGGCGACAGGGCGAGGTGCACGCCGGTGACGTCGTGGCCGGCGCCGACCGCGCGTGCGGCGGCCACCGCGGAGTCGACGCCGCCGGACATCGCGGCGAGCAGGTTCATGCCGAACCCTCGAGGACGCGCGCGACCACCGGTCAGCCCCGGCGCCGCGACATGGCGGCGGCCCGGGCCCGCTCGACGGCGGGCCCGATCGCCGAGGTCACGGCACGGACGTCGGCATCGGTGCTGCTGTGACCGAGGGTGAACCGCAGGCTCGACCGCGCGGTGTCGGCGTCGGCGCCCAGTGCGAGCAGAACGTGGGAGGGCTTGGCAACGCCTGCGCTGCAAGCACTTCCGGTCGAGCACTCCACGCCTCGGGCATCGAGCAGCATCATCAGCGCATCGCCCTCGCAGCCGGGGAACGACAGGTGCGCGTTGCCCGGCAGCCGCCCGTCCCCGTCGAGGTCCGGGTCGCCGTTGAGGACCGCCTCGGGTACGGCGGCGAGCACGCCGGTCACCAGGTCGCCGCGCAGCCGGCGGAGCGTCGCCGCAGTCGCCGGCAGGTCCGCCGTGGCCGCCCGGACCGCCGCGGCGAAGCCGGCGAGCGCGGGCGGGTCGAGGGTGCCCGAGCGGACGTCGCGCTCCTGGCCGCCGCCGTGCACGACCGGGGTCACGTCGAGGTCGCGGCGCAGCACCAGCGCCCCCGCGCCGTACGGGCCGCCGCACTTGTGGGCCGTGACGGTCAGGGCGTCGATGCCGACGGCGCTCGTCGGCAGCTGGCCCAGCCGCTGGACGGCGTCGACGTGGATGGGGATGCCGTACTCGTGGGCGATCTCCGCGAGGGCGGTGACGTCGTTGACGGTGCCGATCTCGTTGTTGGCCGCCATGCAGGTCACGAGAGCGACGGTGTCCGGCCCGCCGTCGCGCAAAGCAGCCGCTAGCACCTCGGGCTGCACTCGCCCGGCAGCGTCGACCTCGAGCCAGCCGACCTGGGCGCCCTCGTGGTCGGCGAGCCATCGGACGGCGTCGAGCACCGCGTGGTGCTCGACGGCGCCGCACAGGATCCGCGTACGGCTGGGGTCGGCGGCCCGGCGCGCCCGGAACAGGCCCTGCACGGCGATGTTGTCGCTCTCCGTACCGCCGCTGGTGAACACGACCTCCGACGGCCGGGCACCGAGCGCGTCGGCGACCGCCTCACGGGACTCCTCGACCACGCGCCGCGCCGCGCGGCCGCTGGCGTGCAGCGAGCTCGCGTTGCCGGTGTGCCCCCAGGCCTCGGTCATCGCCGCCAGCGCCTCCGGCCGCAGCGGCGAGGTGGCCGCGTGGTCGAGGTACGCCATGCCCGAGAGCCTAGTTCGTGGCACCCGGCCACTTTCCTTCCCGCCGAGATGCGCCATCCGCGCGCATCTCGAGGGCGAGATGCGCGCCTGTGCCGCATCTCGCGGGGATCGATCAGGGGAGTTCGAGACTCGTGCGGCCGGCGACGGCCGGGTCGAGCACCACCTGCGTCGGCCCCGCGCCGGCCATGGCCACGATGTCGGCGTGGGCCCCGAGCGCGGCGTCCGCGGCGCGGCCGGCATCGACCGCCGCGAGGCGCACGACGACGAGCGGTGCCCCGCCTTCCGGGCGGGGCCGGCGGGCAACGGTCCAGCCGGCCAGGTCCGCGCGGCCGGCGAGGGCGCCCGCGACGGCGCGCAGGTCGAGCGCGACCGTCTCGCCGCCCACCTCGGCCGCGGTCACCAGTGCCGCCGGCGCGACGTCGGATGCGACCCGCGGAACGCTCCGGCCGCAGTGCGGGCAGGGCGCGGCATCCAGCGCGCCCACCGCCGCCGTACGCCAACGGACCAACGCGCTCCCCCGTACTCCCAGCTGGGTGAGCGTGACCTCGCCCGAACCGGCCGGCTGCCCGGTCGCCGGGTCGAGGGCCTCGACGATCTCCAGGTCGGGGTACGTGTGCAGACCGGAGCCGGGCGCGCATTCGCCCCAGAGCCACCGCGCCTCGCCCGGTCCCCACACCCGCAGCACCCGCGCCCCGGGAGCGAGAGACGCGACGCCGCTCGCGTCTCCGGCCACCAGCACCGTCGACACCGTCTCGGGCAGCCGGTCCCCGTACGCGTCGAGCATCCGTTCGAGCGCCGCCGCGCCGCGGACCGCCACCACCGTGGCGGGCATGGTCGCGAGCGCCTCGCCGGCTCCTCGCGGCCCGGCGTGCAAGGCGGGCGCGCCCGCGCCGATCGCGGCGTACGGCAGGGCGAACGTGGCGAGGTCGCTGCCGCCGCCACCGACGGCCGAGACGAGCACGTCCGCCGCGGTGAGCCCGAGGACCTGCCACAGGCGGGCGCCGGCCCGCGCCACGAGGTCGAGGTCGGCCCGGGTGGAGGCGACCGGGAACCGGATGGCCAGCCCGCCCTGGTGGAACGCGACCGGCCGCGTCACGTCGTCGACGGTGCGGCGGTAGGCGGCGGGCGAGATCAGTCGCTGGCGGACCGCCCGGCGGAACTGCCGGTCATCGGCGTGCAGCGCGAAGCCCGACTCGTCGGGCTGCAGCACGAGCCGCGCCGCCCCGGCCGGGTCGCCGTCCGGGCACAGGTCCCGCTCCCCGACCGCGGGGATCTTGGTCAGGTCGTCCAGCCCTCTGACGGCCGCGGCCCGCAGCCCGGTGCCGCGCACGGTCTCGCGCCAGTACGGCTGGTAGCGCGCGAGCCGCGCGGACACCTGCTCGGCGAGGGCCTTGCCCTGCACGTGGGCGATCTTGGCGCCGGACTGCCGGTCCCACGTCGCCACGGCTGGACCTTATCGGGGCCGTTGGAGGGAGCGTTGTCGCGCCGGCGGCCATGCCGCGGGCGCGCCTACTTGCGCTTGGTGATCTCCTCGGTCAGCTGCGGGACGACGTCGAACAGGTCGCCCACGATGCCGTAGTCGACGAGCTCGAAGATCGGCGCCTCCGGGTCCTTGTTGATCGCGACGATCGTCTTCGACGTCTGCATGCCGGCGCGGTGCTGGATGGCGCCGGAGATGCCGATCGCCATGTACAGCTGCGGCGAGACGGTCTTGCCGGTCTGCCCGACCTGGTTCTGGTGCGGGTACCAGCCGGCGTCGGTGGCGGCCCGCGAGGCGCCCACGGCCGCGTCGAGCGAGTCGGCGAGCTTCTCGATCAGCTCGAAGTGCTCGGCGCCGCCGAGCCCCCGGCCGCCGGACACGACGACCGACGCCTCCGTGAGCTCCGGGCGGCCGCCCTTGGCCTCGACGACCGTGTCGGTGATCTTGGCGCTCTTCGCGGCGTCGCTGATGTTCGCGGTCACGGTCACCGTCTCGGGGCTGGCCGCCGCCGGCTCCGGTGCGGTCGAGTTCGGCCGGACCGCGATGAACGGGGTCCCGGCGCTCACCTTCGAGGTGACGATGATCGCGCCACCGAAGATGTTCTGCGTGGCCTCCAGCGAGTCGCTCACGCCGGTTGCGTCGGTGAGCAGGCCGGAGCCGGTGCGCAGCGCGGCGCGCGCCGCCACCTCCTTGCCCTCGGCGGACGACGCGACCAGGACGGCCCCGGGCGAGCTGTCCGACACGATCTGGGCCAGCACCTCGGCCTTCGGCGCGACGAGGAACTCGTCGAGCGCCGGGTCCTCGGCGATGTAGACCTTCTGCGCGCCGTACTCACCCAGCTTGTCGGCGAGCCCGGAGACGCTGCCGCCCAGCAGGACCGCCGACGGCTCGCCGAGCGACCGCGCGAGCGTCAGCAGCTCGTACGTGACCTTCTTGACCTCGCCGTCGGCGTGCTCGACGAGGACGAGTACCTCTGCCATCTCGGTTCCCTTCCTCAGATGAGCTTCTGCGACGCGAGGAACTCGGCGAGCTTCACGCCGCCGTCGCCCTCGTCCTTGACGATCTCGCCGCCGGACCGGGGCGGCCGGTTCGTGGCCTCGGTGACCTGGGTGGTCGCGTGCTCGAGCCCCAGGGACCCGGTGTCCAGGCCCGCGTCGGCGGCGGTCATGGTGGTCATCGGCTTCGACTTGGCGGCCATGATCCCCTTGAACGACGGGTAGCGCGGCTCGTTGATCTTCTCGACGACCGAGATCACGGCGGGCAGCGACGACTCGACGACCTGGTAGCCGTTGTCGGTCTGCCGCTCGATCGTCACCTTCGTGCCGGGCTCGACGGTGACCTTGCGGGCCAGCGACAGCTGCGGGATGCCGAGGCGTTCGGCGAGCAGCGCGGGCATGACCGACACGCGCGAGTCGGTGGCCTCGGAACCGGTGATGATCAGGTCGTACTCGAGGCCGCCGATGACCTTGGCGAGCGCGTCGGACGTCTGCATGACGCAGGAGCCGTGCAGCGCCTCGTCGGACAGATGCACCGCCTTGTCCGCCCCCATCGACAGGGCCTTGCGCACCGTGTCGACGGCGCGGTCGGGGCCCATCGTGACGATGGTCACCTCGCTGCCGTCGTTCGCCTCCTTGATGCGCATGGCTTCTTCGACGGCGTACTCGTCGATCTCGTTCATGACGGTGTCGACCTTGGCGCGATCGAGCGTCTTGTCGGTCGGGTTCAGCGTGCGCTCGGCCCAGGTGTCCGGGACCTGCTTCACGCAGACGACGATCTTCATCGGCGGTGCTCAACCTCCACGATGGGACCGTTCGCGGCGCGTACGGGACGCGCCGGACGACGGTGTCCTCTGCTGGTGCTGCTCGGATGTCGGGGCCCAGTGTGTCGCGTCGGTGTTGGGGACGCGAAACCGGGGCCGACGCGCCGAGGCTACCCGCGAGTACGAACGTCAACCGCATCCGCGGCGAGCGACAGCGCGAGACGCGGGCACTGGCTGACCGCGGCGCGGGCGTAGGCGAGAGTCGCGCCGTCCACCGGGGTCGCGTCGACGAGCGGGTAGCCCCACTCGTCCAGGGTGATCCGCTCGGGCAGCAGCTCGGCGCACAGCCCCCGTCCGTCGCAGCGGATTCGGTCGACGGCGACACGGCTCACGGCTGGGTCTCCTGCGCCGTGCACGTACCGGCTGCGTGTGCGTCGACGTCGTCGCCGAACGTGACGAGGGTGCTGCGGACGAAGGCGGCGGTGCCGTCCGGATGGTGGCAGCCGCCGCGGCCGTCGACCAGTCCCGCATAGCGGGCGGCGGCTGCCGCTGCGCCGCGGTCACCGCGCAGCAGCCGGCGCATCTGCTCGCTCAGGGCGGGCAGGCCGTTGACGCAGGGCCCGCACTGGCCGGCGTTCTCCCCGGCGAGGTAGGCCACGATGCGCGCCGCCACGTCGAGCGGGCAGCTCTCGCGGGCCAGCGCCACCACGACCCCGGCTCCGGGGCTCGCGCCGTACCGAGCCAGCGCGTTGCGCGTCGCGGGCGCGGCAAGTGCCTCCCGCGGCAGCCACGTTCCGTGGTAGCCGCCGACCAGGACCGCCTGCGGGGTGGCCTCGATGCCCGCCGTCGCGAGCACCTGCGCGTACGGCGTCCCGGTCGGGGCCTCGACCACCCGGACACCGGTCCCGATCGTGCTCGAGACGGAGAACAGCATCGACCCGCGGGCGTCCGGGTCGCCGACGCCGGCGAACCACACCGGGCCGTAGCGGGCGACGAGCGCGAGGTGCGCGAGCGTCTCGACGTTCTGCACGAGGGTCGGGCGTCAGCGCACGCCGCTCTGCCACACCGGTGGGGTACGCGGGAGGGCCGGGCCGCCGCCCACGAGCTGGGCCAACGCCGACTCCTCCCCGGCGAGAAAACGCCGCGGGACCGTCACGACCTCGACGGCGCAGCGACCCTCCCGGGCGACTGTCCGGTCGGCGACCGCACGCTCGGCGGCAACCTGCGTCGCGCCTTCGCGCGCACAGAGGACGGCACGCTCGGCGCCGGCGGCCGCGGCGACAAGCTCGAGCCCGTCGAGGACCAGCTGAGGGTTGGCCTCCAGCAGGACCCTGTCCTTGACGCTGGCCGGCTCGCCCTCGGCGGCGTTGCCGACGACGACCGGGCGGTCCGCGGCGACCGCCACCTCCAGCTTGCGCCACACCGGGAACGCGGCCCCGCCGCGCCCGGTCAGTCCGGCCTCGTACAGCAGCGCCACCAGCCGATGCGGCGCGACCTGGGGCAGCGGGCCGTGCCGGGCGAGGTGGTCCGCGTACGACGGGCGGGCGCCGGTCACGAGCAGGCGCGGGCCCGACGGCGCCCGTACGTCGGTCATGGTCACCGGGTCACCGCCCCCGTCAGGCTCCGCCGGGCTGCGCGCTGCCACCGTGGCGAGCTCGACAGGCGCCAGGCCAGCGCCGCGGCGACCGAGCCGATCACGACGACGTCGACCGCGAGCATCCACGGGGCGGTGTGATCGGTCCCGCTGAACACGCCGTGCAGGAGGGCCAGGGGCCAGGCGGCGTACGAGGCGAGATGCACTGTGCGGTAGGTGCGCAGGCCGATCCGGTGGCGCACGAGGCTGGTGACGGCCACGGCGAGGAACAGCTCGAAGGCCACGGTCCCGAGCCCGACCCACAGCGGGCGGTAGTGACCGGTGAACGGGACGGCGACGGCGAGCCACCCGGTGCGCGCGTAGTGGTCGGACACGATCGTCGTGACGTGGACGGCCAGGAACGCGAGGGCCAGCAGCGAGACGTTGCGGTGCAGGCCGGCGACGGCGAACCGCGGCAGCCCCGGCAGCGGCCGGCCGCCGCGGGTGACGATGCCGAGCACCAGGCTGGCGGTGAACAGCACGAGCATGGCGGTTCCGGTGCCACGCGCGACGTACCAGAGGGCGTCGGTGGTCATGCCGGCCAGCCGCCGAGGTGGACGACGTCGCCGCGCGTACCGACCAGGCGCGTCGGCAGGCCGGTCGCGCGGGCCGACGGGAGCCCGTCCTCACCGCGGACGATCGCGGCGGTGGTCGCGACGTTCGCCGTGAGGCAGGTCGGCGCGGTTGCGCTGACGGTGCGCCACGGGGTCACCGCGGGAAGGCCGGTGCGCGGGTCGAGCAGGTGGTGCATCTCCCCCGCGCCGTACGCCCAGCGGCGCGACGCCGTCGAACTGGTCGCCAGGCCGCCCTCGGTGATCGCGACGGTCTGCGCGGGGCCGTCCGGCGGGGCGTCCAGCGGGGTCGGCGCGTCGGTGATGCGGACGCGCCACCCGTCCGGGGGAGCGGCTCCGCGGACGGCGATGTCGCCGCCGAGCGCGACCAGCACGCCGCAGTCGAGCTCGCCGGCGAGCCGCTCGGCGGCGAGGTCGGCGGCCCGCGCCTTGGCGGTGGCACCGAGGTCCAGCAGCACCCCGGCGGGCACCGTGGCGATCGCGCCGTCGAGCCGCACGTCCTGCCAGCGGGCCCGCGGTCGTACCCGGACGACGGCTCCGGGGCGCATCGCGGGCAGGTCGGCCAGGTCGGCGTCGTACCCGCAGTCGACGAGGGCTCGTCCGAGCGTGGGGTCGACAAGGCCGCCGGTGTCCCGCGCGGCGGTGAGCGCCGTCCGCAGCAGGTCGGCGAGCAGCGCGCTGACCGGCGTGGGCCGGCCGCCCGCCGCGGCGAGCCGGCTGACCTCGCTGTCCGCGCGGAACCTGCTCGCGGCGCGGTCGAGCCGGTCGAGGGCGGCGACGAGACGGTCGCGTGCCTGCACGACGCGCGCTGGGTCGGTCACGGCGACGCGGCACTCGCAGCCGATCGCGCGGAAGGCGAGCGACGGCGGCCGGCTCAGCGTGCTGGTCACCACATCTCGCCCCGGCGCACGGTCAGCTTCCGCTGGAGCCGGCATCCGCCTGGCCGGAGGACGCCTGCGGTACGAAGCCGGGCTGCTGCTGGGCCTCGTCCTGCTGGGTGTAGCCCTGGCCGCGCTGCGACGTGGTCGGAGTCCGGGTGGCGGCGTGACTGGGCGTCGGTCGGGTGAGGCCCACACCGGCAGCGCCCGCGACCGCCAGCGCCCCGGCGCCCACGGTCGCCACCGCCAGTCGCCGCCGCCCCCGGTCGCGTGGATCCATGCGGTCCAGTCTGCCTCCGGCGGCTGCGCCGGGGCCTGAGAACTCGCCACGGAACGCCCGTGCGCGCGCTGTGCGCACTCCGGGGGGCGGTTCGGCTGCGCCGGTTCAGCTGCGCCGGTTCAGCTGGGCGAGCCAGCGGTTGTACGCCTCGAGCTGCGCGTCGTCGCCGTCGACGGCGCCGTCGGCCGCCGGCTCGGCCGCGCCGTGTGACACCAGCTGGGCCACCCGGGCCCGCTCGAACCAGCCGCTGGCCTCCGCCGGCTCCTCGGCACTCCGGGCCCAGGCGACGATGAGGGCCACCGGCGCGAGGGCCATCAGCCCGTCCCCGCCGACCCACATCACGGCCCCGCCGAGGTGGGTGTCGGCGAGGGGGCTCGGCCCCCACCCGGGGTGGCCCAGCATCGCGATCGGCTGGACCGACATCATGAGCACGATGCCGACGAAGGTGTCCACGGCCATCGCGGCCATGGTGAGGAAGATCCGCCCCGGGTACGACAGCCGCCACGGCACGGGAGCGTTGCCGATCGCCGCGGCGAAGAACTGGACGCCGACCACGAGGTAGAGCGCGTGCTCGAGCTGACCCGCCCAGGCGTGCTGCATGACCTGGCCCATGACGCCGGTGAGGTGGGTGCCGACCAGCACGGCGGCGTACGCACCGAGAGCGACAGGGGCGGAGAACACGGCCGCCCACACGCGGGCCTGCGCGACGGTCCGGGCCCGTTCGGACAGCGCCAGCAGCATCGTGAGCGGCCGGCCGAGCACGAGGAACGCCGGGATCACCATGATCAGCGCCAGGTGCTGGATCATGTGGACGCTGAACAGCGTCATGTCGTAGACGGCCAGCGCCGAGTTCGTCGCCAGCACCAGCAGCACGATCCCGACGCCGAACAGCGCGCTGCGCTGCCACGGCCACCGGGCGCCGGTGCCCCGGCGGTAGGCGCGCGCGCCCCACGCGTACGCCAGCACCGCGAGCACCGAGACCAGGTCGAAGACCGCATCCCCCTGCCAGGCGGTGAACGCGCGGCGCAGGTCGAGCGGCGCGAGGAAGTCGAGCGACTGGCCGGCACGGCAGAGCGCCAGGGGCAGCACGGGGCCGCTCTGGTCGGTGATGCCCCGGGCGACGAGCGCGGCGACCCCCACGATCACGACCAGGGCGACGCCGGTGGCCAGCGCTCGGCCGCGGCGGTGCGCGGCCGGGGGAAGCGAGGGGGCGACCACCGATCGAGCGTAACGAGCAGCGCTCGCCCCGTCGCCTCGGCGACCACACCTCCCACCCGCCACCCCCC
>DASVGV010000056.1:0-9970 GCA_036379355.1 Mycobacteriales bacterium | reverse complement strand
TGATCGTCATCGACGTGGTGACCGAGGCGAGGTCGATGCCGTCGAACAGCACCTGCATGTCGGCGGCGGACATGGATGTGTTGTTCGGCGGGATCCCGCTTTCGGATGTGACGACGTCGATGACGATCAGCGGGCCCGCGGTGCCGGTGTTCTGCATGTATCTGGTCGCGGCCGAACGCCAGGGCGTGCACATCGCCGAACTGAACGGGACGTTGCAGACGGACATCTTCAAGGAGTACATCGCGCAGAAGGAGTGGCTGTTCCCGCCGCAGCCGCACCTGTCGTTGATCGGCGATCTGATGGAGTACTGCGCGGCGAACATCCCGGCGTACAAGCCGATCAGCGTGTCGGGGTATCACATCCGGGAGGCGGGGTCGACGGCGGCGCAGGAGCTGGCGTACACGCTGGCGGATGGCTTCGCGTACGTGGAGCTGGGCCTGTCGCGGGGGCTGGACATCGAGACGTTCGCGCCGGGGCTGTCGTTCTTCTTCGACGCGCACGTGGACTTCTTCGAGGAGATCGCGAAGTTCCGGGCGGCTCGGCGGATCTGGGCGCGGTGGCTGCGCGACGTGTACGGGGCCAAGAGTGCCAAGGCGCAGCAGCTGCGGTTCCACACGCAGACGGCGGGGGTGTCGCTGACGGCGCAGCAGCCGGACAACAACGTGGTCCGGACGGCGATCGAGGCGCTGGCGGCGGTGTTGGGCGGGACGCAGTCGCTGCACACGAACGCGCTGGACGAGGTGCTGGCGCTGCCGTCGGAGCGGGCGGCCCATATTGCGTTGCGGACCCAGCAGGTGCTGGCGGAGGAGACCGGGGTCGCGAACGTGGTCGATCCGCTGGGGGGGTCGTGGTACGTGGAGGCGCTGACCGACGACATGGAGGCGCGGGCGGAGAAGATCTTCGCGTCGATCCGGGGGCTGTCGGCGGACGGGACGATGACGTCGGGGATCTTGCGGGGGATCGAGGAGGGCTGGTTCACCGGCGAGATCGCGGACGCCGCGTTCGCGTACCAGGTCGCGGTCGAGAAAGGGGACAAGCGCCAGGTCGGGGTGAACGTGCTCACCGGGTCGCCGGCGGGGGAGGAGGACCTGGAGATCCTCCGGGTCTCGCACGAGGTCGAACGCGACCAGGTCGCCCAGCTGGCCGCGCGACGGGCCCAGCGGGAGCAGGGCGACGTGGACGCGGCGCTCGGCGCGATGGTCGCCGCGGTCCGCGCGTCGCAGAACGCCATCCCCGCGATGCTCGACGCCGCCCGGGCCGAAGCCACCCTCGGCGAGATCTGCGACGCCCTGCGCGCCGAATGGGGCGAGCACCGCGAGACCGCCCGCTTCTGACTCGGGGCTTCTCGCCACCGGCCATACCACCGCCTCGCCGGCGCCGAGATCAACGAACCATCGGCACGGCGTACCACGCCCGGACCGCCAGTTCCCGCGCGACGGTGGTCGGATTCGGCTCGGCGGCGTGCGGCGGGTGGCGTCGGCGCGTCAGTGCCAGGTGATGAGGGCGTCGAGCGCCTCGACGCGAGCACCGGTCACGAGCAGCGGGTTGATCTCCAGCGACTCGAGGCGGTCGCCGAGGTCGGTGGCCAGGCCCGTGATCGCGGTGATCGCGTCGGCGACCGCGTCGAGGTCGGCGGGTTCGGTCCCGCGGGCGCCGTGGAGAACGGCCGCGCCGCGGAGCTCGGTCAGCGCCGTGCGGACGTCGTCGCGGGTCACCGGCAGCACGCGCAGTGCCGTGTCGCGCAGCACCTCGACCCAGATCCCGCCGAGCCCGACCGCCAGCACATGCCCCCAGACCGGGTCGGTCACCACGCCGACCAGGAGCTCGATCCCGCCGGACCGTTGCGGCTGCACCAGCGCGCCCAGCACGGTCCCACCCGCGGAGCGGCCGGCGGCGACGACGTCGTCGTACGCCTGCCGGACCTCTGCCGCCGTGCCCAGCCCCAGCCGTACCCCGCCGATGTCGCTCTTGTGCAGCAGGTCGTCGGCGGCGAGCTTGACGACGACGGGGTACCCGAACCGCTCGGCCGCGTCGGCGGCCGCGTCGGCGTCCTCGACGAGCTGCTGCGGGACGACGGGGATGCCGCGCTCGGCGAGGAACGCCGCGGCCCGGTGCTCCGACCACTGCCCCGTGAACGGCTCACCCGTACCCGCCGAGATGTGGGAAACCGACGCGTCAGCGGGCGAGATGCGTGCGTGTGGCGCATCTCGCGGGGGAGGGGTGGCGGCGGTACGGGCGCGGTAGGACTCCGACCAGCGCAGCGCGCGCCCCAGGGCCGTGAGCCCGTGGTGGATGCCGCCGAGAACGCCGGGGTAGCCGACCTCCTCCGCGACCCGGCGGCCGAACGGCGTGATGTCGGTCAGCGTGTTGCCGAGGACGACGGTCGGCTTCGAGGAGGAGCGCAACGCCTCCGCGGACCGGCGCGCGCGGTCGATCAGCCGGCTCGGGTCCTTGGGCTCGTCGCGGGGCAGGTCGGACACGAGTACGGCCATGTCGATCCCCGGGTCGTCCTGGACGACGCGCAGCGACCGGGCCAGCAGGGAGCCGTCGACGAGGATGTACCCGGTGACGTCGACCGGGTTCTGCGTCGACGCGAACGGCGGCACGATCTCCTTCAGACCGGCCACCGTTTCCGCTGCGAACGGGGGGATCTCGAGGCCTTCGTCCTCGGCCCGGTCGGCGATGATCTCGCTCGCGCCGCCCGACGCGGTCACGAACCCGATGCGCCGACCGGGCAGCGGCCCCGTCTCCGCGAGCAGCCCCGAGGTGATCAGCAGGTCCTCGAGGCTGTCGACCCGGATCACGCCGTGCTGCCGGAACACCGCGTCCACCACCGCGTCGTCGCCGACCAGCGATCCCGTGTGCGCCTTCGCGACGCGCGCGCCGGCCTGGCTGCGACCCACCTTCAGCGCCACCACCGGCTTGCCGGCGGCGAGCGCCTCCTCGGCCACGTCGAGGAACTCGCCCGGGTGGCGGATCGACTCGATGAACAGCGTGATCACCCGCGTCGCCTCGTCGTGCACGAGGTAGCGCATGACATCGGTCATCGTGACCATCGACTCGTTGCCCATCGAGACCAGCAGGCTCACGCCGACGTTCCGCGCCTGCGCGAAGTTGAGCACCGCGCTCGCCAGCGCACCGCTCTGCAGCACGACGCCGACCGGGCCCCGCAGGAGCGGTGAGGCGATCGGCAGCCCGTACGGCGTGATGCTCGCGGCCGCGTTGATGTACCCGTTCCCGTTCGGCCCCAGGATGAGCACGCCGCGCCGCTGCGCGAGGTCGACGACCTCCCGCTCGAGCCGGGCGCCCTCCTCGCCGACCTCCGCGAAGCCGGACGTCAGCAGCACCACCGAGCCGATCCCGCGGTCGGCCACCTGCTCGACGACGTCGAGGACCGCCGTCGTCGGCACCATGAGAAAGGCGAGGTCGACGCCGTCGGGGAGGTCGGCGATGGTCGCGTACGACTGGCGGCCGTGGACGAGCCCGCCCTTGGGATTGACCAGGTGCACGTCGCCGGGGAAGCCGTGCACGCCGAGGTTCGCGTACGTCGACAGCGACCACAGCGACTTGTCGGTCGCCCCGACGAGGGCGATGGACCGCGGGTTGAACAGCGCCGCGACCTGCTGGTCGATCATGAAATCTCCTTCGTGGTCAGGTCGCGACCTTGCGGACGAAGCCGAGGGTCGCCTCGATGAGTTCGTACGCCTCGGCGCGCGAGTCCAGCGAGCTGACCTCCCGCGCCCCGTCCCCGACGATCGACGTCAGCACCATGACGAGCACCCGCCCCACAGGGTCGTCCGGCGCCCGCAGCAGCGCCCCGTTCTGCCGGATCCAGCTGCGGCCGCGCTGGCGCTGGAGCGTGTCGAACCCCGGCGGCCCGTCGCCGGCGAGGAACAGCCGCGCCATCCCGTGGTTGGTCCAGGCCATCTCCAGGTACGCCCGCGAGCCCGCCACGAACAGCTCGAGGGGGTCCTGCTCGCCGCCCCGCCGCGCCTCGGACACCGCCTGGTTCGCCGCTTCCGCGTAGTCGCGCTGGTGGCTCTCCCACAGCGCGAGGAACAGCTCGGCCTTGCCGCCGAAGTGGTGGTAGATGCTGCCGACGCTGCATCCGGACCGCTCCACCACGTGGGCGATCCCGGCCTCGGTGTAGCCGTGCTCGAGGAACTCGGTCCGCGCCGCCTCCAGGATCGCGGTACGGGTCTGCGTGGAGCGTCCCCACTGCCGACCCGACCGGTCCGGCGGCGCGGGCTCCTGCTCGGTGTGATTCACGACACCTCCCGTCGCCAGCACGCTGGATCATGCCAGAACACAGTTCTAGAACTGATAGGTTCGTCGACGCAGGCAAGGACCGGTGGTACGGGAGGCGGACGTGAACGGGCCCGTCTCCGGCGACGGCGGCGAGGACGTTGCGTACGCCTGGCGCGCGTTGTCGGTCGTGGGCCTCGCCAGCGTCCTCACCTCGCTGAACTCCAGCGCGCTCAACACCGGCCTGCCGGCCGTGGTCCGGCACTTCCACGCCACCTCCAGCGAGGCCAGCTGGATCCTGCTCACGTACCTGCTCGTCAGTACCGTCCTCACTCTCGTCTGGGGCCGGTGTGCCGACATCCTCGGCCGCCGCTGGATGTACCTCGTGGGCCTCGGCATCTACACCGGGGCCAGCCTGCTGCTGGGCTTCGCGCCCAGCGTCGGGTTCCTCATCGCCCTGCGGGTGGTGCAGGCGTCCGCGTCGGCGATGCTGCTGACCAACAGCGCGGCGATCGTGAGCGCGGCCTTCCCGGAACGGCTGCTGTCGCGCGGCATGGGCATCTACCTCGCCTCGTTCTCCGTCGCGGCCCTGCTCGGACCGACCCTCGGCGGCCTGCTGGTCACCACGCTCGGCTGGCGCTGGGTCTTCTGGTTCAACGTGCCGGTCGGGCTCGTCTGTCTCGCCTGGGGCTCGGTCACGCTGCGGCGCAGCCCGCGGGCCGAGGAGTACCAGGGCATCGACCCGGTCGGCAACCTGCTGTTCGTCCTCGGCCTCGGCGGCCTGCTGGTCGCGCTGTCGGAGGGCGGCTCCCTCGGCTGGACCAGCCCGATCGTGCTCGTCGGCCTCGCGGCGTTCGCGGTGCTGATCCCCGCCTTCGTCTACGTCGAGCGCCGCGGGCGGCACCCGATCGTCGACCTGCGGCTGTTCGCCGACCGGGCGTTCTCGGCTGCCAACTTCGCGGCGTTCCTGAACACCGCCGCCCGCTCGTCGGTGGTGCTCATCGTCGGCCTGTACTTCCAGGCGGTCCGCGGCGACTCCGCCCTGCACGCCGGTGTCGCGCTGCTGCCGCTGTCGGCGGCGACCGTCCTCGGCTCGGGGCTGCTCGGCACCCTGACCCGCTGGGCATCCCCGCGCGGCCTCGCCGTCGCGGGGTCGTCGCTCGCCGGCGCCGGCCTGCTGGTCCTGCTGCTGACGGTCGGGCCACACACGCCGTACCCGTGGATCTGCCTGGGGATCGTGCTGGTCGGGCTCGGTTCCGGGGTGTTCATGCCGGCGAACATCACCGCGATCCTGACCGGCATCCCCTCGAAGCGGCTCGGCATCGTCAACGCCATCCGGCTGATGCTCCAGAACACCGGCATGGTCGTCGGCACCGCGGTGTGCCTGACCCTGCTCGCCGAGCCGCTGGCCGGTGGCGACCGCCGCGCCGTCTACGCCGGGACGATCAGCGCGGTCCCGGCGCATACGATCGACCTGCTGGTGACCGGCTACCGGCTGACGTACCTGTTCATGATCATCGTGTCGGCGGCGTGCGTGGCGGCCTGCCTGCTGTCCCGGCGCGTGTACGGCCGAACCCTGATGCCCGTCGAGGAGCCGCTCCTCGTCGCCAGCGGAGCCTGAGCGAGCGACGCTCGCGTTGCGAGCCATGTCAGAGAGGAACACCCGTGCCCGACAAGCCCGTGCCCGACAAGCCCGTGCGTGAGAAGGCGCTGCCCCGGCCGACGCCGGAGACCCAGCCGTACTGGGACGGCGCCGCGGCCGGTGAGCTGCGCATCCAGCGATGCCGGGCCTGCGGCGAGGCGTACTTCTACCCGCGGCCGGTCTGCCCGCACTGCGCGTCGTGGGACGTCGAGTGGTTCACCGCCAGCGGTGAGGCGACCCTGCACTCGTACGTCATCAACGAGCGTCCGGCGCCCGGGTTCACGGCGCCGTACGTCATCGCCGTCGTCGAGCTCGCCGAAGGGCCGCGGATGATGACCAACATCGTCGGCGTCGAGCCCACCCCCGAGAACCTGGTGCTCGACATGCCGGTACGCGTGCAGTTCGAGCAGCGCGGCGAGATGGCGATCCCGGTGTTCGCCCCTGCGGCGCAGGGGGTGTCGGCATGACCGCGTACGCCGCGATCGTCGGTGCCGCCGAGACCGACCGGCTCGGCAAGCTGCCCGACCAGTCCGCGCTCGGGCTGCATCTGGAGGCCGCGCGCAACGCGCTCGCCGACGCCGGCCTGACCCCGGCGGACATCGACGGCGTCGCGAGCGTCACCAACCCCGGGCCGATCACGATCGCGCACTCGCTCGGCATCACCCCGACGTGGCTCGACACGACCGCCGTCGGCGGCACGTCGTTCCTCTTCCACGTCCGGCACGCCGCGGCGGCGATCGCCGCCGGCTACTGCCGCACCGTGCTGATCACGCACGGGCAGTCCGGCAAGTCGCGGGTCGGCGAGGGCGGCTGGGGCCGCGACCCGTCCTCGGTGCACGGCCAGTTCGAGTCGCCGTACGGCGTCGTCGGGCCGCCGTCGACGTTCACCGTGCCCGCGCTGCGGTTCCTCAAGGACACCGGGACGACGTTCGAGCAGATGGCGCAGGTCGCGGTCGTGCAGCGGCAGTGGGCGGCGCAGAACCCGCGGGCGATGTTCCGGGACCCGATCACGGTCGACGACGTGTTCGCGTCGCGCATGATCGCGTACCCCTTCCACCTGCTCGAGTGCTGCCTGGTCACCGACGGCGGCGGCGCGCTGATCGTGACGGCGGCCGACCGGGCGAAGGACTTCCCGAAGCCGCCGGTCTACCTGCTCGGATCCGGCGAGGCGTGCGACGCACCGCTGATGTCGATGATGGCCGACCTGACCCGCTGCCGCGGGTTCCGCATGTCGTCCGAGGCGGCGTTCGCGCAGGCCGGCATCTCGCACCGTGACGTCGACCACCTGATGATCTACGACGCGTTCGCGCACGTGCCGCTGTACGCCCTGGAGGACATGGGTTTCGTCGGCCGCGGCGAGGCCGGCGCGTTCGTCGCCGACGGCAACACCGCCCCGGGCGGCCGGCTGCCGCTCAACACCAACGGCGGCGGGCTGTCGTACACCCACACCGGGATGTATGGCATGTTCCTGGTGCAGGAGAGCGTCCGGCAGGTCCGCGGCGAGGCGGCGGCGCAGGTGCCCGGCGTCGACGTGTCCGTGGCGCTCGGCAACGGCGGCATGTTCATGGCCGCGTCGACACTCGTCCTCGGCACCGAAGCCGCCGCCTCCTGAGCCGACGCGCTGCCGGCGGCGTGTGAGGATGGACGGCGTGGATGCGAACGCCGCCCTGCGCATGTCCGGTGCCGTGCCGCTCGACGGGCTCGGCACCCCCCCGCCGCCCGCCGGCCCAGCCGGCGCGCACGTGGTGGACGTCACCGAGGCCAGCTTCGAGCAAGACGTGCTGACCCGCTCCACCGCCGTACCCGTCGTGATCGACTTCTGGGCTGAGTGGTGCGGGCCGTGCCGCCAGCTGTCCCCGATCCTGGAGAAGCTGGCCGCCGAGGCGAACGGCGACTGGATCCTGGCGAAGATCGACGTCGACGCGAACCCGCGACTCGCGCAGGCCGCGCAGGTACAGGGCATCCCGGCGGTCAAGGCGATCGTGCACGGCCAGGTCGTCAGCGAGTTCACCGGCGCCCTGCCCGAGTCGCAGGTACGCCGCTGGACCGAGCAGCTGGTGGCTGCGGCCCGCACCGGCCAGTTCGGTCCGATGTCGGGCCCCGCGCCGGCCGGCGCCGACCAGCCGGCGGAGGAGCCGGTGGACCCTGATCTTGCCGCCGGCGACGAGGCGCTGCTCGCGGGCGACACCGCCGGCGCCCTGGCGGCATACCAGCGGCTGCACGACCGGCCCGGGGTCGCCGGCGACCTCAAGGCCGAGGCCCGCGGCGGCATCGCCCGCGCGTCGCTGCTCCAGCGCGCCACCACCATGGACCCGGCCGCGCTCCAGCAGCGGCTCGGCGCCAACCCCGACGACGTGGAGGCCGCGTGCGGCGTGGCCGACGTGCTCGTCCTCAACGATCAGGCCGGCGACGCGTTTGACCTGCTGCTCCAGGTGATCCGCAACACGACGGGGGACGAGCGGGACGCCGCCCGCACGCACCTGCTGGAGCTGTTCGACCTGCTGGGGAACGCCGACCCGCTGGTCGGCAAGGCGCGCCGCGAGTTGGCCACCGCGCTGTTCTGAGTCGCCGCCGCCGCGTCCGGAGAGCCGGGAGAGGGTTGCGGCGGCCGCAATGCCGTGCTAGACCGACCCGCGGCCACCCGAAACCGATGAGCACGAGGGCGCCGGTCGCGCGGCATCACCCTCACCCTGGAGCGCACTGTGAACGAAGCGGGTCGGAAGTCCTTGATCGTAGGCATTGTGGCTGTTTCGACTGCTTTGTTGTCGGTGACCTGGTCGGCGGTTGCCGGCGCCGCCCCGGCGTCGTGCACCGCAGACGCCGGTGGCACGGGGCTGTCCGCCGCCGTCGTCGCCCAGGCCAACCAGAAGATCAGTGCGACGACGGTCGACGCCACCGGCTGTGACATCGGCATCTACGTCGGCTCGGGCGCCACCGGCGTCACGATCGACGGCGTGACGGTGACGGGCGCGAACTTCCAGGGCATCCTCGCGGAGAAGACGTCGGCGCTGACGGTGCAGAACTCCACGGTCGACGGCAACGGCTTCCACACGATCGACCCGAGTGCCCCGCCGCTGCCGGGCAGCGGACTGAACTCGAAGGTCGGGCAGTCGTTCGGCATCAGCCTGTTCGGCGTCTCGGACTCGACGATCAGCGGCAACAAGGTCTTCGACAACGGCCGCGGCGGCATCGGCATCATGGACAACGGGCCCAACGACCCGGGGGCGCTGACCCAGAACCCGAAGGCCCCCCCGGTAGCGTCCACGAACGACGTCATCACGAACAACCAGGTGTGGCGCAACTACGGGGGCTGCGCGATCGTCGTCGCTACCCAGAACTTCGGGGGCAGCCTGTCTCAGCTGACCATCTCCGGGAACACCGTCGTCGGCACCGGTATGTCGCAGGCGAACGGCCCCGACATCGGTGGCATCGTCGTCGCTGCGAACCTGCCGGGTTCGTCGCTGAGCACGGTGTCGGTCAGCGGGAACACCATCGACGGGTCGTTCGAGGGCGGCGTGGTCGTCAACGCCATCGCCCCCACGTCGTCCACGCAGAATGTGACGGTCACCGGAAACACCCTGCGGGCCAACAACTTCGGGGCCCAGGAGGCGCCGCAGACGGCGGGCATCCTCGTCTACGCCCCCGGCGGTCAGAACACCGGCACCGTCGTGTCGAACAACACGAACTCCGACCAGTACTACGGCATCTGGACCTACAAGTCCTCCCAGACGACCCTGACCGGCAACGTGGCCGGACCGGGTACGACCATTCCGGTGAGCCAGGTCTCGACCCCGGTCCGGGTGCTGGACACGCGTAGTGGGGTGGGGGCGGCGAAGGCTCCGGTGGGGGCGGGACAGTCGGTGACGTTGGCCTTGTCGGGTGTGCCGGCGGGGGCGACGGCGGCGGTGTTGAACCTGACGGCGGTGGGGTTGAGCGGCGCTGGCAGCAGCTTCGTCGCGGCCTGCCCGGCGGCGACGAGTGTGGCGAGCTGCGCGAAGACGTCGGTGTTGAACGTGGCCGGGTCGGGTGCGGTGGCGAACGAGGTCACGGTGCCGATCGGGTCGGACGGCAAGGTGACGCTGT
>DASVGV010000055.1:0-26482 GCA_036379355.1 Mycobacteriales bacterium | reverse complement strand
CAGCTGCGGCGCGGGGCCTCGTGCGGGTCCTCGTTCGCGCTGGTCTCCGCCGGCGGCACGTCGGACGGTGGCGGGGGGTCGGTGCCGTACGACGTGCTGCCGTCCGGACCCGCATCGAAGATCACGATTGCGGATCCGTCGTACGGGAAGCGGCTGACTGCCGGGATTCCCCACAGCGGCGAATCCGGTGCGTAGCAGTAGTTCCCGTCCACGGCATCGTTCGCCTGGTTGCCGTTCGGTTCGTTCGAGCACAGCCTGCCAGCGAGTAGTGCCTCGCCGCCGCCGAGCCGGTTCGACGTGGCCGGCCCGCCGACCGCCCGGGCCCCGATTGTGCGAGCCTCGGCGAACGCCGTGACGTTGGCGACCTGGTGATCCCCCCACGCGACCTGCATCAGTACGTGGTGGTCCGGCGCGGCCACCGGGCACACGGCCGGGACGCGCGCGACCGGGACGGCGCCAAGCCCCGTGCAGTCCCGTAGCGGACCGCCGGATGCGGACGACGTCATGTGCGAGGCGTAACCGTCCGGGTCGGCCCGGTCCCACTGCGTGGAGAGCAGGTCGAGGATCAGCTGGCGCTGCGCCTGGTCGGGGTAGGCGAGGTCGAAGATGTTCGAGTAGCCGATGTCGGAGTAGGCCGCGCCCGGGTCGAACCCGGCCGGGTTCGCGGCGAGCTGCCGTACCTCCTGCACGGCGACCTGGCTCACGGTCTTGTCGGCGACGAAGTCGCTCGACCGCGGCAGCAGCAGCGGGTAGTCCATGCCGGGAACGCCCAGCGCACAGCGGCGGACGTCGATCGACACCGCGCAGACGGTCCCGCCGTAGATCCCGCCCTGGCTGTTGCCGTCGTACGAGACGCCGTCGGACAGGTTGATGAACGTCCGCCCGGACGGGTACTGGAACGCCGCGTTACGGGCGAACCCCTGCGGGCTGATCATCAGCCGCTGCAGGTAGAGGAAGTTGAGCTCGCCCTGCTCCGTGCGGTCGATGAGGATCGGGAAGAACGACAGGTCGGTGAGGGCCACGACCGCGTTCGGCACGTCGGCATTGGCGAACCCGAACCAGTCGGTCGCGCAGTACATCATCCCTTCACGGCCGGCCATCTCCTCCTGCGGCGAGGAGGTCACCTCCGTATCACTGCCGAACAGGCCGTGGCCGTACTCCACGGGCCGGAGGGTCTGCCCCGCCGTGAACGCCGCACGGCCGACGACGCAGATGAACCCGGCCTGGTACGTCTGACCCGGAACCTGGCTCGGCGTCGAGTCCGGGTCGGTCGGGTCGGTGTCGTAGAAGACGCCGGGGGTCGGGCAGTCGTCGAACGGGCTGGCACTGATCACGTTGCACTTCACCGGCAGCGAGCACGTGGGGCCGATGTAGCAGGGCACCGTGAACGTGCCGGTGATCTCGCGGGCGACGTTCGCGTTCTGCGCCGGTGTGTAGTCGGTGACCGCGGAGACGGTGTACGACGGGGCGTGCCCGGTGTCGGTGCCGGCGTCGATCTGGGCCTGGGTCTCGCCGAGCTGCTCGAAAGCGTTGTCCCGGATCGCGAGCAGCCGGCCGGTGACGTTCTGGCTGGAGGCGGTCGTGAAGTCCCACGCGAGAAGGAGCTCCTGCGGGCTGGCGGAGACCGTCCACCCCGCCTCCTGCAGGTCCGCGAACACGCCGGCCATGTGCGCAGCCCGCGGGTCGCCCTGCGTCGCGTGCGTCAGGTAGGCGTGCACGTACGTCTCGAACGCAGTCGAGGGTCTGGCCAGGTCACCGCCGTCGGTCACCAGGTGCCGCAGGCCCACCACGTAACGGTGCCCGTCCTGGAGGTTCTCGGCGGGGTGGATCATCAGGTCCTGCTGCACCGGTGCGGAAGCCCCGGCCGGCACGGCGCCCGCCTCGGACGTGTACTGGTCGATCTCCGCCCACACCGGCACGGTCTTTCCGGTCGTGGCGTCGAGGAGCACGACTCCGAGGTTCCGCTCGGTGTTGGCGCCCATGTCGAGGTCCGTCGGGAGCCGCGAGGCCGCCAGGTCGGCGTTCCGGGTCATGCCGGGCACGACGGTGAGGATCTCCGAACCGGCACTGAAGCCGTCGCTGGCGTTGAACGCCGTCGGGTCGATGGGCTTGCCGGCGATGTTGCGCGGCATCGCCAGCACGTTCAGGTCGAGCCGGCGTCCGGTCGCGCTGGTGGGGTCGTCGCGGGTGAACCAGTCGTTCGGGTACGGCAGCATGCACTGCGCGGGGTCGATCGGGTCGCACCCGGCCGGGTTGGTCAGCGCGCCCGCGTTGGCATGGTCCGACCATCCCCCCCAGTGGTCGGAGTCGTGGTTGACCCAGGCCCGCGCAGGAGCTTCGTGCGAGCCGGAACCAGGTGCGCCGGAGGCGAAGGCGGGCACAGTGGCGAGTGCGCTCGCGGCCAGGATCGGCGCGAACACCAGCGCCGCCAGCCGCCGCGTCGTGAGCCGATGCGGGATCGATCGCAGGGTGTCTCGACGGGTCACGACCGGGTGTTCGCCGCCGCCGTGCCGACTCCTGCGCGGTAGCCCGGACTTCTGCCGCGTCGGTCAGGCGTCACGGCGACGGAGCGTGATGGCCGCGGCGACGACAGCGGCCACCGTCCAGGCGCACAGCACGCCGAAACCGACCCACGGCGACAGGCTCGTCGTCAGGTTCCTGGTCCAGAGGGCCTGTCCCGACTCGGCCGGCAGGTACGGGGCGATGTGCTTGGAGAAGCTGTCCGGCAGGGCCAGGAAGATCGGTGGGATGACGAAGAAGACCGCGACCCACGCCGAGATTCCTCCGGCGGAGTTGCGGGTCAGGGCGCCGATCGCCACCGCCAGGATGCCGACGACGAGCAGGTAGAGCGCGGCGCCGACCACCATGCGCAGGGCCGGCGGGGTGGTCAGCGTGGTCTGGATGTGCTGGCTGGACAGCAGCTCCTGCCCGACGAAGAAGGACGCAAAGCTGATCGCGAAAGCGGCCACGGCCGTGACCGCGGTGTAGATCGCCAGCTTCGCCCAGAGCACCGGGAGCCGCTTCGGCACCGCCGTCAGCGTGGCCTTGATCATCCCCGTGGAGTACTCGCCGGTGACCAGCAGGACGCCGAGCACGCCGAGCGCAAGCTGGGCGAGGTAGATGCCGTTGAGGCTCGTGGACACCGCGTTGAACGTGAGCTTGTCGCGCAGGTCGGCGTGCGGCCAGTGGTTCGCCGTGACCGCCGCACTGATGGCAGCCACGCCGACACCCAGAACCACGGCCACGAACACGGTGATGTACGTCGACCGCAGCGTCCGGAACTTCGTCCACTCCCCGTGCAGCACCCTGGCCTGCGTGACCCGGACGCCGGGGATGCGCGGCGTCGTGCGGACCGGCGACGGGGCGGTCACGACCGTTCCCCGCGGTCCGGCACGGAGGCGGACCCGCCGCGGAAGTCGACCGCGTCCCGGGTCAGCTCCATGAACGCCTGCTCCAGCGACGCCTGCCGCGGCGACAGCTCGTACAGCGGGATCCGCGCGGCGAAGGCCAGCCGCCCGATCTCTTCCGGTGACAGGCCGCGAACCTCCAGCCCGCCAACGGCTTCGGGCGCCACGGTCACGTCCGGGCCGGAGACCGCGGCGACGAGCCGGTCCGGCTCCGGGGTCCGGACGACCACGTAGTTGGTGGACGCGCGGTCGACGAAGTCCGCGACGCTCGTGTCGGCGATCAGCCGCCCCTGGCCCACGACGACGAGATGGTCCGCCGTCACGGCCATCTCGCTCATGAGATGGGACGACACCAGCACCGTGCGCCCCTCGGCCGCCAGGTCGCGCAGCAGGTCGCGGATCCACCGGATCCCCTCGGGATCCAGGCCGTTCACCGGCTCGTCGAGCACGACGACCTCGGGGTCGCCGAGCAGGGCCGCGGCGATGCCGAGGCGCTGCCCCATCCCGAGCGAGAAGTGGCCGGCCCGGCGGCGGGCGACCTCACGGAGCCCGACCAGGTCGATGAGCTCGTCGACGCGCGACCGCGGGATGCCGTTGGTCTGGGCCAGTGCCAGCAGGTGCGCGAACGCCGACCGACCTCCGTGGACGGCGCGGGCTTCGAGCAGGACGCCCACCTCGGCGAGCGGCGCGGGGCTGTCGACGTACCGGCGGCCGTTGACCGTCACCTCGCCCGCGGTCGGCGCATCCAAGCCGACGATCATGCGCATGGTGGTGGACTTGCCGGCGCCGTTCGGGCCGAGGAAGCCGGTGACGACGCCCGGGCGCACGTCGAAGGTGAGGTCGTCGACCGCCACGGTGTCGCCGAAGCGCTTGGTCACGTGCTGAACGCTGATCATCCCCTCCATCCTGTGCCATCCGGGCCGGACCGGTCGCCCGCGACACCGGGTTGTACGTTCTAGCGCGCAACCATCGGGACAGTTCGGGGGAACCATGACCGACGAGACACGACCGAACGGGCCGCGCCCGCTCACGCGGCGCCGGTTCCTGCGGGGCGCCGCGACGGTCGGCGCCGGGGCTACCGCCGCGAGCCTTCTGCCCGGCATCGTCGAGCGCGCGTTCGCGGCCGCCGACCCGGCCGGCTGCGGCAGCCTCGCCGACATCGACCACTTCATCTTCGTGATGCAGGAGAACCGGTCGTTCGACCACTACTTCGGCACCCTGTCCGGCGTGCGCGGGTTCGACGACCCCACCGCGCCGACGCAGAACGTAGGCGGCGAGACCTCGTCGATCTTCCGGCAGTACGGCTACCAGCCCGGCACGGGCGCCACGGCGACCGGGTACACGCTGCCGTTCGCGCTCCAGCAGGACTCGACCCACGACGGGCAGGTCCTCAACGACCCCACACACGACTGGGGCCCCCAGCACGGCTGCTGGAACGGCGGGCGGATGGACAAGTTCCTCGCCACGCACGTCGCCGCCGAGGGCGCGGGCAACGGGCCGATCGTGATGAGCCACTACGACCGGCAGACGCTGCCGTTCTACTACGCCCTCGCGGACGCGTTCACGGTCTGCGACGCCTACCACTGCTCGGTGATCGGGCCGACGTACCCGAACCGCATGTACTGGATGTCCGGGACGCTGGACCCCGACGGGAAGAACGGCGGGCCGCTGGTCGAGACGCTGCCGCTGACGCCCAACCCGTCGTACTTCTTCCGCTACACGTGGCAGACGATGCCCGAGGTGCTGGAGGCGGCCGGGATCAGCTGGAAGGTCTACCAGAGCCCCGACTCGGCCGAGGGCCTCGGCGGCACCCTGCTCGTGGACAACGTGCTGCGCTACTTCAAGCAGTACGCGACGAACCCCACCCTCAACGCGAAGGCGCTCACCCCGCTGTATCCGGGCACGTTCAACGCCGACCTCGCCGCCGGCACGTTGCCGCAGGTGTCGTGGATCGTCACCGACTTCCTGCAGTGCGAGCACCCCGCCGCCCCGCCGCAGTACGGGGAGTCGGCGGTCGCCGCGATCCTCGACGCGGTCGTCTCGTACCCGGCGATCTGGGAGAAGACCGCCATCATCGTCAACTTCGACGAGAACGGCGGCTTCTTCGACCACGTCCCGCCGCCGACCGCGCCGCCCGGGACGCCGGGCGAGTACCTCACCGTGCCGCTGTCCGGCGTGGACTCCGCCGACGGCATCGCCGGGCCGATCGGGCTGGGGTTCCGCGTTCCCGCACTGGTGCTTTCCCCATACAGCAGAGGCGGTCTGTGCTACTCCGGCACGCTCGACCACACCTCGTGCCTGCGACTGCTCGAAACCCGCTTTGGTACGCCGGTCCCGAACCTGAGCGCCTGGCGGCGCGGGGTGGTCGGCGACCTGACCGGCGCCTTCGACTTCGCCGGCACCCCGACCGCCGCGGCGCCGTCCCTGCCGTCCGTACCGGCCGAGGGCACGGACCTGCTGGTGACCCAGCAGCTGGCGACCAACGGCCTGCAGGCGACGGAGGGGAAGGGGTCGCCGTACCCGGTCCCGCCGAACGCGACGCCGCGGCAGGAGTCCGGGCCGGCCCGCCGTCAGCCCAGCGGGGTCGTCGCCTGCGCGACCCCGGTGGCCACGCCGACAGCCGGCTCCGCCGGCGCACCGGGCCCGTCGGCGACGACGACGGCTGCTCTCGGGTCGACGCACGCCGCGGCCGCCGGCGATCTCGCGTTCACCGGCACGAACCCCGCAGACGCCGTCGCGGCGACGGGGCTGCTGGCCGCCGGGGGCGCCGCTGCCCTCGTCGCCTGGCGCCGGCGCGGGCAGTCCCCCGACGATCCGTCGCCCGAGCAGAGCACCGCAGGGTGAGGAAGCGTTCGCCGAGAAGGTCGTACGACGAACGTTTCCTCGAAAGGCGCGCGCCGCGGCCTATCCGCCGGCCGCGAACGGCCCGTGGGTACGGCGAAGGACGCGCAGCGAGCCCTGCTGGCTCGCCGGCTCGAAGGCACCGGAGTCGAGCGCCCGGCACACCACGTGCCACGGCGCCTGGCCGCCGTCGGCCGGGTCGGGGAACACGTCGTGGACGGCGAGCAGCCCGCCGGGGACGACGTGCCGCGCGAACGCCGCGTAGTCGTGCTGTGCCACGGCCTCGGTGTGGTTGCCGTCGAGAAACAGGAAGTCGAGCGGGCTCCCCCACCAGGCGGCGACCTGCTGGGTGCTCGCGACCACGACCGTCACGACGTCGTCGAGGTCCGCCGCCGCCAGCGCGCGCCGCAGCGACGGCAGCGTGTCGAGGCGACCGGTCGACGGGTCGACGAGCGAGGAGTCGTGCCACTCCCACCCCGGCTGGTTCTCCTCGGACCCGTGGTGGTGGTCGACGGTGACCAGCTGCGCGCCGCGCTTCTGCGCGACGCTGCCGAGCAGGACGGTCGACTTCCCGCAGTACGTGCCGATCTCCAGCCAGGTGCCCGGCCGCGCCTCGGCCGCGGCAGCCCGCAGGGCAGCGCCCTCGTCGTCGGGCATGAAGCCGCTGGTTGCGGCAGCGACCGCGAGGGCGTCCGTCACGTCCCGCCCGCCGAGACGAAGCAGTGGTCGCAGGCGACGAGCGTCAGGACGCCGGGGAGCCCGGCCCCGCGGAACAGCGCCTCCGCCGGCGAGTGCCGGGCCAGCGCGTCCGCCGCGAGCACCATCGCCGCGGCCGTCCAGCTGCTCTGCTCCCCCGGCCAGTGCGCGTCCTCCGGCCAGACCCAGCCGGTCCAGTAGCCGCCGCCGTCGGCGCGCAGGAACTGCACGTCGCGCATCAGCTGCCAGGCGCGCCGGTCGTCGCCCAGCACGTCGAGGGTGAGGACCAGCTCGGCCGTCTCGGCGGCCGTGACCCACGGGCGGTTCGACACGCAGCGGATACCGCGCCCGGGCACGACGAACTCCTCCCAGTGGTCGTCGATCAGCCGGTGGCCCGCGGCGCCGGTCACCGCGCCGCCGAGGACCGGGTAGTACCAGTCCATCGAGAACTCGCTCTTGTCGATGAACGCCTCGGGGTGCACGGCCACCGCGTGGGCCAGCCGGCCGGCGGCGAGCTCCCAGTCGGGCTGCGGGTCGCCCACCAGCTCGGCCAGCGCCATCGCGCAGCGCAGCGAGAGCACCGTGCACGCGCTGCCGGTGAGCAGGGCGTCGGTGTTGACGACGCCCTGCCCGTCGCGGGACCACGCCAGGGCGCCACTCGGCTGCTGGAGGGAGACGACGAACTCGACCGCGCGGCGTACGACCGGCCACATCTCGTCGACCAGGGCCCGGCGGCCGGTCAGCAGCCAGTCGTGCCAGACCCCGGCGGCGATGTACGCGCACTGGTTGGTGTCCGCGCTGGCGTCCTGCACGGTCGTCCCGACGGTCTCCATCGGCCACGACCCGTCCCGCCCCTGGTGCTCCGCGCTCCACCGGAACGCGCGCAGGGCCTCGTCCCGCAGCCCGGCGACGTTGAGCGCCATCGCGCCCTCGATGTGGTCCCAGGGGTCGGCGTAGTGCCCCTCCATCCACGGGATCAGCCCGTCGGGGAGCTGCAGCGACGCGATGTGCTCGGCCGTCTGCCGTAGCTGCGCCGCGGTGAGGACGCCCGGCAGCGCGAGCGCCGTCACGGCTTCCTCAGGTAGAGCACGAGGCTCTTGCCGAGCACCGGGTTCAGCACCCGCTCCGCCTGCTGGGTGACCCAGGGCTTGCGCATCATGTCCCAGACCAGTAGCCGGTGGTACGTCCGTGTCAGCACGGTGTCGTTGTCGACCCCGACCGCGCACTTGAGCCACCAGTACGGCGAGTGCAGGGCGTGCGCGTGACCGGACCCCAGCGGCACGAGACCGGCCGCGGACAGCGCCTCGACCAGCTGGTCGCCGCGATAGATGCGGACGTGGCCGCCCTCGACCTCGTGGTAGGCGTCCGAGAGCCGCCAGCAGACCTGCTCGGTCCAGCGCCGCGGCACGCTCACGGCCACCAGGCCGCCGGGCTTCGCGACCCGCACGATCTCGGCGATCGCGGCCCGGTCGTCGGGAATGTGCTCGAGGATCTCCGAGGCCAGGACGCGGTCGAAGGTCCCGTCGTCGAAGGGCAGGGCGAGCGCGTCCCCCTCGACGGTCACGGGTCCGGCCGGTCGGGGCAGGTGCCCGGCATCGGCCAGCTCGACGACGGTCGCCTCGACGGCCGCGAGGTCGGCCGCGCTGCGGTCCAGCGCCACGACGTCGGCACCGCGGCGTAGCGCCTCGAACGTGTGCCGCCCGGCGCCGCAGCCGAGGTCGAGCAGCCGATTGCCCGCGCCGACCTCGAACCGGTCGAAGTCGATCGTCAGCACGCGTCCGTCTCCCCTGCGTCCCGGCGGCCACCGCTCGCCGGACGCCCCTGCTCGTGCAGGGCCATGACCCGCCGGTAGACCTCGACCGTGGACCGGGCGGTGACCGGCCAGCTGAACCGCTCGACGGCCCGGCGGCGGGCGGCCTCCCCCATGGCCTCGCGGCGCGCCGGGTCCGCGAGCAGGTCCCGCAGCACCGACGCCAACGCGAGCGGATCGCCCGGGGGTACGAGGACGCCGCAGGTCCCGTCCCGGCCGACGACCTCGGGCAGCGCGCCGGTGTCGCTCGCCACGACCGGCGTCCCCGACGCCATGGCCTCGACCGCCGGCAGGGAGAAGCCTTCGTACAGCGAGGGAACGCTGACGATCTCCGCCGAGGCCATGAGCTCGGCGAGCTCCGCGGGACCGAGGCCGGACACGAACCGGACGCGGTGGCCGATGCCGAGCTCGGCGATCAGCTTCTCCGTCGGCCCGCCCTCGGCGGGCTCGGTGACGACGGTGAGCAGGGCGTCCGGCTCCGCGGGCAGCGCGGCGACGGCACGCAGCAGGACGGTCAGCCCCTTGAGCGGCACGTCCGCGCTGCACAGCGCGACGATCCGCCCCGGGGTCCGCGGCCCCCGTGGCCGGAACTGGTCGACGTCCACGCCCAGCGGGATCGTGACCAGCTGCTCGGGGCGCATGCCGAAGTCGCGGACCGCGTCGGCCGCGCTGGTGCTCGACGGCGTGACCGACAGCGGGATCGCGCGCGCCACCCGGGCCTGCGTGCGGACGAAGCCGTACCAGCGCCACAGCGCCGGCTTCTTGCGCAGCGGCGCGCTGGCCAGCCCGATGGCCCGGTCGACCGAGATGGGGTGGTGCACGGTCGACAGCAGCGGCAGGCCGGCGGCCGGCAGGTCGAGCAGCGCCGGCGCGAGCGTCTGGTTGTCGTGGACGACGTCGAACTCGGCGGCCCGATCCCGCAGCAGCGGAACCACCCGGCGCGAGAACGTCCGCGGCTCGGGGAACCCGGCCGTACACATGATCAGGAACTCGAGCAGGTTGTTCCGGTCGGTCAGCTCGGACGGCCGCGGGATGCGGAACGGGTCCGGCTCGCGGTAGAGGTCCAGGCTCGGCACCCGGGTCAGCGCGACGCCCTCGTCGAGGTCGGGGTACGGCGGCCCGGAGAACACCTCGACGCGGTGACCGAGCCCGACCAGCGCCTTCGACAGCTGTCGTACGTAGACGCCCTGCCCGCCGCAGTGCGGCTTGCTGCGGTACGACGTCAGCGCGATGCGCAACGGTCGGTCGGTCACGGCGAGGCGCCTCCTGTGGTTCGCCGCCGGCAGGCCGCGTGCCTCCGAGCCTAATCGCCGCGCCGGCCCGACATTCCCGCGGGATCTCGGCACCGGGGCCACGCGGCGACGTTTCCGGTCACCCGGGCCTCCACCGCGACCGCGTCAGGTCGCCGCGGACGGGAAGCGCGGAGGGCGCTTCTCGCGCAGCGCGGCGACACCCTCCCGGACGTCCGGTCCCAGGAAGCCGAGCATCTCGTACGCCGCCGACTGCTCGAAGATCGGCCCTGCCGTGCGCAGCCAGCTCGCGAGGGCGCGCTTGGTCCAGCGCACCGCCGTCTGCGACCCCGTACCGAGGACCTCGGCGATCCGCAGCGCCTCGTCGAGCACCTGGTCGCGGGGCAGCGCCTTGCTCACCAGCCCGATCCGTTCGGCCTCGGCGCCGGTGACCATCTCCCCGGTGAGCAGGTAGTACCGGGCCTTCGCCAGGCCGGCGAGCAGCGGCCAGATGATCGCCGCGTGGTCGCCCGCGGCGACCCCCAGCTTGACGTGCCCGTCACCCAGCCGGGCGTCCTCGGCGCAGATCGAGATGTCCGAGAGCAGCGCCACGACCAGCCCGGCGCCGACCGCCACCCCGTTGATGGCCGACACGATCGGCTTCTCGCAGTTCACGATGTTGTAGACGAGGTCGCTCATCTCGCGCAGCATGTGCGTGACGCGACCGTGGTCGCCGGCCATCCGCTCGACCATGGCGAGGTCGCCGCCGGCCGAGAACGCCGTGCCGGCACCGGTGACGACCGCGACGCGGGTGCCGGGGTCGCGGTCCACCTCCGTCCAGACGCGGGCGAGCTCGGCGTGCATCCCCTCGTCGGCGGCGTTGTACTTCTCGGGCTGGTCGAGCGTGATGACGACGACGCCGTGGTCGCGGCGCTCGAAGGTCAGCTGCTCGTACGTGTCGTAGCTCATGGGATCAACCTGTCACGCGACCCCCGGCCGATCGACCGCAGGGCCGGGTGGTCAGATGACGGCGCGGTGGCGCAGTACGCCGAGCGTGCACGCGGACGGCAGCAGGGGCACCCACACGGTGATGAGCCGGTAGGCGAGAACCGCGGCGATCGTCTGGGTGAGCGGCGCCCCCGCCGCCTGCAGGCCGACGGTCAGCGCCGCGTCGAGGGAGCCGAACCCACCCGGCGAGGGGACCAGGGCCGACATGCCCGAGGCCAGGAAGTAGACGCCGAAGACGACGAGCACCGACATCTGCAGGCCGAGCGCGCGCTCGACGCACAGCAACGTGAGGGCGTGCAGGACGGGGACCGCCGCCGAACCCAGCCACAGCTGCACGCTGCGGACGGGATGGCGAGCCACGACCGACCACTGCGCCCACGCCGGTACGACGATGCCCCGGACCGCGCGGGCGGCGCGACGGCGGAGCACCGGGACGGCCACGGTGATCGCGACGAGGCCGCCGGCCGCGGCGAGGCAGATGACCGCCCAGCGGCCCGTCCCGGTCACCGGCAGCGCCGCGGCGCCCACGGCCAGCAGGATGCCCATCGCGATCAGGTGGACCACGATGCCGGCGCCGGTGTTCAGGCCCACCGCGTTCAGGGCGGCGCGGCGGCTCAGACCGCGCCCGCGCAGGAACCGGAGGTTCACGGCGGCCACGCCGATACCGGCGGGCAGGACATGGTTCGCGGCCGAGCCGGCCACCTGCACCGCGAGGAGGCGTCCGACCGGCAGGTGCTCGACGACCGATCCCTGCTGGCACACGGCTCCCGCGACCCAGGTCAACGAGGCGATCGCGATCGCGGCCGCGAGCCAGTCGGCGTGCGCATTGGTCAGGGCGTCGGTACCGCTGTCGATCACCGACCAGTGCCAGAACACCCAGCCCAGCGCGAGCGCAGGCACCGCGATCGCGACGAGGATGCCCAGTCGCGGGCGGCGGAGCCTGAGCCCGGCCATCAGACTCTGCTCTCCGCGGTGGCCGGCTCGTCGGCGCCGGACAGGCAGCGAAGAAGCTGGTCGGCCATGGCCTTCCAGCTCCAGGTCGACGCGGCCCACGTCTGCCCCTCGTGCCCGAGCTGCCGCGCGCGCGACGGGTCGGACAGCAGCCCGACGAGGGTGGCCGCGAGCGCGGAGATGTCCCGCCCGTCGACGACGACGCCCGTCTGGTCGGGGATGACGGCGGACGGCGCGCCGCCGGAGCGGCCGGCGACGACCGGCAGTCCCGCCGCGGCGGCCTCCAGGCAGGCGATGCCGAGGCCCTCCACGTCGAGCCCGCCCCAGCGGGTACGGCTCGGCATGGCGAAGACGTCGGCGGCGGCGAGGTAGGCCGGCAGGTCGACCGCCGGCACGTGCGACGCACGCACCACAGCGCCAGGAGCGTGCCGGCGGGCCAGCCGGTCGAGGTGCGTGGCCCGGCGGCCGTTGCCGACGAGGAGCAGCCGGGTGCCGGGAACCTCCGCCCGGATGGCCGGCAGCGCCTTGATGAGGGCGTCCTGCCCCTTGCGCGCGATCAGCCGGCCGACGCACACGATCACCGGGTCGTCGCCGAGCCCGTGGCGGGTGCGGACGGATGCCCCGTCCGCACCCGTGAAGCGTTCCGGATCGACGCCGCCGGACAGCTGCGCCAGCTGCGTACGGCCTCGCGTGATCTTCTGCAACCGCGCCTCGGACCAGGGCGTCAGGTAGGTGAGGACGTCGACGCCGACGCCGACCCGTCGCAGCAGCGCGCGGCCCCCCGGCAGCACCGTGGCGCAGGCGAGCTCCTGCCCGTGCGTCGAGGCGACGATCTGCTCGGCACCTGCGCGACGCAGCAGCGGCGCGGCCGCCGCCAGCGGTCCGGCACGGGTGAACCACACGGCCTGGCAGTCGTGTTCACGGACGAGCCGCCGCAGCAGGGCGACCGATCGGGGTCCAGGCCGCAAGGACGGCACCCGGACCACGGTGGCGGGTGCGATCGCATCGAGCTCATGCGTACCGGGCCCTTCCGGCGCGACCACGACGGTGGACTCGGGCAGGTGACGGACGAGGTTCCAGCCGAATGCCTCGATGCCTCCGACGACGGGCGGGAACTTGTCCGCCACGACGAGGATCCTGGGCATCTCCACCGGCGGTCCCTCCTCGCGCACCCTCGTCGCTCCTCCCCCACGTACCCACCTGTGACCCCGGTCCCAACCCTACCTGCGGCGGCACCGTGACCCGGGAGAGCGCTCGGCGCGGCCCGCGGCGAACGGAGACTGTTACAGTGGGCCCTACCAGGTGGTCGACGCCGTCGCCCCTGCGGTCGCAGAACTTCCCTCGCTCCCCGTCCGGGTCACGCCGCGCGCGCAGCACGTCGAAGCGGCCGAGAACCCCCGCGAGCCAGAGGAACCGCATGCCCCGCACCCCGCGGCGCGCTCCCGCGCGCCGTCCGTCCCCCGCGTCCGGAGCCGCCCGCGGCTCGGGACGCCCACCCCGCCGCAAGCACGCGCCCGCCTCCCGGCAGGCGCCGCCGGCCCGCCCGCCGCTCGCCACGCGCGCGCCGCTCCCGCCCGTCACGTCGTTCTCCGTGCTGCCGCCCGACCTCGTCCGCGGGCTCAACCGCCGCGGCATCGACGCGCCGTTCCCGATCCAGGCCGCGACCCTTCCCGACGTGCTCGCCGGTCATGACGTGCTGGGCCGAGCGGTCACCGGCTCGGGCAAGACCCTGGGCTTCGGCCTGCCCGTGCTGGCGCGGCTTCGTGACGGCCGGCGTGGCGTCCGCCGTCCGCGCGCGCTCATCCTGGTGCCGACCCGCGAGCTCGCGAGCCAGGTGAACGACGTCCTGGCCCCACTCGGGCAGGGCATCGGCGTCCGCGTCGCCGTCGTGTTCGGCGGCACCGGGATCGGCCGGCAGATCGACAAGATCGGTCGCGGCATCGACGTGCTCGTCGCCACGCCCGGGCGGCTCGAGGATCTGCTGGCGCGGCAGGCCGTCCATCTCGACGAGATCCAGACGGTCGTGCTCGACGAGGCCGACCACCTCTGCGACCTCGGCTTCCTGCCGGCGATGAAGCGCCTGCTGGACCGGTGCCCCGCAGGCGGTCAGCGCCTGCTGTTCTCCGCCACACTCGACGGCGACGTCGACGTCCTGGTACGCCGCTACCTCAGCGATCCCGTCCTGGTCGACGTCGTCCCGCCGGAGGTCGACGTGGAGCCGGTGGTCCATCGGCTCCACGAGGTCGCCCGCCGGGAGGACAAGCCCGCCGCCGTGGCGGCGCTGGTCCGCGACGCGGACCGCGCGATCGTGTTCGTCCGTACCAAGCACGGCGCCGACCGGCTCGCCAAGCAGCTGTCCCGGTTCGACCTGCGCACCACCGCGCTCCACGGCGGGATGCAGCAGAACGCCCGTACCCGCTCGCTGGCGGCCTTCACCGACGGCACCGTTGCCGTGCTCGTCGCCACCGACGTCGCGGCCCGCGGCCTGCACGTCGACGGTGTCGACCTCGTGGTGCACGCCGACCCACCGACCGAGGCGAAGGTCTTCGCGCACCGGTCGGGGCGGACCGGCCGCGCCGGCGCGACCGGTGAGGTCGTCACCGTGACGCTGCCCGACGAGGTCCGCGATGTCCGCAAGCTGCTCGCCGCCGCGCAGGTCACCGCCGCCTGACGCAGTCCGAGCCCGCACACCTTCGGGCGGCATGTTGTTCCAACATGCCGCCCGTTGGCCGCAACATCTCGCCGTACCAGGTGGACGACATTCGCCGGGCGGGAACACCCGGCGCATGACCGTGCCTGCCGACCCGAGGGCTCGATGAGCCGGAGCGCCGACCGGATCGCCGCGCTGCTCGACCGATCCGGACAGACCTTCGCCGCCGAGGCGGGCATCGCGGTGCGCGACGAGCCTCAGCCGCTGTACCGCCTGCTCGTCCTGACGCTGCTGCTGTCCAAGCCCATCGGCGCCGACCTCGCGGTCGCGGCGGCGCGGGAGCTGCGCGGCTGGCACTCCCCCGAGGCGATGCTCGCAGCCACCTGGCAGCAGCGCGTGGACGCCCTCGTACGAGCGCACTACCGCCGCTACGACGAGAGCACGTCGACGCGCCTGGAACAGAACGCGCAGTGGCTGCAGGACGAGTGCGGCGGTGACCTGCGCCGGCTCGTGGTCGAGGACGCAGCGCAGATGGAACAGCGCCTGCAGGACGCGCCCGGTCTGGGGCCGACCGGCGCGAGGATCTTCCTGCGGGAGGTTCAGGTGGCCTGGCCGTGGTTGCGTCCGTATGCAGATCAGCGCGTGCTCGACGCAGCCCGCGCCGCGGGCCTGCCCCATACCGTACGAGGACTGGCGAACGCTGCCGGCACCGACGACCTGTCCGCCGTCGGTGCCGCCCTGATCAGGGAGGCCGCATGACGATCGGACCCGACGACGACCGGACCGTTCCCGACGAGCCGGCCGAGCCGACCCTCGAGCTCGACCCGACGAGCGAGGCGGACCCCGCGGACGTCGCCGACCAGCAGACGGATGTGCCGTACGACGACGAGGATGCGCTGCCCGGCGACCCGGACGAGTGACCGCCGGTTGACACCGGAAATGAACAGCCGTTCAATACCCCGATGGGTCGGGTCGCGGGGGTCACCGCTGCGGAGACGCGCGACCGGCTGGTCGGCGCCGCAGCGCGGGCGTTCGCGGAGCAGGGCTACGAGGGCACCCGCGTCGCCGACATCGCCGCCGCTGCGGGCGTGAGCAACGGCGCCCTCTACGCCCACTTCGACGGCAAGGCCCAGCTGCTCGTCGAGGCGCTGAACACCGGGGCGCCGGGCGAGCTGACCGAGCTGTTCCTCGCCCACCCCGACCACACGTTGCCGGACCTGCTCACGTTGCTCGGCTCGGGCCTGCCCGGACGGCCGACCGGCTCCCTGATCGTCGAGGCCCTCGTGGCCGCACGCCGGGACGGCGACGTCCGGCGCCTCATGCGCAGCCACGTCGGCGGCCGGAACGACTGGTTCGTCGACCTCGTCCGGACCGCGCAGGCGCACGGCCAGGTCGACGCGGCGCTCGACCCGGAGGCCATTGCCCAGTTCTGCCTGGTCGTCGTGCTCGGCTCCGCACTGGTGGCGCCGGTACGCGCCAGCGGCAACGACGAGTCATGGACCACACTCGTGACCCGACTGGTGGACGCGCTGCGTCCGGTGGACACGACGCCCGTTGCACGGCCCCTCCGCGGGTCACGGGAGAAAGTAGGCGGCAGATGAAGGTGCACATCGACCCCGAGAAGTGCCAGGGGCACGGACGCTGCTACGACCTGGCCCCGCAGTTCTTCGAGGCCGACGACGAGGGGTACGGCACCGAGAAGAACGGTGGCGTGATCCCTGCCGGTCAGGAGCACGAGGCTCAGGTCGCCGCCATGAACTGCCCGGAGATGGCTATCGACGTCGAGGTCTGAGGCGCCGCAGGCGCGCCAGACCTCGGTTCCCGCCGCACGGATGACCACGTCAACCCCTGACAACGAGGTGACACAGTGACGATCGACGAACGCTTCACCGCCGAGGCGAACGAGGAGCGGCTGCGCGCCGGTGAGGGGCTCGGCGTACGCAACGAGCCGACCCTGGCCCCGGTCGAG
This sequence comes from Mycobacteriales bacterium, assembly GCA_036379355.1. Taxonomy (GTDB): domain Bacteria; phylum Actinomycetota; class Actinomycetes; order Mycobacteriales; family CAJCIY01; genus CAJCIY01. Next base: position 9,921 of record DASVGV010000055.1, on the reverse strand, counting down.
GACTTCGCCACGGACTTCGACCACCTCGACCCGGCCTGGGCCGCGGACCCGTACCCGATCTGGGACGACCTGCGCACCCGCTGCCCCATCGCGCACACCGACCGGTTCGGCGGCGGCTGGCTGCCGACGTCCTTCGCCGACGTGCAGGCGATCGCCCACGACACCGAGCACTTCACGTCACGGTCGATCGTCATGAGCAACTTCCGCCCCGACCCCTCGGAGGCGCCGGCCGGCGGCGCACCGCCCATCACCAGCGACCCGCCGTTCCACCACGCCGCCCGCAAGCTGCTGCTCCCGGCCTTCACCAAGACCGCGGTCGGCCGCCTCGAGGAGCAGTCCCGGGACTACTGCCACCAGCTGTGCGACGCGCTCGAGGGCCGGGACGTCGTCGATGCCGCCACCGAGTACGCGCAGTACATCCCGGTCCGCGTCATCTCCGACATGCTCGGCTTCCCGCGCGAGGACATCGAGCAGTTCCTCGTCTTCGTCAAGAACGTGCTCGAGGGGATCAACGACCCGCTCGAGGCGCGGATGGAGAACTTCGAGGTCCTCTTCCGTTACCTCGCCGCGCAGATCGACGACCACCTCGCCCGGCCGCGCGAGGACCTGACGACGTACCTCATCGACGCCGAGATGAACGGGGAGAAGCTTGGCGCCGACCACGTGACCGGCACGATGGCGCTCCTGCTCATCGCGGGCATCGACACGACCTGGAGCGCGATCGGCGCGTCGATCTGGCACCTGTCGAAGACGCCGGACGACCGCCGGCGCATCGCGGCGGACCGCGCGCTGCTGGCACCGGCCATGGAGGAGTTCCTCCGCGCGTTCGCCCCCGTCACGATGGCGCGGCTGGTCCGCGACGACTTCACGTTCAGCGGCGTGGACATGAAGGCCGACGACTGGGTCCTGCTGGCCTTCCCGTCGGCCAACCGCGACCCGGCCCAGTTCGAGCGCGCCGGCGAGGTGGTGATCGACCGGGAGGTCAACCGGCACGCCGCCTTCGGTCTCGGTATCCACCGCTGCGTCGGCTCGCACCTGGCGCGCATGGAGCTGCGGGTCGCGATGGAGACGTGGTTCGACCGGTTCCCCGAGTTCTCGCTCGCGGATCCCGACGCCGTGACCTGGTCGCACGGCCAGGTCCGTGGCCCGCGGACCCTGCCGATCCGGCTGGGCTGAGCCGCGGGTCCGCCGCCCACCCGCTCGTCGGGGCAGGATGCCGGCATGGCCGACACCTATCGCCTCGGACCGGCGCGGCGCGCCGTGAACACGCTCATGGCCACGCTGCTGCGCGTGGGCATCGGGCCGCCGTCGAGCTACCTGCTGACCACGACGGGTCGCACGTCGGGCCGGCCGCGGACCACCCCCGTCACGCTGGTCGAGGGCGCCGACGGGCGTTGGCTGGTCGCCCCGTACGGGGCCGTGGGCTGGGTCCACAACGTGCGCGCCGAGCCGACGATCACGCTGCGCCGCGGGCATTCCACCCAGGTCCGTACCGCCGAGGAAGTGGATGCGGCGACCGCCGGGCCGGTCCTCCAGCGGTACGTCCGGGCGGTGAAGATCACCGCTCCGTACTTCGACGCGAAGGCCGACGATCCCGTCGACGCGTTCGTCGAGGAAGCTCCGCGGCATCCGGTCTTTCGGGTCTCCGATCCTGCGGCCACCGACACCTGACCGCGCGCCCGCTCCCGTCAGAGATCGAGGTCGACGACGACGGGGGCATGGTCGCTCGGGCCGGTGCCCTTGCGCGCATCGCGGTCGACGTACGCGTCGCTGACCGCGTTCGCGACGACGTCGTTGGCGAGCACGAGGTCGATGCGCATGCCCATGTTCTTGTGGAAGTTGCCGCCCCGGTAGTCCCAGTACGTGTACGGCGTGTCGTGCTTGAGCGCCCGGGCCGGCACGTCGGTGAGGCCGAGGCCCAGCAGCGCCTCGACCGCGTCCCGTTCCGGCTTCGTCACGTGCGTGGAGCCGGCGAAGGCCGCCGGGTCCCAGACGTCGGCGTCCGTCGGCGCCACGTTGAAGTCACCCAGCGCGGCGAACGCGTCCGCCCCCGGCAGCTCCGCGGCGAACGCGTCGCGCAGCTTGCGCAGCCACTCAAGCTTGTAGGCGTAGTGCGGATCGTCGACGGTGCGGCCGTTCGGCACGTACAGCGACCAGACCCGCAGCCGCCCGCAGGTCGCGCCGACCGCGCGCGCCTCGACCTTCGCCGAGTCGAACAGCGTCCCCTCGGCGTCGACGCCGAACCCGGGCTGCTCGGGAAACCCCCGCGCAACATCGTCCAGCCCGACCCGGCTGAGGATGGCGACACCGTTCCACCGGCCCTCGCCGTGCACCGCGAGCTCGTACCCGAGCGCCTCGCACTCGGCGGCCGGGAACGCCTCGGTCGACACCTTGATCTCCTGCAGGCACAGGACATCCGGTGCGGAGTCCTCGAGCCACTGCAGCAAGCGAGGCAGTCGCGCCGTGACCGAGTTCACGTTCCAGGTGGCGAGCCGCATGCGCTCCATCCAACCAGCGCGCGGTGGGGCACCACTGGCCCACTGACCAGATCCGCCTCCATGCCGGTGACGGGTGGGGCCAGCGGCGCGCGCGCCCGCGCGGGGCGCGCCGCCTCACCGGCCCACGGCGTCCGTATGGAGGCGGTTCTGGTCACCGGGGGCGGCGGCACCCCCATCCGCGCCCGCGTCAGGCGCGCGCGCGGATGGCGTCGCGGAGGATCGGCGCCGCCGACCGAACGTCGCCCGCAGACGCCACGGCGTCGCGGGCGGCGGGCTAGCGCTCGCCGCGGGCGCTCGCAGGCTACCGGTCGGCCGGACGGCGGCGGATCTTGTTTCCCAGCCAGACCAGCGGGTCGTACTTCACGTCCGCCGCGCGCTCCTTGAGCGGGATGATCGCGTTGTCCGTGATCTTGATGCCCTCGGGGCAGACCTCGGTGCAGCACTTGGTGATGTTGCACAGGCCGAGGCCGCGCTCCTCCTGGACCAGCGCCCGCCGGTCGAGGGCGTCGTTCGGGTGCATGTCGAGCTCGGCGTAGCGCAGGAAGAATCGCGGACCGGCGTACGCCTCCTTGTTGTCCTCGTGGTCACGGATCACGTGGCACACGTTCTGGCACAGGAAGCACTCGATGCACTTGCGGAACTCCTGCGAGCGCTCGACGTCGACCTGCTGCATCCGGAACGGGGCGGTCGGCTGCTCCGGCCGCGGCGTGAAGGCGGGCACCTCCTTGGCCTTCTCGTAGTTGAAGGACACGTCGGTGACGAGGTCGCGCATGACCGGGAAGCCACGCATCGGCGTGACGGTGATCGGCTCGTCGCGCGGGAACGTGGACAGGCGCGCCATGCACATGAGCCGCGGCCGTCCGTTGATCTCCGCCGAGCACGAGCCACACTTGCCGGCCTTGCAGTTCCAGCGGACCGCGAGGTCACCGGCGTGCATCGCCTGAACGTGATGGATGGCGTCGAGCACGACCTCGCCCTCGTCGACGGGGACGACGTAGTCGGTCAGCTCACCGCCGTCTGCGTCCCCGCGCCACAGCCGCAGCGTGAGGTCGTAGGTGCTGCTGTCCGTGGTCGTCGTGCTCATTCCTTGTCCTCCAACAGCTCGGCCAGCTCGGGGGGCATGACCGGCAGCGGCTGCCGGCGCAGCGCCACGGTCCCGGCCGCATCGGTCTCGACGATCAGGTTGATCTTGGCCCACTCGTCACTGCTGGCCGGGAAGTCGTCCCGCGTGTGGCCACCGCGGCTCTCCTGGCGCTCGAGCGCGGCGAGGGCGACGGACTGGCTGACCAGCAGCATGTTCCGCAGGTCGAGGGCGAGGTGCCAGCCGGGGTTGTACTGCCGGTTCCCCTCGACGCTCACGCTCGGGAGCCGTTCCTGCAGGACCTGGAGACGCTCGAGCGCCTGCTCCATCTCGTCGGCCTTGCGGATGATGCCGACCAGGTCGTTCATCGTCTGCTGCAGCTCCTGGTGCAGGGAGTAGGCGTTCTCGCCCCCTTCCTGCTCGAACGGCCGGAGCGCGGTCGCGCTCGCCGTGTCGACGTCCTTGTCGCTGATCGCCGGGCGCCCCTTGTGCTCGGCCGCGTACGCGGCGGCGTGCTCACCGGCCCGCTTCCCGAACACCAGCAGGTCGCCGAGGGAGTTGCCGCCCAGGCGGTTCGAGCCGTGCATGCCGCCGGCGACCTCGCCCGCGGCGTACAGCCCTGGCACGCGGGAGGCCTCGGTGTCGGGGTCCACCTCGACCCCGCCCATCACGTAGTGGCAGGTCGGCCCGACCTCCATGGGCGTCTTGGTGATGTCGACACTGGCCAGCTCCTTGAACTGGTGGTACATGGACGGCAGCCGCTTCTGGATGTACGCGGCGTCGCGCCGGGAGGCGATGTCGAGGAAGACGCCGCCGTGCGGGGAGCCGCGGCCGGCCTTGACCTCGCTGTTGATCGCGCGGGCTACCTCGTCCCGAGGCAGGAGCTCGGGTGGTCTGCGGTTGTTGATCTTGTCCTGGTACCAGCGGTCGCCCTCCTCCTCGGTCTCGGAGGTCTCCTTGCGATAGAAGTCCGGGATGTAGTCGTACATGAACCGGTTGCCGTTGCTGTTGCGCAGCACGCCCCCGTCGCCGCGGACCGACTCGGTGACGAGGATGCCGCGCACGCTCGGCGGCCAGACCATGCCGGTCGGGTGGAACTGGATGAACTCCATGTTCACGAGCGAGGCGCCCGCGCGCAGCGCCAGCGCATGGCCGTCGCCCGTGTACTCCCAGGAGTTGCTGGTGACCTTGAACGACTTCCCGATGCCGCCGGTCGCGAGGATGACGGCGGGCGCGTCGAACACCAGGAACCGGCCGGACTCGCGCCAGTAGCCGAACGCGCCGGCGACCCGGTCGCCGTCCTTGAACAGCTCGGTGACGGTGAACTCCATGAACACGTCGATGCCGAGGCTGACCAGCCGCTGCTGGAGGGTACGGATCATCTCCAGGCCGGTGCGGTCGCCGACGTGGGCGAGCCGTGCGTAGCGGTGCCCGCCGAAGTCGCGCTGGCTGATCAGGCCCTCGGGCGTGCGGTCGAACAACGCCCCCCACTGCTCGAGCTCCCAGACCCGGTCGGGTGCCTCCTTGGCGTGCAGCTCGGCCATCCGGTAGTGGTTGAGGAGCTTGCCGCCGCGCATCGTGTCGCGGAAGTGGACCTTCCAGTTGTCCTCGGGCCAGAGGTTGCCCATCGACGCGGCGATACCGCCCTCGGCCATGACCGTGTGCGCCTTGCCCAGGAGGCTCTTGCACAGGACGGCGGTCTTCGCGCCCGCCTCGTGGGCCGCGATCGCCGCCCGCAGGCCGGCGCCGCCGGCCCCGATGACGAGGACGTCGTAGTCGTGCCGCTCGAACTCGGTCATCTAGAAGAACCTCGGATCGGAGAAGACGTTCGCTGTGACCAGCCAGACGTACAGGTCGGTGAGCGCCACGAACACGAGGCTCACCCACGCGAACTGCATGTGCTTGGCGTTGAGAACCGTGACCCAGCTCCACAGCCGGTAGCGGACGGGGTGCTTGGAGAAGTTGCGCAGCCGGCCGCCGAAGATGTGGCGGCAGGAGTGGCAGGAGATCGTGTAGAGGCCCAGCAGGAGCGCGTCGACGATCAGGATGACGCTCCCGAGCCCCATGTGGCCCCACTGGCCGGACGCGCCCTGCCGGAAGGACTCGACCGCGTCGAAGGTGAGGATCCCGACGAACAGCAGACCGAACCAGAAGAACCACCGGTGGACGTTCTGCATGACCAGCGGGAAGCGCGTCTCACCGCTGTAACCCTTGTGCGGCTCGGACACCGCGCACGCCGGCGGCGAGAACCAGAACGAGCGGTAGTAGGCCTTGCGGTAGTAGTAGCAGGACAACCGGAGGCCGAGCGGGAAGATCAGCACCCAGATCGCCGGGGTCGCGATGTAGGTCCAGGTCGGGAACCACGAGAAGTGCGGCGCCGTTCCGCAACGGTCCGACAGGCACGGGGAGTACAGCGGCGAGAGCAGATGGGAGTGGTCGTCGTAGTAGTAGCGGCCCCAGAAGGCGCGGAACGTCGAGTAGACGACGAAAGCGCCGAGGACCGCGAAGGTGATCAGCGGCTGCAGCCACCATCGATCCTGGCGCAGCGTGCGCTCCGCGATCTGGACTCGTCCTGCTGCTGCCGCTCGCGGCTGTACCTCGGTGCTCATGCGCCCCACTCCGGATCCGTCGCTACCTCGGGCGCAGACTAGCCAGCCCGCCGAGGATCGGTCCAAGAGCGCACCGTTCCGCCGGTCATAGGCACGAACTATCGCTCCTGCGGGTGGCCGTCGCCGCGACCGTGCATCGAGGCTACAGTCCGGCGCACCCGGCGGGCGGTCGCCCGCCCCGGCCCTCGGGGGTCCGCATGACCGCACCTGCCGCGAGCGACGGCGTACCGCTGCTGCTCACGCTCGTCGAGGACCGTCAGCGCCGTCGCCTGACGACGTTCTTCCGTGCACTGCTGGTGATTCCGCACCTCATCGTGCTGTACGTGCTCAACCTGGTCGTGAGCCTGATCGTGCTCCTCGCCTGGTTCGCCGCCCTGTTCACCGGTCGCAACCCGGACGGGCTCCGCGGGTTCACCGTCGGGGTGCTGCGCTGGCAGACCCGGGTCGGGGCGTACTACGCCCTGCTCACCGACGAGTACCCGCCCTTCTCGCTCGACGCCGGCGGCTACCCCGTGGACATCGTGGTCGCGCCGCCGGGCCGGCTCAACCGGCTCGCAGTGCTGTTCCGGTTCGTCCTCGTGATCCCTGCCGCGGTGGTGTCGTTCGTCGTCGGGATCGTGCTGTACGTGCTCATGATCGTGGCATGGGTGACGGGCGTCGTGGCCGGCTCGGTGCCCGAGGGGGTCTACCGGACCATCGCGGGCGCCGTGCAGTACGGCGCCCGCTACAGCGCGTACTCCTACCTCGTCACGCCGACGTACCCGGCGCAGCCGTTCGGGCCGGTACCGCCGGTGGCTCAGGAGGTCCAGTCGTAGAAGCCGCGCCCGGACTTGCGGCCGAGCTCTCCGCGGGCGACCTTCTCCCGCAGCAGATCCGGGGCGGTGAACCGGGGGCCGAGGCGCGTCGCGAGGTAGTCGGCGATGTCGAGCCGCACGTCCAGCCCGACGATGTCGGTCAGCCGTAACGGGCCGACGGGGTGCTTGTAGCCGAGGGTCATCGCGGCGTCGATGTCCGCGGGTTCGGCCACGCCCTCCTCGACCATCCGAATCGCCTCCAGCCCGAGCGCGATGCCGAGCCGGCTGGACGCGAACCCGGGCGCGTCACGGACGACCACCGCCGTCTTCCCGAGCTGCTCCACCCACCCGCGCGCATCGTCGACGAGGGCGGCGTCGGTCGCGCTGCCGACCACCACCTCGACCAGCTGGGAGGCCGGGACGGGGTTGAAGAAGTGCAGGCCGAGAAAGCGCTCGGGCCGAGACGTGACCGCCGCGAGGTCGTCGATCGACATGCTGGAGGTGTTGCTGGCGATCACCGCGTCGGCGGGCAGCACCGCGTCGAGGCCGCGCAGCAGGTCGGCCTTGAGGTCCGCGATCTCCGGAACGGCCTCGACCACCAGGGCGCAGCCGGCGAGCGAGCCCGGCCCGACTTCGACCAGGAGTCGCGCCTGGAGCTGCTCGAGGGTCTGGTCGGTGCTGCCCCGGTCGATCGAGGTGCGCAGGGCGGCGAGGACGCGCTCGCGCGCGGCCTCGGCGTTCGCCGCGTCGGACTCGGCGACGACGACCTCGCAGCCGGCGAGCAGCAGCGCGTGCGCGATGCCGGCGCCCATGCGGCCGCCACCGAGAACACCCGTACGAGCGGGCAGTGCGGACACGCGTACCTCCTTCGGTCAGGTGGTGGACTCGGGATCTCGATCCTCGTCCCGGACGATCGTGTTGCCGTCGATGTCCTCGCGACCGGACAGGAACTTCGCCGCAGCGTTCAGCGCCGCGACCAGCGGCACTCCGAAGATCGCCCCCGGGATGCCGGCCACGATCGCGCCCACGATGAGGGTGGAGGCGATGGCGATCGGATGGAGGCGGACGTACCGGCCGACGACCAGCGGCTGCAGGACGTGACCCTCGATCTGGTCCTCGACCACGAGGACGACGAGCAGCACGAGCGCCTGCACCGGCCCGACCGCCACCAGCACGACGATGATGGCGAAGGCACCCGCGACGACCGCGCCGATGATCGGTACGAAGCTGAAGACGAAGACGACGAGTGCCAGCGGCGCGACCAACGGGGCACGCAGGATCAGCAGGGTCGCGCTGATGGCGACCGTGTGGAACAGGGCGACCAGGAACTGCCCGCCGATGTAACCGGTCAGCGTCCGCCAGGCCCGGTACCCCGCGCCGCGCGCCAGCTCCTCGCCTCGCCGCGGCAGGAGGCGCACGATCCACTCCCACACGCGGTCGCCGTCGTGCACCAGGAAGATCGTGAGGAACAGGAACAGCACCGCGCCGGTCACCACGTCGAAGGCCGTCCGGCCGGCCGAGATGATGCCGGAGGCGACCTCGCCCTGGTGCGAATGCAGCTTCTTGGTGATGGTGCTGCCGATGTTGTCGATCGACGACTTCTGCAGATGGAACGGGCCGTTGGTGAGGTAGTTCTGCACGTTGGTCACGGCCCGAGACGCCTCGTCGGCGAGGTCCGGGTAGCCCGCGATCGCCCGGTTGATCACGAAGTAGACGGCCCCCGACAGGACTGCCAGGGCGATCACGATGGTGATGAGCGTCGACAGCCCGCGGCCGACGCCGTGACGGCGCAGCCAGCTCGTGAGGGGCATGAGCAGGGCGGTGGCGAGGATGGCCGTGGCGAACGGGACCACCAGCAGCAGCAGGTGCAGCACGACGATCCCCACCACGGCCAGCACGCCGACCAGTACCAGGAAGCGCCAGCCCCAGGCGGCCGCGCCGACGAGGACGACGGGCACGCGGATGCCGGATCCGTCCGGAACCTCCGTCTCCCGGTTCAGCTGCGTGCCGGGCGGCTGCGGCCCGCGGTCGGCGAAGGGAGCCGGCAGCGGACCGTCGGGCGTCGTGCTCATCGCCGTCCCCTGTTCCCTTCGCCGCCGGGCTCACGCGGGTCGGGTGAGCCTAGCGACCGCGGGTGGGCGGCGGTGCGGTCCGGCGCCGGGTCAGTCGGCGAGGATGTGGCGCAGGCGCGCGGCACCCGGCAGAGCCGCGCTGCCCTCGTCCAGGATCGCGTCGAGGTACGCCTCGGCGGTGCGCAGGCGGGCGCGCTCCCGCCCCTGCCGGGCGACGAGGCGCACGACCGCCTCCGCCAGCTCGCGGTCCTGGGAACGGAACGCGAGGCGCAGAGCCACATCGGCGACCGTGAGCGCTTCGGGCGGGCGCGGATAGCCGTGCCTCAGGTCTGCGGACGCCGCCGTCGCGCCGTCGGGTGTCGGCGGCGCGAAGTACGGCGACTGCACCGGCTCGTCGGCGAAGGACTGGTCGCCGGGTTCGGTGGCCTCGGCGGCCGCGGCCAGCCGGTCGGCGTCCTCTCCGGGCAGGTCCGCCGAGCTTGCCTCCGGCACGTCCTCGAGCGGCGCGCTCTCGTCGGTCAGGACCTGGTCCGGCAAGTCGGCCGCACCCTCGGCGAGGGCCGAGGCGGCCGGGCCGGTCTCGTCGGTGACCGGCGCCGGTTCCGCGGTGGCCTCGGCCGCGGCGGCCGGAGCGTCGACCGGCGGCGTCGCCTCGGTCGGCTCCTCGACCCGCGGCGGCTCGCCCGGCTCGTCGCCGGCGTCCTCGGCGGGAAGGTTCCAGCGCGGGTCGCCGAACACGGCGTCCGCCGGCCCGCTCGCAGACGGCAGGCTCAACACGTCAGGGAGGGCATCGCGCAGGGCGGCGCGGAGCACCGCCGGGGGCATCTCCTCGGTACGGGGTGGCTCGGCAGGCGACGGCTCTGGGGG
>DASVGV010000054.1:0-4381 GCA_036379355.1 Mycobacteriales bacterium | reverse complement strand
CCGGACAAGCGGTTCGTGATCCTCGACGCGCTCGAGAGCTTCGGCGGCACGTGGTGGACCAACCGCTATCCCGGCGCCCGGTCCGACAGCGACCTGTTCACCTTCGGGTACGGGTTCAAGCCCTGGAAGGGCGCGCCACTGGCGGGATCGGCGGAGATCCTCGAGTACGTCGGTGAGGTCATCGAGGAGAACGGCCTGGGCCCGCACATCCGCTACCGGCACCGCATCACCGCGGCCCGCTGGTCGAGCGACGAACGCCGCTGGACGGTCGAGGTGACGCGGGAGGACACGGACGAACGGCTCTGCTTCACGACGAGCTTCCTATGGATGTGCCAGGGCTACTACCGCCACGCGCAGGGCTATACGCCGACCTGGCCGGGGATGGACGAGTTCGCCGGGCGGATCGTGCACCCGCAGGCGTGGCCCGACGACCTCGACTACGCGGGAAAGAAGGTCGTCGTGATCGGCTCAGGCGCCACCGCCGCGACACTCATCCCGGCCATCGCCGACACGGCCGGGCACGTGACGATGCTCCAGCGGTCGCCGACGTTCTACTTCGTCCGGCCGAACACCAACGAGCTCGCCGACACGCTCCGCGAACTGGACATTCCCGACGAGTGGACGCACGAGATCGTTCGCCGCAAGATCGTCCACGACAGCCACCTGATCCACCGCATGTCGTTCGACGACCCCGACGGGCTGCGGGAGCTCCTGCTCGACGGTATCCGCCCGCACCTGCCTGCGGACTTCGACATCGACAAGCACTTCAGCCCGCGATACCGACCCTGGCAGCAGCGGATCGCCGCCCTGCCCGGCGGCGACCTGTTCGAGGCCATCCGCGACGGCCACGCGTCGGTCGTCACCGACAAGATCGAGACGTTCACGCCGGAGGGAATCCGGCTGGCGTCCGGCGAGATCCTCGAGGCCGACATCGTGATCACGGCCACCGGCTTCGACTTGAGCGTGCTCGGCGACATCGCGTTCGCGATCGACGGAGTGCCGCTGGACTTCGCCGACACGGTGACCTACCGCGGGGTCATGTTCACCGGCGTCCCGAACCTGGCGTACGTCTTCGGCTACTTCCGCTCCAGCTGGACGCTGCGGGCCGACCTCATCAGCGACTTCGTCTGCCGCCTGCTGGACCACATGGCCGACCTCGGGGCGACGGTGGTCCGGCCCGCCCTGCGGGACGAGGACGCGGACATGGCGCTCGGGCCGTGGGTCGACCCGGAGAACTTCAACCCCGGCTACCTGACCCGGTCGCTGCACCTCATGCCCAAGCAGGGATCGCGTGACCCCTGGCGACTGCTGCACGAGTACGTCGAGGAGAAGGAGGTCCTGCCCGCCGCCGACCTCGACGACGGGACCCTCGTCTTCAGCTGATCCCCGGACTCAGCCGACCAGCTCGCGTACGTCGAGCCCCTCCACCGTGTCGGGGACGCGGACGCGCGTCCGCCGCAGGGCGCCGTAGGCTGCCACCCCGCCCGCGGCCACCAGAGCGCCGGCGAGCACCAGGCCCAGCCGGTAGCCGGACAGGTACGCCGAGAGCGGGTCCGCCCCGGCGTGCAGGCGAGCGGTCTGCCGGGCGCTGAGCACGGCTCCGATGATGGTGATCCCGAGCAGGCCGGCCACCTCCCGCGAGGCGTTGAACAGGCCCGAAGCGACGCCGGCCCGGTCGCGCGGCATCGCCGACAGGATGCTCGCCGTCAGCGGTGTGGTCAGACCCGCGCTGACCCCGATGACCACGAGACTCGGCATGAGCGAGGCGAACCCGGTGTGGGCACCCAGGAGCGCCACGCTGGCGATCCCCACGCCCATGGCCAGGAGGGCCACCGAGACCAGCCGGTGCTCGCCGAGCCGGTGACCGAGCGACTCCGACGCGATCGCCGCGACGATCATCGCGCCTGCCATCGGCACGAACGCGAGTCCCGCCTCCGTGGCGCCGAACCCGAGGACGACCTGCAGATAGATGGAGGTGAAGAAGTAGATGCCGAACAGGCCGAAGGCCCAGAGCATGACGGCGACGATGCCGCCGCTGAACACCCGGTCCCGGAACAGGGAGACGTCCACCATCGCGTCCCGGACTCGGCCTTCCACCAGGACGAAGGCCAGCCCGGCCAGTGCGGCGAGCGCGAACGCGCCGAGGATCAGGTGGTCGGTCCAGCCGCGTGCGCTGCCCTCGATGAGCGCCCACGTCAAGGCGGTGAGGGCCGCCGCGGAGAGCGCGAGGCCAGGCAGGTCGAGGCGCTTGGCCCGCGCCTCTCGCGACTCGGGAATGGTCCTGGTGGAGAGCAGTAGCGTGCCGGCACCGATCGGGACGTTCACGAAGAAGATCCACTCCCAGGAGACGTGCTGGGTGAGCACGCCGCCCAGCAGCGGGCCGACGGCAATGGCGAGCGCCCCCACTGCGGTCCAGATGCCGACGGCGGCGGCCCGCTCGCGCGGCTCGGGGTAGCTCGCCGTCAGGATCGCGAGGGTGGCCGGCGTAACCAGCGCGGCGCCCAGCCCCTGCAGCCCGCGGGCAGCGACCAGGAGGTCCGCCGAGCCGGCCAGCCCGGCGAGCAGAGAGGAACCGGTGAACACGGCGAGACCGAGCACGAACAGGCGCTTCCGGCCGTACGCATCGGCGAGGCGTCCCCCGGCCAGCAGAAGCGCTGCGAACACGAGGATGTAGCCACTGACGACCCATTCGAGCCGGGACGAGGACAGGTGCAGCTCGCGCTGGATGGCGGGGATCGCCACGTTGACGATGTTGTTGTCGAGATACGTCATGAAGGTGGCGAGCGAGACCGTGACCAGGGTCCAGGTGCGCCGGCGTGATGCGTCCATGCGGGGTGCTCCTCTACGCTGTACCTGTACGTCGTACATGTATGGTGTACAGCGAACACCGTACGGTGTATAGTTGTCAACTGTGAGCCCCACCCGAGCAGCGAGCCGCGGCCAGCTGTCCCGTGACGTCGTCGTCGACCGCGTGCTGGCCCTGGCCGGCGCCGAGGGACTCGACGCCGTGACGGTGCGCCGGCTCGCGACCGAGCTCGACGTGACCCCGATGGCGCTCTACTGGCACTTCCGGACCAAGGAGGACCTCCTGCTCGGCGCGGCCGACCGCCTGCTCGACGCGGTCGAGGTCCCCGACGGGTCCGGGAGCTGGCAGGAGCGGCTGAGCCGGGCCAGCACCGCCCTCGTGGCGGCGATCCGCCCGCACCCGCAGGTCGCGCCACTGGTCAAGGAGCGCATGATCGCGCACCCCTCCGGGTTGGCCCTGACCGAGCTCGCACTGGGTGCGCTCGCCGACGCGGGCTTCAGCACCGCCGACGCGTCCCAGATCGCGTGGCACGCGCTGGCCACCGCGGTCCTGCTGGTCACCGGTGATCCGGTCGACGACAGCGGCACGTCAGCCGAGGAGCGCGCGGCGCAGCTGCGGCAGAAGTCCGCATTCATCCGCTCCCTGCCGGCCGACCAGTACCCCCATCTCGTGGCGGCCGCCGACGACATGACCCACTGTCACGACGACGAACGGTTCTTCACGCTCGGCGTCGAGCTGTTCGTGGCAGGAGTCGAGGGTCTGGCGCCGACGAAGGTCAGGCCCGCGCGAGCGACCGCAGGGCCTGGTCGGCGTGCTCGTCGAACCGCAGTTCGGAACTGATCACGTCGATCACCCGGGCGTCCTGGCCGATGACGAAGGTCTTGCGCTTCACCGGGGCGGCCCGACCGAGCAGTCCCGACCGCTTCACCCCGAACGTGTCCGCCACCTCACCCTTCTCGTCGGACAGCAGCGGGTAGTCGAACCCGTGCATGTCGGAGAAGAGCTTCTGCTTGTCCACCGGGTCGGTGCTGATGCCGACTCGCTGCGCTCCCGCCTGCGCGTACTCGGCCTTCAGGTCGCGGAAGTGGCAGCTCTCCTTGGTGCATCCGGTGGTCATCGCCGCCGGGTAGAAGAACAGCACCACCGGGCCGTCGGCCAGCAAGGTCGACAGGCGACGCGGCGTTCCGTACTGGTCGGGCAGTTCGAAGTCAGGGACGGTGTCACCGGGCTTCATGCGATCTCCTCAGGGGGTGTCCGGACGGCGGGTTCCGACCGGGACCTACGCGCCGCATCCGGCCGAACAGCACCAGGCCATCGCGATGACGGGGCACCAGGCAACGCCGGTCACCCGGACTTCACGGCCTCGACATCGGCCTCGGTGACGGCCTTCTTCGGTGGTAGCGGGAAGAAGCCACTGGTCCGCGCGGCGTACTCGGCAAAGTCCGGCGTCTCGCGCGCCATCTTGCGTTCCGTGAGCGCCTTGCCGCTGCCCTTCGTCAGCAGATAGATCATGACCACCGGCGACAGGATCGTGGCGACGCCGGGCAGGTGTTCCGCGGCGACGAGGAAGATCCC
>DASVGV010000053.1:0-39039 GCA_036379355.1 Mycobacteriales bacterium | reverse complement strand
GAGGCGCGGGTTGCGGGCGAAGCAGTCGTCCGGCCCGAGGCCGAGCCGTTCGGTGACGCCGGGGCGGAAGCCCTCGATGAGGACGTCGGCGCGGTCCACCAGCGCCAGCACCTGGTCCTTGCCCGCCGACGACTTCAGGTCCAGGCCGAGCGCCGGTCGCCCGCGCAGCAGCGTGTCCTTCGGGGCCGAGCCGCTCGGGCGGGTCACCCGGATGACGTCGGCCCCGAGATCGGCCAGCAGCATGTTCGCGAACGGCCCCGGGCCGATCCCGGCGAGCTCGATCACCTTGATGCCTGCGAGCGGACCCATGTGCAACCTCCGTGTCGACCGATCGCCGCACGGTAGCGAACGCCGCGAACGACAGATCCGGCCGCCCGCCTTCCGGCGGCCCTCGCCTCGTGGCTAGAAGGATCTGCCCATGCGCTCGCCACAGACCGACACTCAGTTGGACGACCGGCCCAGGTCTGCGACGTGCTCAGCGCCAGGCGAAGACGGGCTGTTCGAAGTGCGCCACACGCCGCACCTCGCCGTGGCAGGCGATCCGGCAGAACTGATGGACGATCGCAGCGGTGGGGGCGTGGAGGTAGCGGTCGAACAGCGGAAGCTGGATCACCGGGGCGTCGGACTCCGGGATCGAGCTGAACCGAGGCTCGACGTCCAGGCCGGACAGCGGCACTTGATGCACCTCCGCCACCTCCGCCTGGGCTCCGTGCAGCTCGCCCACGTCCCCAGCCCAGCACACCACCGGGGTCATGACATACCCGGACCGCGTCACGTAGTCGTCGAGCACCCCCAAGACATCGCCCCTCCCCAGCAACAGACCGATCTCCTCGTGGGTCTCGCGGAGGGCCCCCTCGATTGCGGACTCCTGGGGGTTTCGCCGGCCCCCCGGCAGCGCCCATTGCCCGGCGTGATCCCGCAGGCGTGCCGCCCTGCGGGTGATCAGCAGGCACGGTGTGTTCTCGTGCAGGGTGACGCAGAGAGCCACCGCTGCCTGCTTCAGGTCCGGTCGCTCCGCGGCGACCCGCGGGAAGCCCGCCACGCGGGCGGCAACGGAGGCACGGTCCCCAAACGGCATGCCAGGAGGATATGGACCAGTTCACCGGGCGGGTCCTCACGGCGTGCCGGCCAGTCGACGGGCTGCGTCCCGCGCCAGAACTGGTCAGTTCCGCTTGGGGTTCCTGCTAGGGCGCGCTTCGATCGGTGCGCGCCCCCTCGTCTGGGCCGTGCACCTCTGGATCATCGACTCCTCGACCTGGATGACGCCGTGGAGGCGGTCGATGCGCTGGCGGCTCAACGCTGCCAGCTCGCCCCACCGCAGCCCCGACCAAGCGGCGAGCACGACCAGGACCCGGTAGCGCGGCTCGATCGCCGCCGCGACGCGCTCGACCTCCTCGATCGACGGCGGCTTGCGTTCGGGGGTCCGCTCGACGCCGGCATGCCGTGTGCAGCCGACCGTCACCGGCCAGGTAGCGAGCCTGGAACCGGCCGGACGGCAGCCGCCTGACGCGGCCGAACCGTCGTCGCGCGCTCATGGCACCAAAGCTGGCCATGAGGCGTCCCCACGAACGTCCCCACGGCGTCGGAGCGCCAGAACGTGACCACAACGAGAGACACGCGGGGGGCACGAGCAGACTTGGCGGTAGCAGCGCGGCAGCGACACGGTCGCCTGACCAGGCGCTTCCGATGGAGCGGGTGACCGGGATCGAACCGGCATGGCCAGCTTGGAAGGCTGGGGCTCTGCCATTGAGCTACACCCGCAGGGCCGCGCGACGGGCGCAGCCGCGTCCGCCCCTAGGATGAGCCGTACGCGCGGGGCGTAGCGTAGTGGCTAGCGCGCCTGCTTTGGGAGCAGGAGATCGGGAGTTCGAGTCTCCCCGCCCCGACACACCGGTCGCTCACCGGCGATCATCACATCCACCAGCCGTACGCAGCCGCGCACTCCGCGCTGCCGCACCGAACGAGGAGACCGACGCCCCCATGAAGGCCGTCAAGGAGGCGCTCAGCCCGACGCGCGTGAAGCTGACCGTGGAGGTGCCGTTCGAGGAGCTGCAGCCGGCGCTCACGGCGGCGTACAAGAAGATCGCCTCGCAGGTACGGGTGCAGGGCTTCCGCCCGGGCAAGGTGCCGCCGCGCATCATCGACCAGCGGGTGGGACGGACCGCCGTGCTGGACGAAGCGGTCAACGGCGCGCTGCCCCGCCTCTACACCGACGCGGCCTCCGAGCAGGAGGTGCGCCCTGTCGCGCAGCCGACGGTCGATGTCACCTCGTTCGGCGACGGCGAGCCGCTCGTGTTCACCGCCGAGGTGGACGTGCGCCCAGAGTTCGAGCTGCCCGACTACGACGGACTCGCAGTCACGGTCGACGCCGTCGAGGTCAGCGACGACGACGTCGACCAGCAACTGACCCTGCTGCGGCAGCGGTTCGGGACGCTGGAGGGCGTCGAGCGGCCGGTCGCGACCGGCGACTACGTCCTCATCGACCTCGCCGCCGAGCGGGACGGCGAGCCGGTCCCCGACGCGACCGCCTCCGGCCTGTCGTACGAGGTCGGGAGCGACTCGCTGGTGCCGGGTCTCGACGAGGCGCTCGTCGGCCTGACGCCGGACGCGTCGGCCACGTTCGAGAGCGAGCTCGTCGGCGAGTCCGCCGGAGCGGCGCAGGTGACCGTGACCGTGCGCACCGTGCGCCAGCAGGTGCTGCCCGACCTGGACGACGACTTCGCGACGACCGCCAGCGAGTTCGACACCCTCGACGAGCTGAAGGCGGCGATCCGAGACCGCGCGGCGGCGATGAAGCGGGTTGAGCAGGGCGTGCAGGCCCGTGACCGGACACTGGAGGCGCTGCTCGGGCTCGTCGACATCCCGCTGCCGGAGTCGGCGATCGACGGCGAGGTCGAGGGCAGGCTGCACGGCATGGGCCACGAGCTGGAGAGCATCGGCCAGACACTCGAGAGCTACCTCGACCTGCAGGGCAAGGACCGCGCCGAGTTCGATGCCGAGCTGCGCGAGGGTGCGACCAGGTCGGTGAAGGCGACGTTCGTTCTCGACGCGGTGGCTGCCAAGGAGGAGCTCGGCATCACCGACGAGGAGCTGACCGACCAGGTCGTCCGCCGCGCGCAGCGGGCCGGCACGCCGCCCCAGGAGTACGCCAACCAGCTCATGCAGTCGGGGCAGCTCCCGCTGCTGGTGAGCGAGATCGTCCGCGGCAAGGCCCTCGCGCTCGTGATGGAGGCGGCAGTCGTCACCGACACCGACGGCAACCGGGTCGACCTCGACGCGCTCGGAGGTGAGCGGCCGTCCGCCGCAGCAGCAGACGCTGACGCCGAGGTGAACGACAGTGCGGCCGGCGAGAGTGCGGCCGGCGAGAGTGCGGCAGACGACAGTGCGACCGACGTCAGCGTGGCCGATCCCGCGGCGGAGTGACCTCGCCCCAATCCCGCGGCCGCCAGTCCGCCCTCGGCGAACGCGGCGGCCAGACGGCATGGTCGACGCCGGCGGCCGGTTAGATTCGAGCAGATGGCTGCGGTGTCCGTGGCCGCACCGGCGGGGCCCACGCCCCGCTCGCACGGCCCGCGTGGCCGGAGAAGGAGATGGCATGGGCATCGACGTGGTGAGGACGCCGCTGATGCGGCTGCCCAACGGCGGCATGAACCTCGACGACTCGGTCTACAACCGGCTGCTGAAGGAGCGCATCCTGTTCCTCGGCTCCCAGGTCGAGGACAGCATCGCCAACGCCCTGTGCGCGCAGCTGTTGCTGCTGTCGGCGGAGGACCCCGAGCGCGACATCTCGCTCTACATCAACTCGCCGGGCGGCTCGGTCAGCGCCGGCATGGCGATCTACGACACCATGCAGCTCATCCCCAACGACGTGTCCACGGTCGCCATGGGTCTTGCCGCCAGCATGGGGCAGTTCCTGCTCTGCGCCGGGACGGCGGGCAAGCGGTACGCCACCCCGCACGCGCGGATCATGATGCATCAGCCGTCCGGCGGCTTCGGCGGCACCGCGAGCGACATCGCGATCCAGGCCGAGCAGATGCTCTACACGAAGAAGACCATGCAGGAGCGGATCGCCCACCACACGGGCCAGACGGTGGAGCAGGTCGAGAAGGACTCCGACCGCGACCGGTGGTTCACCGCCGAGGAGGCCAAGGACTACGGCTTCGTCGACCACGTGGTGACGACGGTCGGCGCGGTGGCCGAGAACAGTGGAAGGTGAGCGGACCGATGGAGCTCTACACGCCCGGCCAGGCGAGCGACTACACGATCCCCATCGTCACCGAGCAGACCAGCCGGGGGGAGCGGCGTGACGACATCTTCAGCCGGCTGTTGCGCGACCGGATCATCTTTCTCGGTACGCCGATCGATGACGGCGTCGCCAACGTCGTCATGGCCCAGCTGCTGCACCTGGAGTCCGAGGACCCCGACAGAGACATCTCGATCTACGTCAACAGCCCGGGCGGCTCGTTCACGGCGCTCACCGCGATCTACGACACGATGAGCTTCGTCCGGCCGGACATCGCGACCTACTGCATGGGTCAGGCCGCCTCGGCCGCAGCGGTGCTGGTCGCGGCCGGGACGCCCGGCAAGCGGCACGCGCTGTACCACTCGCGGATCCTCATCCACCAGCCGTACTCCGAGGGCGGCGGGTCCGGGTCGGACATCGAGATCCAAGCCCGGGAGATCCTGCGCATGCGCTCGCTGCTGGAGGAGATGCTGTCCCGGCACTCGGGCCGCACGCCGGAGCAGGTCCGCCAGGACATCGAGCGGGACAAGATCCTCACCGCCGAGGAGGCCAAGGAGTACGGCATCATCGACGAGGTCCTCTCCAGCCGGAAGCTCGCCGCGGCCACCTGAGGCGCCGCCGCCGCCCGGGTGCCGCCGCCGTGCACGCGGCGACACCGCCTGGATGATCGCTGCCGCTTCCGGCCCCAACCGGCCCACAGGGGCGTACTGTCGATGGACGGCGGCGGCGCTCCTGCCCGCCCCGCCCCCCAGGAGAGGACCGATCCGCTCGTGGCACGCATCGGAGACGGTGGCGATCTGCTGAAGTGCAGCTTCTGCGGCAAGTCGCAGAAGCAGGTCAAGAAGCTCATCGCGGGCCCCGGCGTGTACATCTGCGACGAGTGCATCGACCTGTGCAACGAGATCATCGAGGAGGAGCTGTCCGACAGCTCCGAGGTCAACTTCGACGACCTGCCCAAGCCGCGGGAGATCTACGACTTCCTCGAGCAGTACGTCGTCGGCCAGGAGGCCGCCAAGAAGTCGCTGTCGGTGGCGGTCTACAACCACTACAAGCGGGTGCAGGCCGGCGGCGAGCGCCCCGAGCGGCCGCTCGGGGCCGAGCGCGGCCGCGACGAGCCGGTCGAGCTGTCCAAGTCGAACATCCTGCTGCTCGGGCCGACCGGCTGCGGCAAGACATTCCTCGCCCAGACGCTGGCCAAGATGCTGAACGTGCCGTTCGCGATCGCCGACGCCACCGCGCTGACCGAAGCGGGCTACGTCGGCGAGGACGTCGAGAACATCCTGCTCAAGCTGATCCAGGCCGCCGACTACGACGTCAAGAAGGCCGAGACCGGCATCATCTACATCGACGAGATCGACAAGATCGCCCGCAAGAGCGAGAACCCGTCCATCACCCGTGACGTGTCTGGCGAGGGGGTCCAGCAGGCGCTGCTGAAGATCCTCGAGGGGACGACCGCGTCCGTACCGCCGCAGGGTGGGCGCAAGCACCCGCACCAGGAGTTCATCCAGATCGACACGACGAACGTCCTGTTCATCGTCGGTGGTGCGTTCGCCGGCCTGGACAAGATCGTCGAACAGCGGGTCGGCAAGAAGGCCGTCGGCTTCGGCGCGATGCTGCACAACCGCACGGCCGAGGAGCGCGACGAGACCTATGCCCAGGCGATGCCCGAGGACCTGCTGAAGTTCGGCATGATCCCCGAGTTCATCGGCCGGCTGCCGGTCATGGCGCACGTCGACAACCTCGACCGCGACGCGCTGCTGCGCATCCTGTGCGAGCCGCGCAACGCCCTGGTCAAGCAGTACCGCCGCCTGTTCGAGCTCGACGGCGTCGAGCTCGAGTTCGACCAGGAGGCGCTGGAGGCCATGGCCGACCTGGCGATCCTGCGCGGCACCGGCGCGCGCGGGCTGCGTGCGCTCATGGAAGAGGTCCTGCTCTCGGTCATGTACGACGTGCCGAGCCGCAAGGACGTCGCCAAGGTCGTCATCAGCCGCGAGGCGGTGCTCGAGGGCGTGAACCCGACGATCGTGCCGCGGGAGGCACCCAAGCGCGAGCGCCGCGAGAAGTCCGCCTGACCCCCCGGGGCGGGTCGGTCAGGCGGGTGGAGGCCGGTAGGCAGCCAGCTGCTGGGCCTGGGCGATCACTCGCCCCTGCGGGTCCCACAACGTGCAGCTCTCGTCCAGCAGGCCGCCGACGAGCAGCGAGCCCCACTGCCGGGCAGCCAACCAGCCGGCCGGCGGGATGCGCCGCAGGATCACCTGCAGTTGCAGCGTGGGCACCCAGCCGCCGAGCTTCTCCAGGTCCAGGACGACCGGCGGCAGCGCGTCGGCGAGTACGAGGGCGCCGAGCACCGGGTCGGCCATCCGGCAGCGGACCCAGCCGCGGAAGTCGCCCCGGCCACCGGGGCCGTACGGCGGGGGCGCCCAGTCCGGGTCCATCCGCACCGTCATGTCGCTGTCGAGGCCGGCCGGGCCGTCGGCGAGGTGCGCGGCGGTGACGCCCCGGTAGTCCGGGCCACCGACGCAGGAGTCCGGCGGCCGGAGCGCCGGCATCGGGTCGGCGTGCCCGTCCCACTGGGCCGGCTCGTCCGGCCCGGGCAAGCGTCCGGCCGTGACGAACGCCTCCACCTTCGGCTGGCCCTCCTGCTGGAGCGACGCGTGGACGGTCGCGAACGTCCGGCCGGTCTTGACCCGCCGGACGACGACCTCGGCGGGCGCGCGCAGCGGCGCGGCGGCGAACGAGGCTTGCACCGACACCGGGTGCGGATGCACCGCGGGGTCCGTGGCGCCGAGGGCTGCCTCGGTGACGACGGCGAGCAGGTAACCGCCGTGCAGCCGGTTGCGAAAGCCCCACCCGCGTTCGAGGTCGACGGCGACGATCTCGGGTCCGATCTCGACGGTGCTCACTGCCCGGCCGCCAGCGTCACGGCGGCCGTCAGGCGGCCGGACTCGACCGGCCCCTCGACGTACGCGATCTCGGCGATGGTGCCGGCGGCGGCGAGGTCGGCCGCCACCACGCGGACCCGGTCCAGCTCGCCGGCGTCCGCCGTGATGGTGAGGAGGTCCACCGCGGCGCGCTGCGAGAGCTGCGCCTCGGACTTGGCCTTGCGTACGGAGGACGCCACCGCGGCGATCGTCGCCAGCAGCGCCGGATCCCCGTCCCGGAGCAGCGCATCGGCGCTCGGCCAGCCCTGACGGTGCACCGAGCCGTCGCGCCACCACGACCAGACCTCCTCGGTCACGAACGGCAGGAACGGCGCGAACAGCAGCAGCAGCGTCGAGAGGGCCGTGGCGAGCGCGGCGCGGGCGGAGTCGCTGGCCGCGCCGGTGTCGTACGCCCGGACCTTCACCACCTCGACGTAGTCGTCGCAGAAGGCCCAGAAGAACTCCTCGGTCGCCTCCAGCGCGCGCGTGTAGTCGTACGCGTCCAGCGCCGCCGTCGCGCGGTCGACCACCCCGGCGAGCGCCGTGAGCAGGGCACGGTCGAGCGGCTCGGTCACGGGCGCGTCGCTGACGCCCGTGCCGAGAACGAACCGGGAGGCGTTGAGGACCTTCATGGCGAGCCGCCTGCCCACCTTCATCTGGCCGGTGTCGAACGCGGTGTCGACACCCGGCCGGCCGCTCGCGGCCCAGTAGCGGACGGCGTCGGCGCCGTGCTCGACCAGCAGGTCCATGGGCGTCACCACGTTGCCCTTGGACTTGCTCATCTTCTTGCGGTCCGGGTCGAGGATCCAGCCGTTGATCATGGCCTGTTCCCACGGCAGCGAGCCGAACTCGGCATCGGATCGGACCACCGTCGAGAACAGCCAGGTGCGGATGATGTCGTGCCCCTGTGGCCGAACCGTCATGGGAAAGACCCGGTCGAACAGGTCCGTGCCCCAGCCGCCGGCGATCTGGGGCGTGAGCGACGAGGTGGCCCAGGTGTCCATGACGTCGGGGTCGCCGGTGAACCCCCCCGGAACCCCACGCTGGTCGGCCGTGAACCCGGGCGGCACCTCGGCCTGCGGGTCGACCGGGAGCGCCGACTCGTCGGCCGTGATCGGATCGTCGTAGAGCGGCGTACCGGCGTCGTCCAGGCGGTACCAGAGCGGGAACGGCACGCCGAAGAACCGCTGCCGGCTGACCAGCCAGTCGCTGTTCAGGCCGCCGACCCAGTTCTCGTACCGCGCCCGCATGTACGCAGGGGACCAGGACAGCTCCGCGCCGCGAGCCAGCAGCCGCTCGCGCTGCGCCTCGTCGCGGCCGCCGTTGCGGAGGTACCACTGGCGGCTGGTGACGATCTCCAGCGGCCGGTCGCCCTTCTCGAAGAACTTCACCGGGTGGGTGATCGGGC
Source organism: Mycobacteriales bacterium (assembly GCA_036379355.1). Lineage (GTDB taxonomy): Bacteria > Actinomycetota > Actinomycetes > Mycobacteriales > CAJCIY01 > CAJCIY01. The sequence continues at coordinate 30,467 of DASVGV010000053.1, read as the reverse complement.
GCGGTTCGCCGACCAGGTCGCCGCTGTCGCGAAGCAGCGCCACGATCGCCTCGCGGGCGGCGAAGACCGTCTTGCCCGCGACCTCCTCGTACGCCGCGGTGCCCTTGTCCGACAGACCCGCCGGTGGGTCGGGCAGCAGCCGGCCGTCGCGGCCGACGATGGCGCGCGTCGGCAGCGCGAGCTCGCGCCACCACACCACGTCGGTCGTGTCGCCGAAGGTGCAGATCATGGCGATGCCCGAGCCCTTCTCGGGGTCGGCCAGCGGGTGGGCGACGACGGGAACCTCGGCGCCGAAGACCGGGGTCGTCACCGACCGCCCGAACAGCGGCCGGTAGCGGCTGTCGTCCGGGTGCGCCACCAGCGCGACGCACGCGGGAAGCAGCTCGGGGCGCGTCGTCTCGATGAGCACCGGCTCCCCGTCGGCGCCGTGGAAGCCGATGCGGTGGTACGCGCCGGGCCGGTCGCGGTCCTCGAGCTCCGCCTGCGCGACCGCCGTCCGGAACGTGATGTCCCAGAGGGTGGGCGCCTCCGCCGTGTAGGCGTCGCCCCGCGCCAGGTCGTGCAGGAAGGCCCGCTGCGACACGGCTCGGGCCCGGTCGCCGATCGTGGTGTACGCGAGCGACCAGTCGACCGACAGGCCGAGGCGGCGGAACAGCTCCTCGAACGCCTGCTCGTCGGTGGCGGTCAGCCGCTCGCACAGCGCCACGAAGTTCGGCCGGCTGACCGGGATCGCGTTCTTCGGATCGGGCTCGGCCGGCGGTGCGAAGTCGGGATCGTAGGCGAGCGCGGGGTCGCACCGGACGCCGTAGTAGTTCTGCACCCGCCGCTCGGTCGGCAGGCCGTTGTCGTCCCACCCCATCGGGTAGAAGACCCGCTCGCCACGCATCCGCCGGAACCGCGCGACGCAGTCGACCTGCGCGTAGCCGAAGACCGTGCCGACGTGCAGCGACCCGCTGACCGTCGGCGGCGGGGTGTCGATCGAGAACACCTGGTCACGGCTCGCGGTGCGGTCGAAGGCATACGTCCGCTGCTCGTCCCAGATGCGGCTCCACCGCTCCTCGAGGCCTTCGAGGGTCGGCTTCTCCGGCATGCGGGCGGTCGAGCTCATGCCGGAATCGTACGGAGCGGGTCGCTATCCGGTTCCGGTGGGCGACAGGACCAGGTGCGGGGCGGCGACCGCGTTGCGGGTCGCCTTGGCTCGGTACAGCTGCTGGTCGGCCGCGGCCATGACCGACGCCGGGTCGGCGTCGAGGCCGGCGGCGGCACCCACGCCGAGCGAGAGACTGACGGCCGGGCTGCCGGGAGCCCGCAGGCGCGCCGCCTCGTCGCGCAGCTGCTCGGCGAAGGCTGCGGCACCGACCGCGTCCGTGCCGATCAGCAGGACCGCGAACTCGTCCCCCCCGATGCGGGCGACCAGGTCACCGTCGCGGACCCGCCGCGCGAGCAGCGCGCCGACGGTCCGCAGGGCCTCGTCGCCGCCGGTGTGCCCGTACCGGTCGTTGACGGCCTTGAACTGGTCGACGTCGATGAGCAGCACCGCGAGGGAGCCGCCGGTGCGGCGCACGCGCGCGCAGGCGGTCGTCAGGTCGCTGTCCCATCGACGCCGGTTGCCGAGGCCGGTCAGCGCGTCCTCGTGACTGAGGCGGTCCAGGCTGGCGAGCAGCTCCCGCGTGCGCGCCTGCTCGGCCTCGAGCCGCCGGCGGGCGACCATCTCGCGGTCGGCGAGCCGGTCGCGCTGGAAGTGTCCGATCCACCCGATGAGCGACGCGGTGGCCAGGTAGAACACCGAGGCCGTGAGATCCCGGCCCGACAGCGCGTGCGGCGCCGACAGGACGGCTGCGCCCAGCAGCACCCACGCGCTGCCGGCGACCGCTGCGGTCCACCGCGAGCGGCCACCCATGACGCAGCCGCTGGCGTACAGCGGCAGCGTGAAGCCGAGCAGGTAGAAGTCGCGGGCGTTGCTGGCCCGCACCACCATCCAGGCGATCTCGCCCTGGACGATGGCCAGGATCAGGAAGGTCAGCAGCTCGGGGCGTTTCCGCCCGATCGGGTGGGCCGCCAGGAGCCCGATCAGCAGGGCGATGGGTACGTCGCAGCCGAGCCGCACCAGGAGGAACAACCGCACGTGGGCGGGCTCCAGGAGGACGTCGAAGCCGCTCCACGCGGGGACGAGGACCAGCCCGATCAGCCCGATGAGCAGGCCCGAGCCGCGCGCGCGGTGCGCCGCCTCGCTCGGTGCGTCGACGTGCGCTGTCTGTGCGGCCACGTTCTCCTGCCCGAGTCTGGCGAAGGCCATTCCCGGTCGTATCGGCCGAACCGGACCCCGGCTTGACCGGAGAGGGGCGGGGAGCGGTCCCCAGTAGGCTGCGCGGTCGTGCCCAGCGACGCGCCGGACGACCCCGTCTCGCGGGTCGCCGCCGCCCTGGCGGCCCGCCACCCGCACGTCATGCTGCCCGACCTCACCCGCATGCGGGCGCTCGTCGACCTCCTGGGCAACCCGCAGCGCGCGTACCCGTCGATCCATCTCACGGGTACGAACGGCAAGACGTCGACGGCCCGGATGATCGACGCGCTGCTGCGCGCGCACGATCTGCGGACCGGTCGTTACACGAGCCCGCATCTCGAGTCGGTGACCGAGCGCATCGCGATCGACGGCGAACCGATCGCACCGGAGCGGCTCGGCGAGGTCTGGGACGAGATCGCGCCGCTGATCCGCCTCGTCGACGAGAGCCACCCGGAACAGATGACGTTCTTCGAGGTCGGGACCGCGCTGGCGTTCGCCGCGTTCGCCGACGCCCCGGTGGACGTCGCCGTCGTGGAGGTCGGTCTCGGCGGCACCTGGGACGCGACCAACGTGATCGACGCGGGTACCGCGGTCATCACCACGGTCGACCTGGACCACACCGAGATGCTGGGCGACACGGTCGGGGAGATCGCCGCCGAGAAGGCGGGCATCGTCCACGCGGGCGCGACGCTGGTCCTCGCCGCACAGCATCCCGACGCCGCAGCACCGATCCTGGCGCGCGTGGCGGAGGTCGGGGCGCGCGTCGTCGCCGAGGGCAGCGACCTCGCGGTTCTCGACCGTCGCGTCGCGGTCGGCGGCCAGCTCCTGACGCTCGCGACGCGGGCAGCGACGTACGAGGACCTGCTGCTGCCGCTGCACGGCGCGCACCAGGCGCACAACGCGCTGCTGGCGCTCGCCGCCGTCGAGTCGTTCCTGGGTGGCCGCGCGCTGGACGCGGACGTCGTCCGCGCCGGGTTCGCCGCGGCCGACTCGCCCGGCCGGCTGGAGGTGGTCCGTACCGGACCCACCATCGTGCTCGACGGCGCGCACAACCCGGCGGGCGCCCGCGCCCTCCGCGCCGCCATCGAGGAGGCGTTCTCCTTCGGCCGGCTCATCGCTGTGGTGGGCATGCTCGCGGACAAGGACGCGGTCGGCTTCCTGGAGGGGCTCGGGCCGGTCGTCGACCACGTGATCGTGACCGAGCCGCGCTCGCCGCGCGCCCTGCCGGCCGACGACCTGGCGGCGATCGCGGCGGACGTCCTCGGCGAGGACGCGGTGTCGGTCGCGGGCGAGCTGCCCGACGCGATCGACCGGGCGGTCGCCGAGGCCGACGTCGCCTTTGCCGAGACGGGCGAGGCCGGGGGGGTCGGCGTCCTGATTACCGGATCCCTGGTCACCGTCGGCGAGGCACGGACGTTGCTGCGCCACTGACCAGGCGGTGCCATACGCTCGCGGGGTGAGTGAGCGAACGCTGGTGCTGGTCAAGCCCGACGGTGTCCGTCGTGGCCTGGTCGGCGAGGTGCTGGGCCGGATCGAGCGCAAGGGGTTCACGCTCGTCGCGGCCGAGTTGCGCACCCTCGAGGCGGCGACCGTCCGCGCTCACTACGCCGAGCACGAGGGCAAGCCGTTCTTCGACGGCCTCGTCGAGTTCCTCACCGGCGGGCCGACCTTCTGTGCCGTCGTGGCGGGCCCGGGCGTCATCGGGCAGTGGCGGCAGATGATGGGTGCGACCGACCCGGCGAAGGCGGCTCCGGGCTCGATCCGCGGCGACTTCGCCTGCGCCATGCCCGACAACATCACGCACGGCTCGGACTCGCCGGAGTCGGCCGCCCGGGAGATCGCGCTGTTCTTCCCGGGCCTCGCCTGAACTCTCGCTGACAGGGTGGCTGCCGCATCCGCGACAACGCCCGATATGCCCGTTCCGTTCCGACCTGCAGGTTTCGCATGCGGAGCGGTGTCCGCGTTACCATCGGCTCTCGACGGCCCGGGCTGGGTCGCCGTCCCCGCCACGCGTCACCCTTGCGCACCCGACCCGGAAGGCCTTCCCGTAGCCATGGCTTCGTCCAGCACCATGTCGTTCCTCGGCCGTGACATGGCCGTCGACCTCGGCACCGCCAACACCCTGGTGTACGTCCGCGGCAAGGGCATCGTGCTGAACGAACCGTCGGTGGTGGCGATCAACACCAACACCGGCGGCATCCTCGCGGTGGGCGCCGAGGCCAAGCGGATGATCGGCCGCACGCCGGGCAACATCGTCGCCATCCGCCCCCTCAAGGACGGCGTGATCGCCGACTTCGAGACCACCGAGCGGATGCTGCGCTACTTCATCCAGAAGGTGCACCGCCGCCGCCGCTACAACCGGCCGCGCCTGGTCATCTGCGTGCCGAGCGGCATCACCGGCGTCGAGCAGCGCGCCGTCAAGGACGCCGGGTACGCCGCGGGCGCGCGCAAGGTCTACATCATCGAGGAGCCGATGGCGGCGGCGATCGGTGCCGGCCTTCCGGTGCACGAGCCGACCGGCAACATGGTCGTCGACATCGGCGGTGGGACCACCGAGGTCGCGGTCATCTCCCTCGGCGGGATCGTGACCAGCCAGTCGATCCGCACCGGCGGGGACGAGCTCGACGTTGCGATCATCAGCTACGTCAAGAAGGAGTACTCGCTGATGCTCGGCGAGCGCACCGCCGAGGAGATCAAGATGACGATCGGCTCGGCGTTCCCCGCGCCGGACGAGCCGCATGCCGAGATCCGCGGCCGTGACCTCGTCAGCGGTCTGCCGAAGACGATCGTGGTGAGCGCCGAGGAGATCCGCAAGGCGGTCGAGGAGCCCGTGTCGGCCATCGTCGACGCGGTCAAGACGACTCTCGACAAGTGCCCGCCGGAGCTGTCCGGCGACATCATGGACCGAGGCATCGTGCTCACCGGTGGCGGGGCGCTGCTGACCGGGCTCGACGAGCGGCTGCGCCACGAGACCGGCATGCCGATCCACATCACCGACAACCCGCTGCACTCGGTGGCGATGGGGTCGGGCAAGTGCGTCGAGGAGTTCGAGGCCCTCCAGCAGGTCCTCATCTCCGAGCCGAAGCACTAGGCCTCGGTCAGGAGCAGCCCCCGGGTCTCGCGGCGCGCGGCGCGCGCTGGGGCTCCGACCGGCAACCGCCATGAACCGTGACCCGCGCAGGCTGCGCATCATCCTGGCTCTGCTCGTCCTCACGTCGTTCACGCTGATCTCGATCGACTACAAGGCCGGGAAGAACGGGCCACTCGGCTCGGTGCGCCACGTGCTGTCGAACATCTTCGATCCGGTCGAGTCCGGCCTGTCGTCGGTGTTCCGACCGATCGGCCGGTTCTTCGACGACCAGGTGCACGCCGGGCGAGACGGCGACCGGGTACGCACGCTGCAGCGGCAGGTCGCCGAGCTGCAGTCGCGCCTGCAGGCCAACGCCGACGTCACCCGACAGCGCCAGGAGCTGGCGCAGCTCGACACCCTGGCTGCCGGCCAGTCATTCAAGATCATCCCCGCGCAGGTGATCGCGTTCGGGGACGCCTCCGGCTTCGACGACACGGTGACGATCAACGTCGGCAGCGCCGACGGCATCAAGGCGGACATGACCGTGATCGCCGGCACGACCACCGGCGGCGGGCTGGTCGGACGGGTCGTGTCCGGAGGCGTGACCCGCCATACCGCCACCGTGGCCGTGATCATCGACCCGGACGTCGCGGTCGGCGCGCGGCTGCGGCGCGACGCCGGGGCGAGCAATGTCGGGACCGCCAGCGGCCACGGCTTCGCACCGATGACGTTCACGCCCACCGACCCGTCGGTGCGGCCGGCCAAGGGCGATGTGATCGAGACGTACGGCACCACGGTGTACGCGCCGGGCATCCCGATCGGCACGGTGACGTCGGTGAGCCCCACCCCCGGCCGTACCACGCTGACCGCGAGCGTCAAGCCGTTCATCGACTACACCGCGCTCGACGTGGTCGGCGTGGTGGTCCAGCCGTCCTCGGTGGCGCCGGCCAAGCCCGTCCTGCCGACCGTGACGGTCACGGCCCGCGCGACCGTCACCGTCACGGCGACCCCGCCGCCGCCGAACGGCACGTCCACCGGCGGTACCTCGAGCGGCGGCGCATCCGCGTCGTCCTCCCGGTCGTCGAGCTCGCCGTGACCGGCCGCCGGCATGTCCTCGCCGCGGTCCTCGTCATCACCGCGCTGCTCCTGCAGCTGGTGCTCGTGAACGGTCTCGGACTGCCGGGCGGCCCGCCCAACCTCGTCCTCGCCGTCGTGCTCGCCCTCGCCCTGGTCGACGGGCCAGGGCCGGGCATGGCGTACGGCTTCGCGGGCGGTCTGCTCGGGGACGCGCTGTCGTCCCACGCGTTCGGACGGCTCGCGCTGGCGTGGACGGTCGCCTGCTACCTCGCCGGCCTGGTCGCGCCGTCCGGCCGGCTCGGCGGGCGTTCGCTCGCCGTGCCGGTGGCGGCGACGGGCGTGCTCTCCGGCCTGGCCACCCTCGGCTTCGCCGCGCTGGCGGTCGTAGCCGGTTCGGCTCACGAGGCCTCGACGCGCATCGTCGTGCAGGCAGTGGCCGTGTCGATCTACGGCGCGATCATGGCGCCGTTCGTCTACCTGTTCGTGCGCTTCCTCCTCGGCCGTCTGGAGGTGGCGCGCGCATGAGCGCCTGCCAGCAACGCCCCGTACAGTCGGTGGGCGTGGAGGCAAGGCCGTGACCGACCGCGTCCGGCAGCGCGTCCTCGTCCTCGGTGTGCTCGTGCTGTCGCTCGTGGCCACGCTGTTCGGCCGGCTCTGGTACGTCCAGGTGCTGTCCGGTCCGACCTATCGCGCAGCCGCGGTGGCCAACCAGCAGCGCACGCTGTCCACGCCCGCGCCGCGGGGCGCGATCCTCGACGACGAGGGCCGGGCCCTGGCCGACGACGCCTACGAGTACGTCGTGACGATCAACCAGGACACGCTGGCGGCGCAGAAGGACGGCGGGGCGGCCGTGCTCGCCCGCTTGTCGCCGATCCTGGGGGAGTCGGTCACCGACCTGAAGAACAAGATCCGCCTGTGCGGCCAGCCCGACCCCAAGACGGGCAAGAAGGTCGGCCAGCCGTGCTACACGGGGTCCCCGTACGCGCCGATCCCGGTCAAGGACTACGCGCCGAACGACACGGCGGGCCTGCAGAAGGCGCTCGGCATCGAGGAGCGCTCGGAGCTCTTCCCGGGCGTCAAGGTCGCCGAGCAGCAGGTCCGGCAGTACCCGTACGGCTCGCTGGCCGGGCACGAGCTGGGCTACCTGCTGCCGATCAACGCGCAGCAGCTGACCGAGCCCCAGTACGCCGGCTACCAGCCGACCGACCTTGTCGGCCAGAGCGGCCTGGAACAGCAGTACGACAAGCAGCTGCGCGGCACCGACTCGGTCCAGAAGGTGTCCGTCGACGCGGCCGGACGGGTGACTGGCACGATCAGCCAGACCCAGCCCGTCCCGGGCGACACGCTCGTGACCAACATCGACGCCGGGCTCCAGCAGGCGGTGGACAAGGAGCTCCAGAACGGCATCAAGCTCGCCCAGAGGCAGGGGAAGTACGGCACCACCGCTGCGGCCGTCGTCCTGGACGCGCAGAACGGCGCGGTGCTGGCGATGTCCAGCCTCCCGAACTACGACCCCAACGAGTTCACCGGCGGCATCTCGACCGCGAACTACGCCAAGCTGTCCGACCCGCACGCGTCGAACCCGCTGATCAGCCGGGCCTTCAGCGCGGCGTACCCGCCGGGGTCGACGTTCAAGATCTCCAGCGCGTCCACGATCTTGCACTACGGCCTGGCCACGCCCACCACACCGGTCGACTGCGGCGGCGCGTTCAAGGTCGGCAACGAGGCGTTCCACAACTTCGAGGGCGAGGCGCTGGGGTACATCGACCTCTACACGGCGATCGAGAAGTCCTGTGACACGTACTTCTACTCGTTCGCCTACAACCAGTGGCTGGCCGACGGTGGGCTCCGGCTGACGCCGGCCACCCGGGCCAAGCCGGACCGCCAGGTGTTCGTGACGATGGCGAAGGCGTACGGGTACGGCAAGGACACCGGCCTCGACCTGCCGAACGAGTCCGCGGGCGTGCTGTTCGACCGGCAGGAGAAGGCGCAGGTCGTCAAGGCCGAGCAGAAGCAGGCCTGCATCGGCGCGACCACCCACCCGGACGACCCTGCGCGGGAGGCCGCGGACAAGAAGATGTGCGACACACCGACCGATCAGCTCACCGCCCTGCAGGCGGGCGACGCGGTCGACTTCGCCATCGGCCAGGGCGGGCAGGTCAACGTCACGGTGCTCCAGCAGGCGGTGGCTTATGCGGCCCTCGCCAACGGTGGCACGCTGTACGCGCCGCAGGTCGCCAAGGCGTTCATCGCACCCGACGGCACGGTGACGAAGGTCCAGCCGAAGGTGACCGGCCACCTGCCGATCAGCCCTGCCAACCGGGCCGCCCTGATGAAGGGGTTCACCGAGGTCGTCCAGTCCTCGGGCGGCACCGGTTCCGGCGCCGGCTTCCCACCCCAGCTCGACGTGGCCGGCAAGACCGGCACGGCCGACGTCGCGGCGACCGGAATCCTGGCCAACCAGGCCGAGTCGTGGTTCGTCTCGATGCAGCCGGCCAGCAACCCCAAGTACGTCATCGCGGTGATGATCGAGCACGGCGGCCAGGGCGCGCTCTCGGCGGCCATCGTCAACGCGAACATCTACAAGGACATGTACGGCCTGGACGGCCACCCGGCCGTCTGGCCGAACGGGCAGCCGCCGGCGACGCTGCCGAGCATCTCGCCGATCGGCACGGTGACGCCGCCCCAGGCGGGCATCATCGGCGTCACCCCGCAACCTCCGCTGCCCGGCGGGACGCCGGACCCGATCGCCGTAGAGAACGCGATCGCCGAGCAGGCGGCGCAGGCCGCCGCCGCGGCCGCGAAGAAGGGCGGCGGCTGATGGCCGACGTCGCCAGCCGGCAGGCACCGCGCATGGCCCCGCGCCGACGTGGTGGTGCCCGCGACCTCGTCCACGACGAGCAGGTCCGCAGCCTCGACTGGGTCCTCCAGGTCGCCGTTCTCGGCTTGGTGATCATGGGGGCACTGCTGGTCTGGGCGGCCACGAAGGACGGGCAGGCTCGGGCGGGCCTCGACCCGAACGCGTACCTCAAGAAGGACATCCTCGACGTCGGGATCGGCCTGCTGCTGGGCGCTTTCGCCGCGCGCGTCGACTACCGGGCGCTGCGTGCGTACGCCCCGATCGTCTATGTGCTGTCGCTCGTCGGGCTCATCGCCGTGCTGTCGCCGCTCGGCTCCACGATCAACGGCGCCCACTCGTGGATCGTGCTGCCGGCCGGTTTCCAGATCCAGCCGGCCGAGTTCGCGAAGGTCGCGCTCGTCGTCGGCATGGCCATGATCCTCGGCGAGAAGCGCGACGCGGAGAACAAGCCGCGCGGCAGCGACGTGCTGCTGGTGCTGGCGCTCGCGGCCGTACCGATGGGGCTGATCATGCTCCAGCCGGACTTCGGCACGATGATGGTGTTCACGTTCATCATCCTCGGCGCGATCGCCATCTCCGGCGCCGACGCCCGCTGGGTGGTGGGCCTGGTTACCGCCGGCGTCCTGTTCGGTGCGGCGATCATCGGCTTCCACCTGCTGAAGCCGTACCAGGAGGCGCGGCTCACCTCGTTCGCCCACGCCACCCAGGACATCTCCAGCACCGGCTACAACGTGGCGCAGGCCAAGACGGCGATCGGTAACGGCGGCCTGTTCGGGCAGGGCCTGTTCCACGGCACCCAGACCAACGGCGGCTACGTCCCCGAGCAGCAGACGGACTTCGTGTTCACAGTCGCGGGTGAGGAGACCGGTTTCGTGGGGTCGTCGGTGATCCTGCTGTTGCTGGCGATCGTGCTGTGGCGCGGCGTACGAATAGCCGGGCGCGCCGAGGAACCCTTCGGCGCGCTGATCGCCGCCGGCGTCGTGTCCTGGTTCGCCTTCCAGAGCTTCATCAACATCGGGATGACGCTCGGCATCATGCCGGTCACGGGGCTGCCGCTGCCGTTCGTCTCGTACGGCGGGTCGTCGATGTTCGCCGAGATGCTGGCGGTGGGGCTGTTGCAGAACGTCCACCTCCGCTCCAGCCTGCGCAGCTGACCCCGTCCGGTTGACGAAGCGTTCGCCTGCGGGCGGATTCTGCGATCGCTTCCTCAACCGGCTCGTCCCCAGATAAGTGCCGTCCGCGCCGCCGGCCCTCGCCGCGCGGGACGCTGCCGGCATGGACCGGCCGACTGTCGCGCGCGCCGCGTCGTGGGCGGCTACCCGCCACGACGTCGTGAGCGTTCCGCAGGCGGTGGCTCTCGGGCTGTCCGCGCAGTCGGTACGCCGGCTCGTGCGCCGCGGTACGTGGCAGCGCCTGCACCGCGGTGTCTGCTGGACCCGGCCGGCGGGCCCCGTGCCGACCGCGACGGCGCTCGTCGCAGCCCGGCTGTTCGCGGGCGGTCTCACGGTGCCGGCCGGGGTCGTCGGCGGCCGCTCCGCCGCGCGCCTGTGGGGATGGGACGACAGCCGTACGCCGTGGGTGCCCGAACTGGTGCTGCCGCCGGAGTCCCGGCGCGCGCAGCCACCCGGCGTCCGATATCGCTGGCACCGGCTCGCGGACGCCGACGTCGCGGTGCGCGGCGGTATGCCGCTGACCAGCGCCGAACGGACCCTGCGCGACCTGGCGCCGCGCCTGCCGTTCGACGAGATGCTGGTCATGGCCGACGCGGCGCTCCGGAGCAGGTCGACGGACCGGGCGACGGTCACGGCGCTGGCCGACGGGGTTCCGCGTGCCCACCGAGAGGCGCTGCTCGCAGCAGACGGCGGGCCGAGTCCGCGTTCGAGTCGCGGGTACGTGCGGAGCTGATCCGCGCTGGTGTCGCCCCGCCGGTGCTCCAGTACGTCGTCCGGAGCGCGGGCGGCGGGTTCATCGGACGGGTCGACCTCGCCTGGCCCGAGCGGCGGCTGGTCGTCGAGGCCGACGGAGCGGCCGTCCACGCCTCCGCGATGGCCCTGCGCGACGACGTACGCCGTCAGAACGCCCTGGTCGCCGCCGGTTGGACGGTGCTGCGGTTCACGTGGGCCGACCTCGGCGCGATCGCCGGACGCGTGCGGGCGGCGCTTGCGGCCGCGGCGGCCTGAGCGACCGTGAGGAGACATTCGCGCGGCGGGCTCGTGGGCGAACGCTTCCTCGAACGGGCGAGACCGACGGCCACGTACCCTGAGCCTGTGCAGCCCCTGAGTGTGTTTCCCGCCCTCGAGCCGCTGCTGCCGCGGGTCACCAAACCGATCCAGTACGTCGGCGGCGAGCTCAACGCCGTGACCAAGGACTGGGACTGCGGCGGCGACGTGACCGTCCGCTGGGCCCTGCTGTATCCCGACGCGTACGAGGTGGGTCTGCCCAACCAGGGCCTGCAGATCTTGTACGAGGTGCTGAACGAGGACCCGGGGACGCTGGCCGAACGGACGTACGCCGTGTGGCCGGACCTCGAGGCGCTGATGCGCGAGCACGGGGTGCCGCAGTTCACCGTCGACGGGCACCGCCCGGTCGGCGCGTTCGACCTGCTGGGCGTGAGCTTCGCGACCGAGCTCGGCTACACGAACCTGCTCACCGCCCTCGACCTCGCCGGCGTCCCGCTGCACAGTGCCGACCGCACCGGCGAGCACCCGGTCGTGGTCGCCGGCGGGCATGCCGCGTTCAACCCCGAGCCGGTCGCCGACTTCATCGACGCCGCCGTGCTCGGCGACGGCGAGGAGGCGGTGCGCCGCATCACCGACGTCGTCCGCAGGCACAAGGCGGCCGGCGGGAGCCGGACCGACCTGCTGGACGACCTCGCGCGTACCCCCGGCGTCTACGTGCCCAGCCGCTACGGCGTCGAGTACCTCGACGACGGCCGCATCCGCCGGGTCGTACCCACCGACCCGAGCATCCCGTGGCGGGTCGGCAAGAACACCGTCAGCGACCTGGACGAGTGGCCCTACCCCAAGCAGCCGCTGGTACCGCTCGCCGAGACCGTGCACGAGCGGGCCAGCGTCGAGATCTTCCGGGGCTGCACCCGCGGCTGCCGGTTCTGCCAGGCGGGCATGATCACCCGTCCGGTGCGCGAGCGGTCGATCGACACTGTCGGGCAGATGGTCGAGACGGGCCTGCGCGCCACCGGCTTCTCCGAGGTCGGGCTGCTCAGCCTCTCGAGCGCCGACCACTCCGAGATCGACGAGATCGCCACCCAGCTCGCCGACCGGTACGAGGGCACCAACACCAGCCTCAGCCTGCCGAGCACGCGGGTCGACGCGTTCAACGTCACGCTGGCGAACGAGCTGTCGCGGGGCGGACGGCGCTCCGGGCTGACGTTCGCACCCGAGGGCGGCTCCGAGCGGCTCCGCCGGGTGATCAACAAGACGGTCAGCGAGGAAGACCTGATCCGGACCACCACGACGGCGTACGCCGCGGGGTGGCAGCAGGTGAAGCTCTACTTCATGTGCGGCCTGCCGACCGAGACCGACGAGGACGTGCTGGGAATCGCGCGGATGGCGCAGGAGGTCGTCCGCCAGGGCCGGGAGGCGGCCGGTCGGCCGGTGCGGGTGACGGTCAGCATCGGCGGGTTCGTACCCAAGCCGCACACCCCGTTCCAGTGGGCGGCGCAGGCCGACCCGGAAGTCATCGACCACAGGCTCGCCCTGCTGCGCTCGCGTGTGGGCCGGGACAAGGCGATCGGGTTCCGTTACCACGACGGGCGCCCCGGCCAGGTCGAGGGACTCCTCTCGCGGGGCGACCGGCGGGTCGGCGCGGTGATCGAGGCGGTGTGGCGCGACGGCGGCCGGTTCGACGGCTGGAGCGAGCACTTTTCGTACGAGCGCTGGATGTCCTGCGCCGACAGGGTTTTCGCCGACCAGCCGGTGGACGTCGCGTGGTTCACGACCCGGGAGCGCGGTGAGAACGAGGTGCTGCCGTGGGATCACCTCGACGCGGGGTTGGACAAGGAGTGGCTCTGGGCCGACTGGCAGGACGCGCTGGCCGAAGAGGAGACCGGCGACTGCCGGTGGACCCCGTGCTACGACTGCGGTGTCTGCCCGGGCCTCGACGTGGAGACGCAGATCGGGCCGACCGGCCGCACCCTGCTTCCGCTGTCGCCGGTCTGATCCCCGTCGTCGTCGCCGTGGACGGCGCGGTAGAGGTCGTGCACGACCGGTGACGTGTCCAGGACCATGATGCCGGCGACCAGCAGCAGCAGGCCCGATGCGGTGAGTGCCAACGCGCCCGCAGATGTCCGCACCGTCTCCCCGAAGATCGTGACGGCGATGACGACCGCGACCCCGGGTTCGATCGTGTCGATCATCGGCAGGCTGACCGCGAGCGGGCCCGCCTGGTAGGCGCTCTGCACGAGCACGAGTCCGGTGATCGAGGCGACGGCCATGACGTACGGCTCCCAGGAGCTGAAACCGTGCGCCGGGCCGGCCTCGAAGACCCGCGTCGTCGCCTGGAGCAGGGCCGCCTCCACACCGAGCGTCACGGCCGCCGAGCCGCCGAACAGCGCGGCGCGCATCGGTCCGGAGACGCGCCGGCCGGCCAGGGCGGCCGCCGCCGCGACGGCCGCTGCGGGCGGGAGGACGAGCAGCCAGTCGCCGACCGACGCGAGCGGAGTGCCGCCGCGCGGGTCGGCCGCCACGATCCCCAGCGCCAGGCCGCCGGCGACTGCGATCGCCCCCGCCCACTCGCGCGGACCGATGCGGCGACCGCGGATGCGGACCGAGAGCGGGATCGCGAACAGCAGCTCGGTGACCAGCAGCGGCTGTACGACGGCCAGCGGTCCGAACGACAGGGCGAGCGCCTGCAGCGCGTACGACCCGACCGCCAGCCCCAGGCCCGCGAGCCAGCGTCGCTGCTGGGCGAGGTCCCAGATGAGCCGCAGCGACATCGACTCGTCCGGCGGACGCTGCGAGGCCACCTGTTGCTGGAGCACTCCGGACAGGGCGAAGCACCCCCCGGCCGCCAGCCCGGCCACCACGGCGACGATCACGAGAGCACGATGCCCCAGCCGCGCAGGCGGAACCGCGCTTGGTCGGCCGGCGAGCCAGGCGCGCCTCGGGTGACGGACAATGCCTCGTGTCCGCGCGCAGGAGTCCGCAGCCGGAGGGACCGCCCCCGCCGGCGGTCGTGCAGCGGATCCGGCTGCGGTACGCCAAGCGCGGCCGGCTGCGCTTCACCTCCCACCGCGACGTCGCCCGCCTGCTGGAGCGCGCCGTCCGGCGGGCGGGCTTGCCGGTCGCCCACAGTGCCGGGTTCACCCCGCACCCGAAGATCTCCTGGCTCGGCGCCTCGCCGACCGGTGTCGCGAGCGAGGCGGAGTACGTCGAGATCGGGCTCACAACGGCGCTCGACCCGGCCGACGTGCGAGCCCGCCTGGACGCCTCGCTGCCGCCGGACCTCGACATCCTGGACGCGGTCGTGGCGGGGCCGGGCGCGCTGGCCGACCGGCTCGAGGCCAGCAGCTGGCGGCTACGGCTGCCGGGCGTCCAGCAGGCGGACGCCGAGCACAGCGTGGCCGCGTTCCTGGCCGAGTCGCACGTGCTGGTGTCGCGGCGCACGAAGGATGGCACCCGCGAGCTCGACGCCCGTGCGGCCGTCGTCTCGCTCACCGCCACGCCGCCGGAAAGCGGTGGCGCGGATCAGCCCTGTGCGATACTGCACGCAGTCGTACGGCACACGACGCCGGTCGTGCGACCTGATGACGTCCTCGCCGCTCTGCGCGCGGTGGCTGCGCTGGAACTCGAGGCACCGATGGTGGCCACGAGGCTCGCGCAGGGCCCGCTGCACGGCGTGCGCGAGGACGGCGCAGCCGGTCCGGCGTCCGTCACGGTGTCCGACCCTCTCGAGCCCGATCGGGCCGCGGGAGAGCCGGGGCCGGCGGAGACCGTGACCGGTCCGGCGTGACAGCTTCCCCCGCGAGAGGTGGGGGCCGCCTGGGCCACCTGCTCGGGCAGCTTGCCTCCCTCGCCCGAGACAGTGCGTCCCCGCGTGGCCGCGATGGCGGGCAAGCCGATCGCGCCCGGGGGCCGGAAGGCACGTACGTGTCGGACACCGACGATCTCAGCTCCACGGACCACAGCAGTACCCGCGACAGCACCTCCGACGGCCCCGCGTCGACCGGTGCCAGCCCGCCGCCCCGCCGCCGCCGCGCCGCGCGACGTCCCGCGACGAGCGCCGACGCGGTAGACGAGAGCGAGCAGCTCGCGGCGGCGATCAGCGACGAGCCGCCCGCCGAGGTCGAGGCCGCGCGGGCAGCGAAGAAGGCGCCCGCCAAGCGGACCCGCAAGGCCGCAGCCACCGCGGGCACTGCCGCGTCAGGTCCGGCGGCCGGGTCCGCGGCCGGGTCCACGACCGGGTCCGCAGTCGAGCCGGCTCCGGCTCCGGCCAAGCGGACCCGTAAGGCCACCAAGGCGACCGCCGCGGCCGACGCCGAGAGCGACGCGGCATCCGCCGCGGAGGACCGCGAGGGTGCTGCGCCGGCGCCGCGCAAGCGCTCGCCCCGCAAGTCGGCTCCGAGCGCGTCCAGCGGCGCGTCGGGCGAGGAGGCGTCGACCGCTGAGCCCGGTGAGGAGCAGGCCCCCGCCCGCTCCTCGCGGACCCGCGCCCGGAAGGCGCCGGTCGCCCCGACGTTCCAGGCCGTCGACCCGAGCCTCGTGGTGGCGACGCGCAGCACCGCCGCCAGCCGCGAGACGACCACGGACGACGACACCGACGGATCCGTCGACGGCGGACCCAGCGAGACGGGCGGCGACGACGGCGAAGGTACGGGCGGGACGCGGCGCCGGCGGCGCGGCCGCCGCGGTCGCGGTCGCGGTCGCGGCGACGGAGAGCGGTCCGGCTCCGACGAGGAGTCCGGCGACGGCGCCGAGCAGAGCAGCACCTCGACGGATGCCTCCGCGGGCGCCCCACCGGGCGGGTCTGCAGACGGCGACGACGACAGCGGCGAGGGGTCGGGCTCGAGCCGGCGCCGCCGCCGGCGCCGGCGCAGCGGTACGGGCGGCGACGAGATCGCTCCGGACGACCCGCCGAACACCGTCACCAGGGTCCGCGAGCCGCGCAGCAAGAAGGCCGACTCCGACGGCGTACGCGGCGTGTCCGGCTCGACGCGCCTGGAGGCCAAGCGCCAGCGGCGCCGCGACGGCCGCAGCGGGTCGCGGCGCGCCCCGATCGTGACCGAGGCGGAGTACCTCGCCCGCCGCGAGTCGGTCGAACGCACCATGATCGTCCGCAACCAGGGGGAGCGCACCCAGATCGCCGTACTCGAGGACGGCATCCTCGTCGAGCACTACGTCACCCGCGCGAGCTCCACCTCGTACGCCGGGAACGTCTACCTCGGCAAGGTCCAGAACGTGCTGCCGTCCATGGAGGCCGCGTTCGTCGACATCGGCAAGGGCCGCAACGCGGTGCTGTACGCCGGCGAGGTCAACTACGAGACAGCGGGTCTCGAGGGCGGCCGGGCGCATTCGATCCAGGAGGCGCTCAAGTCCGGCCAGAACGTCCTGGTCCAGGTCACGAAGGACCCGATCGGGCAGAAGGGCGCCCGGCTGACCAGCCAGGTGACCCTGCCGGGTCGCTACCTCGTCTACGTGCCCGAGGGCTCGATGACCGGCATCAGCCGCAAGCTGCCCGACACCGAGCGGACGCGCCTCAAGGCGATCCTCAAGAAGATCGTTCCCGACGATGCCGGCGTGATCATCCGTACCGCCGCGGAGGGCGCGTCCGAGGACGAGCTCACCCGCGACGTCGAGCGGCTCCAGGCCCAGTGGGAGGACATCCAGGCGGCGGCGAAGAAGGCCGAGAAGCACGCGCCCGCCCTCCTGCACGCCGAGCCGGACCTCGTCGTCCGGGTCGTCCGCGACGTGTTCAACGAGGACTTCGCCTCGCTCGTCGTCCAGGGCAGTGACGAGTGGGAGACGATCGAGGCGTACGTGTCCAAGGTCGCGCCCGACCTGCTCGAGCGGGCGTCGCGCTGGACCGACGAGACCGACGTGTTCAGCGTCCACCGCGTCGACGAGCAGCTGGTCCGCGCGCTCGACCGCAAGGTGCACCTTCCCAGCGGCGGCTCGCTGGTCATCGACCGTACCGAGGCGATGACGGTCGTCGACGTGAACACCGGCAAGTTCACCGGCAAGGGCGGCAACCTCGAGGAGACGGTCACCCGCAACAACCTCGAGGCGGCCGAGGAGATCGTCCGCCAGCTGCGGCTGCGCGACGTCGGCGGCATCATCGTGATCGACTTCATCGACATGGTGCTCGAGAGCAACCGCGACCTCGTGCTGCGCCGGCTGACCGAGTGCCTGGGCCGGGACCGGACCCGTCACCAGGTGGCCGAGGTGACCTCGCTCGGCCTGGTGCAGATGACCCGCAAGCGGGTGGGTACGGGACTGATCGAGGCGTACTCCGAGCCGTGCCTGGCCTGCCAGGGCCGCGGCGTGATCATCCACCTGGACGGGCCTCCGGTCCGGGCCCAGCACGCGCACATCCCGCCGGTCGTCGCCCGGCCCAAGCCGCCGGTGCCCCGGCCGCCGGCGCGCCGCACCGAGGAGGCGCCCGACGCTGGTGTCGAGGGAACGTCGAACGGCCACTCCGACGACGCCCCGCACGACCTGATCGCCGAGGTCGCCGCCGCCGTCCCTGAGCCGGAGCAGCCGTCCGCGCCGGCGCCGCGTCGTCGTCGGCGGGCGTCCACCGGCGGGCCGGTGTCGGCGGCGCCAGAGCCGGAACCGCAACCGCAGCCCGAAGCCGTTCCCTGAGGCGCAGGCCGGCGCCGAGCGTGAGGAAGCGTTCGCGCACCGGGCGTCCCGGCGAACGTCTCCTCGAACGCGGCCGTCACCGCGGCGAGCACGCCGCGCGGAGGCCCACCGGCTTGGGGTCGTGGCCGCGAGTCGGGTACCCTCTTCTGGTTGCGCGCGTTCCCGGGTCTCCCGGTCCGCCCGGCGCGACCCCCGAAGCGTCCGAAGGAGCAGGTCCGTGTACGCCATCGTCAAGTCCGGCGGCAAGCAGCACAAAGTCGCCGTGGGCGACGAGCTCGAGGTCGAACGTGGCCTCGGCGCCGTCGGCGCGACCGTGGCCCTGCCGGCCGTCCTCCTGGTCGACGACGGGACCGTGACGACGGATGCCGCCACCCTCGCGGGCGTGAACGTCACGGCCGAGATCCTGGCCGAGACCAAGGGTCCGAAGATCCGGATCATCAAGTACAAGAACAAGACCGGCTACCGCAAGCGCCAGGGTCACCGGCAGGGTTACCTGCGGGTGAAGGTCACCGGCATCGAGACCGCGACGACGGCGGGGAAGGCCTGACATGGCACACAAGAAGGGCGCCAGCTCCTCCCGGAACGGCCGCGACTCCAACGCCCAGCGCCTCGGCGTGAAGCGGTTCGGCGGTCAGGTCGTGAAGTCCGGCGAGATCCTCGTGCGCCAGCGCGGCACCCACTTCCACCCGGGCGACCTCGTCGGCCGCGGCGGCGATGACACGCTGTTCGCGCTGGCCGCCGGAAGCGTCGAGTTCGGGCGCAAGCGCGGCCGCAAGACCGTGAGCATCGTCCCGGCCGAGTAGGCCGCACACGTCTGTCGCGAGGGCGGCCCCACCGGGGTTCCGCCCTCGTGGCATGTCAGGAGGTACGTCGTGACGACGTTCGTCGACCGCGTGCTGCTGCACGTGCGCGGGGGCGACGGCGGTCACGGATGCGCGTCGATCCGCCGCGAGAAGTTCGTACCGCTCGGGGGACCGGACGGCGGGAACGGCGGCGACGGGGGAGACGTCGTCCTCGAGGTCGACCCCAACCTGACGACCCTCCTGGACCTGCACCACCACCCGCACCAGAAGGCCACCGGCGGCCGGCCGGGCCAGGGCTCGAACCGCCACGGAGCCGCCGGCCGGGACGTGGTGCTGCCGGTGCCGAACGGGACGGTCGTGGTCGGCGCCGACGGCCAGCCGGCCGCTGACTTGGTCGGCGCCGGCACCCGGTACGTCGTCGCCCGCGGCGGACGCGGCGGGCTCGGCAACGCTGCCCTGGCCACGACCCGGCGCAGGGCACCCGGGTTCGCGCTGCTCGGCGAACCCGGCGAGGAGCGCGACGTGACGCTCGAGCTGAAGACGGTCGCCGACGTGGCCCTCGTGGGCTTCCCCAGCGCCGGCAAGTCGTCGCTGGTGGCCGCGCTGTCCGCGGCGAAGCCGAAGATCGCCGACTATCCGTTCACGACGCTCGTGCCGAACCTCGGCGTCGTCAGCGTCGAGCAGTACGTCTTCACCGTCGCGGACGTCCCGGGCCTCATCCCGGGGGCCTCCCAGGGCAAGGGTCTCGGGCTGGAGTTCCTCCGCCACGTCGAACGGTGCGCCGTGATCGTGCACGTGGTCGACTGCGCCACGCCGGAGCCCGGCCGCGATCCGTTGTCGGACCTCGACGCCGTCGAGGCGGAGCTGGCCGCGTACAAGGACGGGCTGGCCGGGCTCACCCAGCGCCCGCGGCTGGTGGTGCTCAACAAGATGGACGTCCCGGACGCGCGCGACCTGGCCGAGATCGTGCGGCCCGACCTCGCCGCGCGCGGGCTGCGGGTGTTCGAGGTGTCGGCGGCGACGCGGGAGGGGTTGCGACCGCTGTCGCTGGCGATGGCCGAGCTCGTGGAGGCGGCGCGGGCCGCGGCGCCCGCCGCCGAGCCCACCCGGCTCGTGCTGCGGCCCCGCCAGGTCGGCGCGCCGGAGTTCGCGGTCGCCCGCGCGGGCGACGGGTACGTCGTGACTGGGACCAAGCCCGAGCGGTGGGTCCGTCAGACCGACTTCACCAACCCGGAGGCGACCGGCTACCTCGCCGACCGGCTGGCCCGGCTCGGCGTCGAGGACGCCCTGGCCGCGGCCGGCGCCACCGCCGGCGCGGAGGTGACCATCGGCGGCGTCACCTTCGACTGGGAGCCCACGATGCCCGCCGGAGCCGCCGCCGCGACCCTCGGTCCGCGGGGCGAGGACATGCGCCTCGACGACCGCGTGCGGCTCACCCGCGCCGAGCGTCTGGCCCGCAGTGCCGGGGGGGACCGGCTCTCCGACGAGGAGCTCGCGCGCACCTGGGACGGCGGCGCCCCGCCGGGTGATGCGCCGTGAGCCGGGTCGTGGTGAAGGTCGGCTCGTCGTCGCTGACCAGCGCCGCGGGCGGCCTGGACCCGGCGCGGCTCGCGGGGCTCGTCGCAGCGATCGCGGCGGTTCCGGACGAGGTCGTCCTGGTCTCGAGCGGCGCGATCGCCGCCGCGCTCAGCCCGCTGGGGCTGCCTCGGCGGCCGCGCGACCTCGCCACCCAGCAGGCTGCGGCCGCGGTCGGCCAGCTGGCCCTCGTCGGTGCCTACGCCGCCGCCTTCGCCGGCTACGACCGGCTGGTCGGGCAGGTGCTGCTCACCGCGGCCGACGTCCAGCGGCGCGACCACTACCGCAACGCGCGGACGACTCTCACGACGCTGCTGCGGCTCGGCGTCGTACCGATCGTCAACGAGAACGACACCGTGGCCACCGACGAGATCCGCTTCGGCGACAACGACCGGCTCGCGGCGCTCGTGGCCCACCTGGTCGACGCCGACCGGCTGGTGCTGCTGTCCGACGTCGACGCCGTCTATGACCATGACCCGGGAAAGCCTGGTGCGCAACGTATCTCGGTCATCCACCCAGGTCAGGACATCGACACGCGCGGTGGCGGCACCGGTCTCGGGCGCGGTGGCATGGCCGGCAAGCTGGAGGCGGCGCGGATCGCTGCCGCGTCCGGCGTACCCGTGGTCATCGGCGCGGCCGCGGACGTGGGCCGGCTGCTCGCCGACGACCCGGACCTCGGCTCGCGCATGCCGGCGACCGGGCCGCGGGGGGCGAGCCGGCTGCGCTGGCTGGCGCACGCCTCCGCACCGCGTGGACGGCTCGTGCTCGACGCCGGCGCCGTCGCGGCGGTCCTCGAGAAGGGGGCGTCGCTCCTGCCGGCCGGGATCACCGCCGTGGAAGGGACGTTCGAACCGGGGGACCCCGTCGAGCTGGTGGGGCCCGACGCCGTGCCGATGGCACGCGGCATCGTCGGGTACGCCAGCGCAGCGCTGCCCGCGCTGCTCGGGCGGACGACGCGGGACACCGGCCTGCGCGAGGTTGTGCATCGCGACGATCTCGTCCCGCTCTGACCCCGTCGCACGAATTCGCTCGCGCCGCCGCACACGGAACACGAAGGTTTCTCTCGTACGCTGGAGTCCTCGAGGAGGCCGACATGACCGAACCGTCCGCGGAGCTGCTCGCCGCGGCCCGCCGTGCGAACGCCGCCGCCGCGCGGCTCGCGCCGACGCCGCGGCTGGTCCGCGACGGTGCGCTGCAGGCGATGGCCGCCGCGCTCGTGGACCACGCGGCGGAGATCCTCGCGGCCAATGCCGAGGACGTCAGCCGGGCGCACGAGGCGGGTACGGCTGCCGCGATGATCGACCGGCTGACGCTGACCGACGCCCGCATCGCCGCGATGGCCGACGGCTTGCGGGACATTGCGGGGCTCCCCGACCCGCTGGGTGAGGTCGTGCGCGGGTCGACCTTGCCCAACGGTCTGGAGCTGCGGCAGATCCGCGTCCCGCTGGGCGTGCTGGCGATCGTCTACGAGGCCCGGCCCAACGTCACGGTCGACGCGGCGGGGCTCGCGGTGAAGTCCGGCAATGCCGTCCTGCTCCGCGGCAGCAGCAGCGCGCGCAGCAGCAACGCCGTCCTCGTGCAGGTCTTGGACCGTGCCGCGGTCAAGGCCGGTCTGCCCGAGGATGCCCTCCAGCTCGCCCCGGGCGACAGCCACGACGACGTGGTGGCGCTGCTGCGACTGCGCGGGCTGGTCGACGTCGCGATCCCCCGCGGCGGCGCCGATCTCATCCAACGCACGGTGCGCGACGCCCTGGTGCCTGTCATCGAGACCGGCGTCGGCAACTGCCACGTCTACGTCGATGCGGCGGCCGACCTCGACATGGCCGAGGCGATCACGCTCAACGCGAAGACGCAGCGTCCGAGCGTGTGCAACGCGGCCGAGACCCTGCTGGTCCACGCCGACGTCGCCGACGAGTTCGTTCCCCGCGTCCTGCGCGCGCTGGCCGCGGCGGGGGTAACCATCCACGGCGACGAACGCACCACCGAGAGGTCTCGTGGCACAGGCGTTTCGGTCGTGCCGGCGACCGACAGCGACTGGTCGGACGAATACCTGAGCCTCGACCTGGCGGTGGGCGTCGTCGACTCGCTCGACGACGCCGTGAGCCACATCCGCCGGTGGGGCAGCGGCCACACCGAAGCGATCGTGACCGCGGACCTGGCGGCCAGCCGCCGGTTCGTCGCCGGCCTCGACAGCGCCGCCGTGATGATCAACGCCAGCACCCGCTTCACGGACGGCGCGGAGTTCGGCTTCGGAGCCGAGATCGGCATCAGCACGCAGAAGCTGCATGCACGCGGGCCGATGGGCCTGTCGGAGCTGACCACGACGACCTATGTCGTGACCGGTTCGGGACACGTCCGGGACTAGCGGTGGCAGCGGCCCAGCCCGACCCGACCGAGCCACCGGCGCTGCAGCCGTACCGCCACGGCGCGGGGTACGAGCCGGCGCCGCGCTGGGTGGCCGTCCTGTTCGGCCTCGGCTCGTTGCTGTTCGTTCCGTACATCGTCGCGCTGGCGTTCCTGCTGCCCAGCCACGCGCGGGCCGCGCACTACGACGCGGCGTGGGTCGGGCTCGACGTGTTCGAGCTCGTGGCGCTGGCCGCGACGGCGTGGTGCGCGTGGACGCGCTCCACGTGGATCGCGCTCACCGCGACAGCCGCCGCGACGTTGCTGCTGTGCGACGCCTGGTTCGACGTGGTGACCGCGCACGCGCGCGCCCAGCGGGCCCTCGCGATCGCTTCCGCAGTGTTGGTCGAGCTACCCGTTGCCGCCGTCTGCGTCTGGATCGCCCGGCACGCCGAGGTGGTGCACGAGCGGGTGACGATGATGCTCTGGCGCCGCACCGCCCGTCAGGCCGAGCGCCTGCGCAGCTACGAAGGTGACTGAGCCGGGCCGCGGCGCGGTCACCGCCTGCGTGCGGTGGCGGTAGGCTGAAGTAGAACTGCGTTCTGTTCGCGCTCGCACCGGGAGAACACCCTCGCATGACAGCCACCGGCAACGACCCCACGCCGCCCGTCGCCCTGGTCCAACCGCAGTTCGCGTCGGTAGCCGACGTGCGCGAGCGGCTTGGCCTCGCCGGCTACCTCGCGGACGACGCCATCGCGACGACGGTGTTCCTCGCCGACCGCCTCGGCAAGCCACTGCTCGTCGAGGGACCGGCCGGCGTCGGCAAGACCGAGCTGTCGAAGTCCGTCGCCACCGCGACCAAGGCCGACGTGCTGCGACTGCAGTGCTACGAGGGTCTGGACGAGGCCCGGGCCCTGTACGAGTGGAACTACAAGAAGCAGCTTCTGCGCATCCAGGCTGCGCGCGCCGACGACACGTGGGACGCCACCCACGACGACATCTTCAGCGAGGAGTTCCTGCTGGCGCGGCCGCTCCTGTCCGCGATCCGTCGCGAGGAGCCGACCGTCCTGCTGGTCGACGAGGTCGACAAGGCCGACGTCGAGGTCGAAGGCCTGCTGCTGGAGGTGCTCTCGGACTTTCAGGTCACCATTCCCGAGCTCGGCACCGTCACGGCCACCCGCCGGCCGTTCGTCGTGCTGACGTCCAACGCGAGCCGTGAGCTGTCCGAGGCCCTCAAGCGCCGCTGCCTCTACCTGCATCTCGACTATCCGACGGCCGAGCGCGAGAAGGCGATCGTCCTGTCGCGGGTGCCCCAGGTGCCCGAGCAGCTGGCCGAGCAGGTCGTCCGTACGGTCCGGGCGCTGCGGGCCATGGAGCTGAAGAAGGCGCCGTCGATCGCGGAGACCATCGACTGGGCGACCACGCTGCTGGCGCTCGGGATCGACACCCTCGACGAGGAGGCCGTCGTGAGCACGCTCGGCGTCGTCCTCAAGCACGTCAGCGACCAGATCCGCGCCGTCGACGAGCTCAAGCTCTCGTGACGGCGCCCACGGTTCGCGAGCGGGCACGGTGAACGCGGCCGCGGGAGGCCTGCTCGGCCGCGAGCTCGAGTTCGTGGCGGCCCTGCGCCGCGCGGGACTGGCCGTCTCCAGCGCCGAGACGGTCGACGCGACGCGCGCGCTGCTGTCCATCGACCTCCTCGACCGGCTGTCGCTGCGCTCCGCGATGGCCGCCGCGCTGTGCAAGCGGCCTCAGCACCGCAAGACCTTCGACACCCTCTTCGACCTGTTCTTCCCCGCGCGCATCGGGGACGGCACGGCGGACGAGCGCGGCGAGGACGGCGACGGCGGCGGCGAGGGCGGGGAGATCGACCCGCAGATGCTGCGGGAGATGCTCAAGCAGGCTCTGCTCGACGGGGACACCGAGACGATCGAGCGGCTGGCACGGATGGCGGTGACCCAGCTCGGCCGCGCCGACGGGCAGCCCGGCCGGCAGTCGTGGTTCACCTACCGGGTGCTGCGTCAGATCAACCCCGACACGCTGATCGCCGCGTTGCTCGCCGAGATGCTCGGCGATCAGGAGCGCGGCGGCTTCGCCGAGAAGGTGGCCCGGCAGACCATCGCCGAGCGCATCCGGCAGTTCGAGGAGGCCGTCGAGTCCGAGGTACGCCGCCGGCTGGCCGAAGACCGGGGCGCGGACGCCATCGCCAAGAACGTCGTCAAGCCGCTCTCGGAGCAGGTGGACTTCCTGCGCGCCTCCCGGGACGACCTGGCGAACCTGCGCCGCACCGTCTATCCGCTCGCCCGCCGGCTCGCGACCCGGCTGACCGCGCGCAAGAAGGTCGAGCAGCAGGGCCGGCTGGACTTCCGCAAGACGGTCCGCGCGTCCCTCGGCACCGGGGGGGTGCCCCTGGTCACGCTGCACAAGCCCAAGAAGCCGCACAAGCCCGAGCTCGTGGTGCTCTGCGACGTGTCCGGCTCGGTGTCCTCGTTCGCGCACTTCACCTTGATGCTGACTTCCGCACTGCGCGAGCAGTTCTCCAAGGTCCGCGCGTTCGCGTTCATCGACACCGTCGACGAGGTCACGAAGTTCTTCACGCCGGGCCTCGACCTCGGTAACGCCATGGCGCGGGTGGTCCGCGAGGCAGATCTCGTCTGGTTCGACGGGCACTCGGACTACGGCCACTCGTTCGAGGTTTTCGCCGAGCGCTACCCCGAAGCGGTCACCCCCAAGACCTCCCTGCTGGTGCTCGGCGACGGTCGCAACAACTACCGCGCCACCGGCGGGCAGGCGCTCAAGGATCTCGCCGCCAAGGCACGGCACACGTACTGGCTCAACCCCGAGCCGCGGCACCAGTGGGGCACCGGCGACAGCGCGACCCGCGCGTACGAGGACCTCGTCGACGAGATGGTCGAGTGCCGCAACGCCGAGCAGCTCACCGAGTTCGTCGCGCGGCTGCTGCCCGTCTAGCGCCGGGGGTCAGCCGGCGGCGCCGACCGCGACGGTCTGGTCGACCTCGGCGATGCGGGCGTCCAGGGCACGCTTCTCCGCGTCGATCTGCTCGGCCGTCGCCTCGTCCTCGGCCATGAGCCCGTCGAGGTTGGCGCCGGCGTAGTCGAGGACCCCCATGTCGGCGTACGCCTTCTGCACCTTGTCGCCCCACAGGCCGATGTCCTTGATGCAGGGCACGATGCGGGTGAACAGCAGGTTGCGGAACATCACCGAGATCTCGGAGTTGTCGACGGCGTCGAGGCAGTCGTCGACGTCGTAGCCGAGCCGCTCCCACACCTCCGGCTTGCGGAACCGGTCGCGCATCAGGTAGCAGGCGGTGACGACGAACTCCTCGCGCTCGTCACGCTCCTTCTGGGACAGCTCGCGGTAGGCATCCTTCAGCGACAGCCGTCCGAAGGCCACGTGCCGTGCCTCGTCCTGCATGACGTAGGCGGTGAGCGACTTCACCAGGGGGTCGGTCGTCTGGTCGCGCAGCAGCCCGAACGCGGCGAGCGCAAGCCCCTCGATGAGGACCTGCATGCCGAGGTAGGGCATGTCCCAGCGCGAGTCGCGCAGCGTCTCGTCGAGCAGGTCGCGCAGCGGGTCGGTGATCGGGTACGCCAGCTGGATCTTGTCCTGGAGCAGCTTGGAGTAGACCTCGACGTGCCGGGCCTCGTCCATGGTCTGGGTCGCGGCGTAGAACTTGGCGTCGATGCTGGGCACCGCCTCGACGATGCGCGCCGAGACGATCATCGCGCCCTGCTCGCCGTGGACGAACTGGGACATCTGCCACGCGGCCTGGTGGCGGACCAGGCGGGCCAGCTCCTTCGGGTCTGCGGACACGCGCTCCCAGGTCTTCGAGCCCTGCAGCTCGTTCAGCTCCTGCGGGACACCGAGCGGGTTGTCGTGGTCGAGCTCGAGACTCCAGTCGATGCGCGACTGGGCGTCCCACTGCTTGTCCTTGCCCTTCTGGTACAGCGCCAGCAGCCGGGCGCGACCTTCGTCGTACTCCCAGGAGAAGCGCGAGCTGCCGGCCATGGGCACGGTGTACGGCTCACGCGACGTCGGGATCGTGTAGGTGTCGTGGGTGGTCATGCGCGCTCCAACGGCCGGCGTGTGACGGGACTCACTCGACGGTGACCGAACGCGGTTCGAATGTCAACGCGAGGCGCGGCCCGGTGACCGTCAGGTGCCGAGCAGGACGCCGAGGGCCAGCAGGGCGAGGCTGAGCAGGCCGATGAGGCCGCGCAGCACGCCGGCGGTGACCGCGCCCCGGTGTACGGCGTCGGCGAGGGTGGCGTCGTCGGGCTGCTCCACCCGCCGGCGCCGGAGCCGGCTCATCCGCCGTGCGGAGACGATGCCGGCGGCGGTCACCCCGAACAAGGCGGTGGCCACCACGGCGGCGGCCGTGAGCTGCCCGTT
This sequence comes from Mycobacteriales bacterium, assembly GCA_036379355.1. Lineage (GTDB taxonomy): Bacteria > Actinomycetota > Actinomycetes > Mycobacteriales > CAJCIY01 > CAJCIY01. The sequence goes on along the minus strand of DASVGV010000053.1, from coordinate 3,223 downwards.
CCACGGCCGGCCGTAGACCAGGTAGGCGCCGCAGCCGTAGGCGACGGCGAGGGCGGTGTTCCCGACGATGCCGTACGAGCGGCCGAGGCCGCGGAACAGCCGGACGCGGGCGGCGGGCTCCAGGGTGCGGCTCGCCACCCGCGCGACGACGAAGATCGCCACGATGCCGCCCAGCCAGACTGCGGTCGCGAGGATCAGCAGCCCGGTCACCACCGCCGAGGACGTGTGCGACATCTACCCTCCCGGTGTCGTGGCCCGCCGCCGTTATTATACACTAGACAGTTCGTTTCTACGGCGGGTCACGGCACCACGAAACGGGTGAAGGCCAGCAGCGCGGAGCCGATCAGGGCCGCGGTCGACAGCGACAGGACGGCCCACCAGAGCTGGCCCCGGCGGGCCAGCAGCATCACGGCGACGACGACGAACGGGAACGCGCTCCACAGGTAGCGCTGGTCGGAGTTGAGACTGCTGCCGGTGAACAGGGCGACGACGGTGACCGCGCTCCAGGCGGTGTACGAGGCGGGCAGCAGCCGGGTCATCGCCACCAGCAGCACCAGGAACAGCGCCAGCCACGGCAGGTCCAGCGCGCTGTTGAGGTTCCCGTTCGCGGCGCCCCGGAAGGCGTGGTCGAGGGTGCTGATCGGGCTGCCCGCGTGGCCGTGCAGGTTCGACGCGCTCTGCACGCGGTAGGGCAGCCCGAACGCGCCCCCGAACGACTGCGCGACGTAGCCGACGTACAGCAGCGTGCCGGCGACCGGGGCGAGCACCGCCAGGACACGCGCGAGGCGTCCGGACCTGGAGGCGCGTCGCCATCCCGCCGCTGCCTCGAGGGCGGCCGGGACCAGCAGCAGGACCCCCACCGGCCGGGACAGCCCGCACAGGACGCCGGCCGGCACGGCCCACCACCACCGCCCGCTGCGGTAGGCCAGGAACGCGGCCAGGCTGAGCGCGATGGCCACGCCCTCGCTGTAGCCCAGGACGAGCACGAAGGCCGGGGGCGCCAGGGCGAACAGCCAGGGCAGCCGCTCGGCCACGGCGTCGCCCCAGCCCTCCCGCCGGGCGAGGCGGACCAGCAGGAAGGCGGCGACCAGCGCCGCGGCGTTGTTGACGACGAGGAGCGACTGACCGGCGCTGAGGCCGATCACGCTGACGGCCCGCGCCAGCATGGGGGTGAGCGGCCAGAACCGCAGGGCGTCGTGCGACAGCACCGGCGCGTGGTAGCCGTGCTCGGCGATGATCCGGTAGTAGGTGCCGTCCCAGGCGTACAGGCCCAGCGAGGGCAGGGCCGGCACGTGATGGTGCAGGAACGCGACGAGGTGACCGGTCGCCACCACCACCACGCGCGCCGCGAACCACGACAGCACGACCGCGCGGACGTCCGTCGCGAGCAGACCGGGCCGCGATGCTGCGTCGGCCCGCGCCCCCCACCGGCGCGAGGTGGCGGTCGCGGTCATCCGCCGGCAGCGGCCTTCGCGGGGAGGTACACGTTCAGACCGGCGTGCTCGAAGGCGTCGTTGGTGTCCTGCTTGAGCACGTGCGCATCGGGACGCAGGGTCACGAGCGCCGCGGCCACCGCCGGGCACAGCTGCTCGTACGTGCGGTAGCTGCTGTTCACCGCGAGAAAGATCGTCCCGTTCGGGCCGGCCCGGGCGACTGCGGCGGCCGCCACGGCCGCGGGGCTGGCGGCCTGCTGCCGCTTGGCGTAGTCGACCCAGTCGACGCGGGCCGACGGCTGGAGGGTCGGCACCCCGAGGACCGGGACTCCTGCGCGCACCAGGCGCGACAGCGCGGGGCCGAGCTGGTCCGGGCACGTCAGCACGACGTCGCCGGGGTGGGCACGGGTGTTGATCATCGCCGCGACGTGGCCCGCGTCGGTGCGGTCGGTGTAGACGTCCGGTGCGCTCGCGATCAGGCCGAGGACGCAGGCAACCGCCACGAACCCGGTCGCGACCTTGGGGGCCGCCAGCGCCTGTACACCGAGCCCCGCGACGATGAGGAACGGGACGAACGCGGTGGCGGTGTACCGGTCGGCCCAGGCCGTGCCGGCGAGCTGCCCGACGAAGACCGCGAGCACCAGCGTGCCGAGCGTGATCGCGAGCAGGAAGCGTCCGGGCTCGTGCCCGCGCAGGTCGATCAGCACGTGCCGGGCGTCGACCCCCGAGCCGAACACCGCGAAGATCAGCAGAGCGCCGAACACGAGCAGCAGGGCGCGTCCGGCCGTGCTGTCACCGCCGGCCCACTCGCCGAACGCGTGGACGACGGCCGCGAGATTCGCCGGCTGGCCCCACGGAGTCCCGGTGTGCTTCAGCTGGTACGCGAACCCGGGCAGCCAGGGGATGAACAGCACGCCGCCGGCGAGCACCGCACCGAGGGCCCAGCGGCACCGGCTGCGCGCCGGCTCGCTGGCGCGCAGGCCGGCGACGAGCAGACCGCCGCCGACGGTGACCAGCAGGTAGAACGACCAGTAGTGCGTGAGCGCCAGCGCGCCCGACATCAGCGCCAGGGTCACGACCGGCAGGGGGGCCGGACCGGAACGCAGGATGCGGTGCAGCGCGAGGCCGCCGATCAGCGCCAGCAACACCAGCAGGCTGTACATCCGGGTCTCGGTGGCGTACCGGACCGCGAACGGCGAGGTCGCGAAGAACAGGAGCGAGGCGGTCGCGGCTCGCCGGCTGCCCAGGTGCCGGGCAAGACGCCACAGCAACGGGTACGACACCAGCGACATGACCCCCGACAGCGCACGGACGGCGATGTCGCCGCGGCCGAACAGCGCCATCCACCCGTGCAGGATCAGGTAGTACAGCGGCGGCGAGCCGTCCTGCCGCAGGCCGGTCCACAGGGTGGTCCCGTGCCCGCCGAAGACGGGAAGGCGGGCGATCGCGACGCTCTGCGACTCGTCGAGCCACAGCGGCGAGCGGACCCAGAACCGCAGGACGACCGAGGCGACGAGGACGAGGACCACGCCCGCCGCGACCAGACGCGGACCGCGGCCGGCGAGACGCCGGGGCGACAGCTCGATGGGTCCGCTGTCGGTGACGATCGTGGTCACGACCGGGGCCGCCCCGTCGATGCCGGCCCGGCCTCGTGGTAGTCCTCCTCGACGTTGACTGCCCAGACGTCGTGGTGGGTGTGGTCGAGGATGTTTTCGACGGTGAGTAGTGCGGTGAGCATGGAGTGGTCTTGGTTGTTGTAGCGGTGCATGCCGTTGCGGCCGACGGGGTGG
>DASVGV010000052.1:0-2568 GCA_036379355.1 Mycobacteriales bacterium | reverse complement strand
TCCGGAGGCGACCGGGATGACGATCTGGTCGGGCAACCGCCAGCCGAGCTGTTCGGCGATCTCGAAGGCCAGCGTCTTGGAGCCCTCGGCATAGTACGGCCGAACGTTGACGTTGACGAACGCCCAACCCTCCTGCTCGCCGGCGATCTCACTGGCCAGCTTGTTGACGTCGTCGTAGCTGCCCTCGACCGCGATCAGCGTGGTGTCGTAGACCGCGGAGGCGAGGATCTTCTGTCGCTCCAGGTTGCTCGGCACCAGCACCACCGACCGGATGCCGGCCCGGGCGGCAGCCGCGGCGACGGCGTTGGCCAGGTTTCCGGTGGAGGGACAGGCCAGCACCTGCAGGCCGAGCTCGCGGGCGGCGGACAGCGCAACGGCGACGACCCGGTCCTTGAACGAGTGGGTCGGGTTGCCGCTCTCGTCCTTGACCCAGAGGGACTTCATGCCGAGCTCGGCGGCAAGGGTGTCGGCCTTCACCAACCGGCTGAGGCCGGTGCCGATGTCCACCCGGGTGGCGGGGTCGTGTCCGGCCGGCAGCCACCCGGCGTACCGCCACAGCGTCTGCGGGCCGGCTTCGACATCGGCGCGGGTCCAGGCCTTCAGGAGCTCGTCGTCGTAGGCGATCTCGAGCGGCGCCCAGCACTCCGGGCACACGTGGGTGGGCGCGAGCGGCTGCCGCGCGTGGCAGTTCTTGCACTCGAGGGCGACGGCCGGGTTCGCGGTCGCCGCGGGTGCGTCCAGGACAGAGGTCAACGCGTTCCCCATTCATCTGCCCCGCACCGGGTGGTGCGGGCCGGAGTTGGCACCGAGCGTGCAGGGCTGCACGCGGGTTGCCGGGGCTTCGCCGGGCCGGTTCCCTCTGCCCCTCTGGATGAGTACGGCGTGCTCGTGCGTCGCACGGGGCTCGCCGCGGTGATGACGCGTGAGAGTCTACGGCGCATGCGTCCGGACGCCGCACGGTGGTTTGCGCGACGTACCTGGCGCGCAGCCGACGCGCCGCCCGTACCCGACCTCCTGGCGCTCGCGGCGGGACGAACGGCCAGCGTGGTGATCCCCGCGCTGGACGAGGAGCCGACGGTCGGGACGGTCGTCTCCGCCGCGCAGCCTCTGGTCCGGGCCGGGCTGGTCGACGAGGTGCTCGTCGTCGACGGGGGGTCGCGGGACGGCACGGCGGATGTGGCCCGCGCCGCGGGCGCCCGGGTCGTCGCCATGGCAGGCCTGCTCCCGGCGCACGGCGTCCGGCCGGGCAAGGGCGAGTCGATGTGGAAGGCGCTCGACGCGACCGACGGTGACCTCGTGGTCTATCTCGACGCCGACGTCCTCGACCCGTCGCCGTCCTGGGTGGCCGGCCTGCTCTGGCCCCTGCTCGCAGACCCCGACGTGTCGTTCGTGAAGGCGTGCTACGACCGGCCGCTCGGGGCGTCACCCACCGGCGGGGGCCGGGTGACCGAGCTGGCCGCGCGGCCGTTGCTGGACCTCTTGGTGCCGGCGCTCGCGGGGGTCGTCCAGCCGCTGGCGGGCGAGTGCGCGGCTCGGCGCTCGCTGCTCGAGTCACTCCCGTACGCCGGCGGGTACGCGGTCGAGATCGGCCTGCTGCTCGGCGCGTACGAGGTGGTCGGGCTGGACGGTCTCGCCCAGGTCGACCTGGGATCGCGGCGGCATCGCAACCGCTCCACCGCCGAGCTCGGGCGGATGTCCGCCGCGGTCGTCGCCGAGCTGCTGGCGCGCCGTGACGTCGCGCTGCACGGGGGCACGCTCACGCAGTTCGTCCGGGCCGGCGGTGCGTACGCGGCGGCGGACCGACCCGTCTCCGCGGAAACGCGTCCGGCGATGCGGGACGTGCCCGAGTACGCCGCGCGGCGAGCCCGCGCCTCGTAGTACTGCAACGAGGGGCGTGGGGCCGCCCCTCCATCCGCTCGTACCCGACGCGGAAGTCGGCGTGTCGCGTCACGTACCGGTCGTGTCCAGGGCTTCTGCGTCGGTACGGGATGCTGGCGGGGTGATCGTCTACAGCGACCTCGACGGGACGATGGTCGGGCCGCGGGGCTGCTTCTTCCGCGCTGCCGACCGGTCCGTGACCGTCGAGCCGGCGCGCGCTCTCGCCGACTTCCTCGGCACCGGTGGCACGCTCGTCCTGGTGAGCGGACGCTCGCAGGCGCAGCTCCAGGAGGCCGCGCTGATCTTCGGGGCGGACGGGTTCATCGCGGAGCTCGGCGCGATCGTGGCCCACGACGTCGGCCGCGAGGTCGAGCACCTCCCGACCGCAGGACCGCCGGCCCCCACCGAGCTGGTGAGCCGCCTCATCGCGGCCTTCCCCGCGCGACTGGAGTACCACGCACCCTGGCACATCGGCCATGCCGTCGACGTCATGCTCCGGGGTTCGGTCAGCGTCGACGACGCGCAGAAGTGGCTGTCGGACAACGGCTTTCCGCACCTCGAGCTACGGGACAACGGCGTCCTGCCCCGAAACCGGGCGCCGGAGCTGGTGTTCGACGGGCCGCTGCACGTCTACCACCTCGTACCGGCCGGAGTGTCCAAGGGCGCGGCCGTGGCGTACGACCTCGCGCG
>DASVGV010000051.1:0-56427 GCA_036379355.1 Mycobacteriales bacterium | reverse complement strand
GTGACCTGCCCATTTCTCTGTGCTAACGGTCGCAGTCGAGTATCGGGGCCGAAGCCCATCCGGTGACGTTTCGTGATAGCTGCCGCGCCGCATGGTGACGAATGGATCGGCCTCGACACCAACATGATCACCGCTGTAGTGCTCATCGCCGTCGGCGTGGGTCGCCATCGTGCGGCCGATGCCGAACAGGTCGGCTACCTGGGGAACCGTGCGCCATGATGCGTCGTACTGTCGCAAGGCCCGTACGTGACGAACTCCAGCTTGCACGGCTCACCTGAGAGCCGTCCCGGCGCCGGGTCAGCGGCAACCTGCGCCGAGACCGCGGAGAGACAACCATGACGTTCGCCGACGACTCGACGACCATGACGACCAAGGACAGTCCGCACCCGTTCGACGAAACGGTTTCCCGCCTCGTCGAGCTCATCACCGCCCGGGCCATGAAGGTGTTCCTGGTCGTTGACCAGGCCGCCGAGGCTCGAGCGGCGGGGCTCCAGCTTCGCCCGACCACGCTCGTCGTCTTCGGCAACCCGGTCGCAGGTACGGCAGTGATGGCGGCCGCGCCGCTGGCTGCGCTCGACTTGCCGCTGAAGGTCCTGATCTGGGCCGACGGCGACGACACGAAGGTCACGTACCTCAGCCCCCATGCACTCGCCGCTCGCTACGAGCTCGATGCCGACCTAGCCCACAGTCTCGCCGGTATCGACGCCCTCACCGACGCTCTCGTCACCCCGTGACACAGCCATCCAGGACTGCCTGCCATTGCGCGACGGGATCGACAGCATCTCCTTCAACCAGTGGGAGATCGAGCCCACGGACGGCTCATTGCCCCACGTGACAGATGTACGCGGTCAGAAGGCGAACGGCACGATCATCTTCGTACGTCGCCGGTAGCGCGGATAGGCATCCGGAAGCTGCTCCGTCAGGATGCGCTCCTCCACTCTCGCGCTGTAGATGAAGTACGCACCGACAGCCACCACGATGATCAGCCACCGCCAGTCGAGCCCGATCGCGGTGCCGCCCCCGGCCGCGAGGATGCCGGAGTAGATCGGGTGCCGGACCCAGCGGTACGGCCCACTCGTGACCAGTTCCGGCTCGTCCTTCCGCGTCATGGGCGAGCCCCAGTTGCGCCCCATGTGCACCCGCGCCCAGATGGCCCAGGCCAGCCCCAGGACGAACAGCGCCAGCCCGAACCCAGCGCGCCACGGCCCGGTCTCGATGCCGTGGTGCCGAAATGCGCGCTGATGAGCGACGAAGATCACGAGGGCCACGATGACCAGTCGCGGCCCCACCACGCGGCCCCAGGCGATGCGGCCGCGCTTCGCCGAGAGGGCGGCGACCAGCCAGTACAGCCAGAAGGCCACCCAGCCGGCCAGGAACGCGATCTCGACCGCACGCATCGCCGCTCATCCTGTCAGCCGGCCCCCACGGTCATCCGCAGCATGTACGGGAGACATCCTCGCGCAGCGGTGATCGATCCGGGCGAATCCCCGGCATACGGTCGGCGCGAGCGCCGATCAGGAGGGACGTCTGTGGCCAGTGCCGAAGCGCCTCGCGGACGCACGCGGCTCGACTACGACGAACGGCGCGGCCAGATCCTGGCGGTGGCCCGCCGGCTGTTCTCCGAACGACCGTACGGCGCGGTGTCGACGACCGAGCTCGCCGAAGCAGCCGGCGTGACGCGCGGCCTGCTGCACCACTACTTCGGGACCAAGCGAGCCCTGTATCTCGAAGCCGTCCGCAACCTCGTCGGAAACCCGATCAGGGACGTCGTCGCGGCCCTCGGCGAGCCGGCGACACGTGGCGCAGGGGGTCGCACCTGGGAGGAGGGCGTCGACACCTGGATGCGCCTCATCGAGAGGAACTGGGAGGCGTGGCTGGTTGCGATCAGCGCCGGCGAGACCGGGCACGACGCCGCGATGGACGAGATCCTCAACGAGACCCGGGAGCTGACCGCCACCCAGGTCATCGAGGCCCTCGGCGTCACCGAGTCCCGGTCGCCGGAAGTACGACCACTGGTACGGGCGTTCGGCAGCTTCGCCGAAGAGGTCACCCGCGAATGGTTGCAGCGCAAGCGCCTGTCGCGAGCCCAGGCCCGTGTCCTGCTGGTGGGCGCACTGCCACTGATGGTCGAGCACCTGCTGCCCGAGGTCTCCAAACCGGCCTCCGCGCGACCCGCACGCCGCTCACCCGGCGCGGCCTGACACCCGTTCGCGGCAGCACCGATAGGTCGTTTACCGATCCAATCCCCGGTAACAGTGACAGGGGTGCCGCATTCCCTGGCGCGGACCGAGGGAGGTCGCGATGGCAGCAACGGCGGCCGGCCGGGTCGTTCCGAAGTTCGTGGTGCAGATCGTCCGGAGCGACAACCGGTTCGTCACCGGCATCGCCCTGCTGGCGACGCTCGGCGGGTTCCTGTTCGGCTTCGACACCGGCATCATCAGCGGCGCTCTTCCGTACTTGTCCAAAGACTTTCATCTCGGCTCGTTCGGCCAGTCCTGGGTCGTCGGCTCCCTGCTCCTCGGCGCCGTCGTGGGTGCGGCGCTGTCGGGAAAGCTCGCGGACCTGCTGAGCCGCAAGTGGACGAAGTTCGCCGCCGGCTGCGTCTTCACCCTCGCCGGGCTGTGGTCCGCCCTCTCGCCCGACATCGGCTCGCTGATCGCGGCCCGCGCCGTGCTCGGCCTGGCCGTGGGCACCGCCTCTTTCGTCGCGCCCATGTACATCGCCGAGCACTCCCCCCGTGAGCTGCGCGGCGGCATGACCGCGCTCAACCAGTTCGCCGGCATCACCTTCGGAATTCTCATCGCGTACGTCCTGGACTTCGCCCTCGTCGACCTGAGCAACAACTGGCGATGGATGCTCGGGGTCGAAGCGATCCCGGGTGTCGCGCTAACCATCGCCATGATCTTCGTCCCCCACACGCCGCGATGGCTGGTCCAGCGCGGGCGCATCGACGAAGCCACTCGGGTGCTCCGACGCACGCACCCCGACGTCGACCCGAAAGCAGCCCTCCAGGAGATTCAGAAGGTCGCACGATCCCAGAGTGCGTTTCGCCTGCGCCAGCTCGCCAGCCCGCGGATGCGGAAGCTGCTCATCGTCGGCATCGGGCTCGCCACCTTCCAGCAGCTTCTCGGGATCAACACGGTCATCTACTTCGGGACGACGATCCTGCATTTCACCGGCCTGAGCCTCAGCACGTCCGTGTCGGAGACGGTGTTCATCGGCGTCGTCAACTTCTTCTTCGCCGGTGTGGCCGTCCTGCTGATCGACAAGGTCGGCCGCAAGCCGCTGCTCGTGATCAGCGGCGTCGGATGCACACTCACGCTGATCGTGCTCGGCATCTACTTCGACCAGAGCATGGCCTTCCAGCACGCCAACGCCGACCTCGCGCTCGCCGCCCTCCTGGCCTACCTCGCGTTCTTCGAGATCGGCTTGGGCCCGGTGTTCTGGGTGATGATCGCCGAGGTCTACCCGTTGCGCTCCCGGGCCAAGGCGATGGCGGTCGCGACGATGTTCAACTGGGTGTTCAACTTCCTGGTCTCGTACTACTTCCTGCACCTGACCGACACGATCGGCAAGGCGGGCGCGTTCTGGATGTACGCGGGCTTCGGTGTCCTCGCGAGCATCTTCTTCGTCACGACGGTCCCCGAGACGCGGAACCGCTCGCTGGAGCAGATCGAGCGCCAGGTCACCGGCGAGAACCTCGAAGAGGATCACGCCCAAGCAGCGTGACCTACGGCGGTGGGCCGCCTCAGCCGCGGCGGCGCGCGCGGGCGGGCGAGGTGCGCGTCCGGCCCTGCGGCGGCAGATCCGAGGGCTGGTAGCGCAGGCCGTCGAGAGCGATGCGCAGGATGTGCTCGGTCTGTCCGGGCCGGTCGGACGGGATCTTGGCGATCCCGATCAGCATGTGCATGACATCCGGGAACGCGATGTCGTCGCGGACGACTCCGGCCTCCTGCGCGCGCTGGAGCAACGGTTCGCCGGCGGCGAACAGCACGGCGCGGCACGACTGGAACAGCTCCGCGTCCGGGGCCAGGAAGTTCTGCAGCTCGGCGGCCAGCACCCGCTTCGTCGCGATGTACGCGATCAGCTCCTGCACCCAGTCGTTGAGCGCCTGCCACGGGTCGTCGCCGTCGTGCGACTCGGCCGACCGGCAGACCTCCTCGACCTCGTGGACGTACAGGGCCTCCACCAGCGCCTGCCGGTTCGGGAAGTTGCGATACAGGGTCCCGATGCCGACCCCCGCTCGGCGGGCGATCTCTTCCAGGGCGGTCGACTCGCCGCCCTCGGCGAACGCATCCCGGGCCGCGGCCAGGACCTTGTCGTAGTTGCGACGCGCGTCCGCGCGCTTGGGGCGCGGAAGCAGTACGTCCTCGCGGCTCTCGGTCGTCGTCATGATTGTCCTTGACAACCGGAGGACCCCTCCGTATTGTTCCGGAGGAACCCTCCAGTTATTACGGAGGTCTCCTCCACTTTAACCACCCTGCACGTGCTCGACAAGTTGGGACCCCCTCGTGACTCTCCTCTCCACCACCACTCTGTCCCCTGACCGCCGGCGCTGGGCGACGCTCGCCGTCGTCTGCCTGGCGCAGCTGATGATCGTGCTCGACACCACCATCGTGAACGTGGCGCTGCCGTCCATCCAGCGCGACCTGCACTTCAGCCAGGCCAACCTCACCTGGGTCGTCAACGCCTTCCTCGTGACGTTCGGCGCCCTCTTGCTGCTCGCCGGCCGCCTCGGCGACCTTCTCGGCCGCAAGCGCGTGTTCCAGGCCGGCGTCGTCACCTTCACGGTCGCCTCCCTGCTCTGCGGCCTGGCTCCCGACCAGGGAGTCCTCGTCGCAGCACGCTTCGTCCAAGGCATCGGCGCCGCCGCACAGGCCTCGGTGATCCTCGCCATCATCGTCACCGAGTTCCCCGCCGCCGCCGAACGCGCGTCAGCCATGAGCGCGTACGTCTTCGTGTCGGTCGCGGGCGGTTCGCTCGGCCTGCTCGCGGGCGGCCTGCTCACCCAGGCACTCGACTGGCACTGGGTGTTCTTCGTGAACGTGCCCATCGGCGCCGCCACCCTCATCCTGGGCCAGGTGCTGGTCCCCGCCGACCACGGCGCCGGCCTCGGGCAGGGAGTCGACTGGACTGGTTCGGCATTGGTCACGGCGTCCCTGATGAGCGGCATCTACGCGATCGTCAGTGCCTCCGACCACGGCTGGGTCTCCCTGCCGGTCCTGGGCACCGGCGCGGTCGCCGCGGCGCTCATGGCGGCCTTCCTCGTACTCCAGGGACGGCGGACGGCCCCGATCATGCCGCCTCGGGTGCTCCGACTCCCCGGCCTGGTCAGCGCCAGCGTGGTCCGCGGATTCCTGGCGATGGGCATGTACTCGACGTTCTTCCTCGGCACGCTGTACCTCGAGCACATCCGCCACTACAGCGCCCTACAGACCGGGGCCGCCTTCCTGCCCTGGACCCTCACCGTCGCCGTGCTGTCCCGCGGCATCACCGCACGCCTCGTCGCTCGCTTCGGCCCACGCCCCGTGCTGCTCGCCGGCATGGCCAGCGCGGTCGTCGGACTCCTGGTCTTCTCCACCGTCGGCCCGGACACGGCATTCTTCCCGACGGTCTTCGTCGCCTGTTTCGCGATCGGGCTCGGCATCGGTACGGCGTTCATGCCCCTGCTGACTCTCGCGATGGACCACGTCCCGGCCGAGGACGCCGGGCTGGCGTCCGGGATCACCAACGTCGTCATGCAGATCAGCGGCGCCCTGGGACTGGCCGTCCTGAACACCGTTGCGGCCAATCACACCCGGGTGCTGGCGGCCGACCACCACGCGCTCACCTCTGCGCTCATTGGTGGCTACCACCTGGCGTTCGTAGCCGGAGCCGCGACGATCGCCACCGGGATCGTCCTCGCGCTGGTCCTGCTCCGGCCGCGTGACCCCGCGCCGGCGCTCCAGGCCGCGGATGCCCTGGCCGCGGCACCGGACGTCGAGCAGCTCGCCGCCTGAGGCGGCCACCACGCAGAATGCCCCGGCGACGCCTCGTCGGCGTCACCGGGGCTCTCTGTTCCTCAGGCCTGCTGCGGCACCGGCTCGATCCGGGCGAACAGCTCCTCGCCGGCCGGCGTCCTGCGGAAGTGCCGCACGCCGAGGGCCACTCCGAACAGCAGCACGATCCCGCCGCCGAGCGTGACCCACGCGGCCACCCACGCGATCTCGCCGAAGACCGCGTACCCGTAGGCGTTCAGCAGCAGCCCGCGCAACGTCTCACCCTGGAACAGGGTCTGCTCCTGGCCGTTCAAGGCCGCGAGCCGGGGGCTGGTCGGGTCCGTGGCCTTCAGCGCCTGGACCTCGTTGCTGACCTGGCTGTAGGTCTGGCCACCGGCCACCTCCCGCAGGTGGACTGCGATGAAGTGGTTCGCGTAGTCCGCGGCCTGCGCACCGGTCGTGAGCCGCTGGCCGGCGTACTTGGTCAGGTTCTTCGCAATCTCCGGGTTCGTGGTCAACGCGGGGCTGCCCTTGGCCGGGAAGAAGATCTGTTGCTGCGCGAGCTGACTGGACACATTGGAGTCGGCGAACTGGTGGGCCCAGAACAGCAGCCCGCTGCCGACGAACAGGACGACGGCGACGACCAGGCCGCCGAGAGTCATGAGCAGGTCGAACGTACGGCGCCTCATCGGACGCTCCCTTCAGATGGTCACTGGTGCACCACCCACGTTGCTCGGCCCCCGGTCCCGGGGACAGGGCCGTGCGTCCCGACGAAGCGGCCACAGGTCCCCCCATGCAGGGACTTAGGTCCCCCGAGAGGCGAAGCGTCAGCGGCTTGCGGTATCCGCGAGCATCCGGTCGAGCTCGACCACAGGGGTGACATGGTGCGGGGTGCTGATGCGCGTGCGTGGCAATGCATCCGGGCAGCTCTCGTTCACGAACGCGATCAGCTTCTCGCGGATCTCGCAGCGGAGGTTGAACGCGCGGCCGGAGTCCGACGCGCTGGCCAGCACCCGTACCTGAAGAGTCTGCTCGGTCGCGTCCGTGACCTGGAGCACCCAGGCCTGCCGATCCCAGTACTCGGACTCGGCCACGATCTTGCCGGCTTCCGCACGCAACGTCTCGATCGGCGCGGAGTAGTCGAGATACAGGTAGACGCTTCCCAGGTTGCGGGCGCTGCTCCGCGTCCAGTTCTGGAACGGCTTGGTCGTGAAGTACGTGGTGGGCAGCACCAGGCGCCGCTCGTCCCACAGATGCAGGACGACGTACGTCAGCGTCAGCTCCTCGACGCGTCCCCACTCGTCCTGCACCACCAGCACGTCGTCGACGCGCAGGGCGTCGTTGAACGCGAGCTGGAGGCCGGCGAACACGTTGCCGAGGACCGACTGGGCGGCCAGGCCGCCGATGATGCCGGCGACCCCGGCGGACGCGAGCAGCGACGTGCCCAGCGCCCGCATCTTGGCGAACGTCATCAGCACCGCGGCGAGTCCGAGAACGATCAGCGCCGCCACGATCACCCGGCGGAGCACGGTGACCTGAGTCCGCAGCTTGCGAACCTTGCGGTTGTTCGCCACGTCCAGCCGGAGCCGGGACAGCAGCGCGTCCTCGACGACCTTGACGATCCGAATGCACAGCCAGGTGACCGAGATGATGACCAGGACGACCAACAAGTGCCGCAGCGACGAGCCGGCATGGCCGTGGACGCGCAGCACCGGACTGGCCCCGAGGGCCGCGCTCGCCAGCAGGGTGATGGTCCACGGCCAGCGGCAGCGCGCCGCGGCGGTGCACAGGAAGCGGCGGCGGCGGGCCAGGAGCCGCAGAACCAAGCCGGTGAGCCAGCCGGCCAGAACGGCGACGGCGCAGACGGCAGCGAACGTGATCGTGTCACGCAGACTCATGCAGAGGCTCGCCTCTCGATGTCGTGGTCTGCCCGGGGGCGAACGGGCTTGGCAGAGACCCGCCTGCAAGCCTGCCCACGAGACCGGCCGTCATGCACCTCACGAGGAAATGCCTGGTGCGGCTGGCGTCACGGCGCGGCTCCCGCCGCGGCGCGCAACCGCGCTCACGGCGACTCCCGCACCACCTCGGCGACAGCCTTGTCGGGGCGCAGACCACGCCAGGCGGGGTGCCTGAGGCGGCCGTCGCCGGTCCACTCGGCGAAGGCCACCTCGCCGACCACCGACGGGCGTACCCAATGGGCGTCCCGAGCGTCCGCACGGGGAATCACGCCGAACGGCGAGCGCGCCCGCTCGATCCGGCTCAGCCGCTCGGCCAGCGACGCGAGCTCCGCATCGGTGAACCCCGTCCCGACCTTGCCGACGTACGCCAGGCCCTCGCCGGCCGGGATGCCGAGCAGCAGGCTCCCCACCGTCCCTGCGCGCCGCCCCGCCCCCGGCTTCCATCCCCCGACGACGACCTCCTGTGTGCGGACGTTCTTCACCTTCAGCCAGTCGCGAGTACGCCCTCCCGGCTGGTAGGCGGACGCGAGCCGCTTGCACACCACGCCCTCCAGCCCGTGCTCTCTGCTGGCCGCCACCGCCGCCGCGCCGTCCCCACCGAAGACCGGCGGCACCTGCCATGGTGCCTGAAGGGTCAATGCCTCCAGGCGTTCCCGCCGCCGGACGTAGGGAAGGCGAAGAAGTGACCGGCCGTCGGCGTACAGCACGTCGAACACGAGGTACGACACGGGCGTGACCGACGCGAGCCCCTCGGCCTCCGTGGCCCGCGACACGTGCATCCGACGCTGGAGCAGGCGGAAGCTCGGTGCCCCCTGCGCGTCGAAGGCGACGATCTCGCCGTCGAGGAGGAGCCGGTCGCGCGGCGCGGCGGCGACCAGCTCCGGGTACGACACCGTCATGTCCTTGGCGTTGCGCGAGGTCAGCACGCACGACGCCCCGTCGACCCGGGCGACGGCCCGCACGCCATCCCACTTCATCTCGTAGGCGTAGTCGTCCCCCTCCGGCACCGACGGGGCGAGCAGGGCCAGCATCGGGCTCACCCGGCCCGCCGGCGGCAACGTGTCGCTCACGCGCGCTGCCTACCCACGCATGAATCCGTCAGCCGCCGGCGACCGGGATGACGCCTGCTCAAGCAGCCTCGCGCTGCTCGACCTGTGCGGGGTCGCCACCGGTGCCCACGTTCTCGACGGCCTCCTCACGGCCCTTCGCCAGGACGAACTTCCAGAGGCCCGCTCCGAAGACCGCGCCCACGATCGGGCCGAGGAAGTAGACCCACCAGTCGGGGAACCGCCAGGCGACGATGTCCGGGCCGATGGTGCGCGCCGGGTTCAGCGACCCACCGGAGATCGGCAGGGCCAGGAAGATCGCCGCCGTCACCCACAGGCCGATCGCGAGGCCCGACGTGGCACCCCCGCCCGGCGCCCGCTTGTACACGGCCGTAGACATGATCACCAGCATGAGGATCGCGGTGATCACGAACTCGGTCAGGGTCGCTCGCCACCAGGGCACGCCGGTGCCCGGATGCGTCGTCCCGAGGATCAGCCCCTTGCGCAGCGCGTCGCCGAACATGAACCAGTCCATCAGGGCCGCGCACAGGCCGCCACCGAACTGGAACACGAGGTACGGGACGACCTCCCGCCAGGGGAACTCGCCGTTCACCGCGAGACCGATCGTCACCGCCGGGTTGAGATGCGCCCCGGACACCGTGGCGACCAGGTAGACCGCCGCCAGCAACGCGAGACCGAACGCGAGTGAGATCGCGATGTCGTCGACCGCGGTGAAGGTCGGTGAGGTGCTGTGGGCCAGGTTCTTGACCGCCAGCACCGTCGCCGTCCCCGCGAAGACGAACATGAACGTCCCGACCAGCTCCGCGACGTAGGCACCGAACAGGGCCGCCGGCTTGCTGCTGCGGACCCGTGCCGGGGACGTCATGCCGCCTGCTTCGGGTGCAGCACGACCTTGGAGTAGCCCTCCTCACGCTTGTCGAAGCGCGCGTACGCATCCGGGGCGTCGTCCAGCGGCAGCTCCTTGGAGACGACGAAGCTCGGCTCCGCCCGACCCTGAATGATCAGGTCCCGCAGCTGCTGGTTGTAGGCCTTCACGTTGGCCTGCCCCGTACCCATGCGCAGGCCCTTCTCGAAGAACTTGCCAACCCGGAACAACAGCTCGCCGCGCCCGGCCTCCTCGCTGTCCGCACCGGGGTCGCTGGGCACGTACAGGCCCACCACGCCGAGCATTCCCGTCGCGCGCACTGCGTCGACGAGCGTGTTCAGGACGACCGCCGGCTGCTCTTCGCCGCCCTCGACGGTGGCCTGGAAACCAACCGCGTCGATGCCCTTGTCGCTGCCGTTGCCATCGGTGCGGTCGCGAATCTGGTCGCCCACGTCGCCGTCTCCGAGATCGATCGGAATGGCGCCGATCCTCTCCGCCAACTTCAGCCGGCTCTCGACGCGATCGACCACGAACACCTGCGCAGCACCCTTGATCAGCGCCGAGTACGCGGCCATCAGGCCGACCGGGCCTGCACCCATGACGGTGACCGACTCGCCCGGCCCGACCTGCGCCAGCGCGGTCGCGTGGTAGCCGGTCGGGAAGATGTCCGCCAGCATCGCGAAGTCGTTCTCGTGCTCGTCGCCCTTGGGCAGCTGCAGGCAGTTGAAGTCCGCGAACGGCACTCGGAGAAATTCGGCCTGCCCGCCGCGGTAGGGGCCCATCGACGCGTAGCCGTACGCGCCACCGCCGAACCCCGGGTTCACGGTCAGGCAGAACCCGGTGAAGCCGGCGAGGCAGTTCTTGCAGAACCCGCAGGCGATGTTGAACGGCAGCGAGACGCGATCGCCCTTCTCGATGCTGGCCACGCCCGGACCGACTTCGACCACCGTGCCCATGTTCTCGTGCCCGAAGACGGTGCCGGCCTCGACGTCGGTCCGCCCCTCGTACATGTGCAGGTCCGAGCCACAGATGGCAGTCGTCGTGATCTCGACGATCACGTCCGTGGGATCTTCGATCTTCGGATCGTCCACCTCCTCGACCTCCACCTTGTTCGGCTCCTTGTAGACGACGGCCTTCATGACTCCCTCCCCTTCTCGTGGATCGGAACTCTCTTGCCAGGAGCCGCTACCCGCGGACCCTTTCCACATCGCTCGTGTCACGAGATATTTGCCCGACGGTTATCCCGAGCGAGGCAGCAGGAGACACATGATGCGGCAGAGTGCCTCTCCCGCAGGCGGTTTCAGCCCCATCTAGTCGTCGACGAGATCATGCCCGCACGCGAACGCCCGGACGAGCCGGCGGCCGCTTCCGCTCAGCGTCACGGCATCGACAAGGGTGCCGGCGAGCAGCTCACGGTCGACCGCTTCGTTGACGTCCACGATCTCGTGGTCGGCAAATCGCGCAGGCCAATGCGGGCCGAGCTGGTCGACCGCGGCAAGAAGGGCAGCAGTGCTGATCGGGTGCCGGGGCTTCTCGCTCCGCGTGGGCCGGCCGATACGTGTGGTCATCCTGTCTCTCCCTGCAGATCGAGGCCGCCGGGGTCTCGGGCGAGCAGAACGTCGTGCGGATCCGAAACAGTATCGTGATCCGACATATTTATCGTAGGGCATACGAAAGCCAGCCACAAGTGCAGGCAGCTCCGCGCCTGCCCGCGCATCACTCGACCGGTGCGAGCACCTCGCGCCGGTCGTCGGGCAAGCGGCGCGTCAGACGTCGACTGTCCAGGAGCTCCAACAGTGGTACAGCGACGCGTCGCGTCGTCGCCAGCGCCTGCCGCGCCGCACTGACGGTGACCGGCTGAGGCAGCCGGGCGAGGGTGGCCGCGGCCCGACGGTCCGCGCCCGGCGCGAGCACGATCCCGTCCGCGACGCGCAGCAGGCTGCCCGCACGGACCGCGGCGGCGATCTCGCGGGATCCGAGCCCCAGCCCGGCCAGCCGCTCGGCGTCCGGCGCCGAGAACGGCGCGTCGGCCAGGTCCGCGAGAACCGCGTCGACCGCAGCTCGCAGTGCGGCCGGCAGGTCTGCGGCGGGCGGCAGTATCCGGCCGTCCGCGGCGGTCAGTCCGGCCGCCTGACGGATCACGTCAACGAGGACCGCGTCCGGCAGGTGCAGCCGCCGGCGCGCCACGTCGGCCGGCAGGCCGCCGTCCAGCGGCTTGGCGGTCATCCAGTCGGCGACGGCCGCCCGCAGATCGCCGGCGAGCCGGGTGACCGCGGCGGGGTCGGCGTACCAGCCGCCCGCGACGGGCCGGCCGGGTGGCCGCAGACCGGCGGCCACGAGGTCCCGCTCGCGGACGAAGGTCCGGCGGCGGATCTCGTCCGTCGCACCGGGCAGCGCTGCGGTAGCGGCCAACCGGCGGGCGTGGTCGGCAGCGGCGCCCCGGCGGGTGAGCGCGGGTGGGCGGACGTCGAGCGCGGTGACGGCGCCGACGAGCGTGCGCGTTCCCGGCTCGCGCAGCAGGCCGCGATCACCGACGTGCCAGGGCAGGACGCGGCCGAGCCGCAACCGCAGGACTCCGCCACCGAGCGGGCGCAACCGTGCCGCCACCGCGGCGGACCCTACGTGCAGGACCGCCTGCCCGGGCAGACCCGCGTCGGGTTCCGCGTGCAGGCGGACGTCGATCTCGGCGGTGGCGGTCCACGCGCCGGGCGCGACGAGTGCGGCGCCCCGCCGCAGGTCACGCGCGGCCACGCCGCGCAGGTTCACCGCAACCCGGCTCGTGCCGCGCACCTCGTTCTGCGGCCGGCCGGCGCACTGGAGCGCGCGCACCCGGACCGGCCGACTGTCCGGTTCGAGGACCAGCGCGTCGCCGGTGCGGATGACGCCCGCCGCGAGTGTGCCGGTCACGACCGTGCCGGCACCCGACACCGAGAAAGAGCGGTCGACCCACAGGCGTACCGGTGCCGAGTCGTCCGGGGCGGGCAGGCGCGAGACCAACGTTGCGAGAGCCCGGCGCAGCGCCGCGATCCCTTGCCCGGACGGGGCGGCCACCTCGACGCACGGCACGCGACCGAGCGAGGTGGCGGCGATCTCGGCGAGAGCGCGCTCCCGTGCTGGTCCCGGGTCCGCGAGATCGGATCGGGTCACGGCCAGCACGCCGTGCCGGACATCCAGGGCGTCCAGCGCGGCGAGGTGCTCGGCGGACTGCGGCATCCAGCCACCGTCCGCGGCGACGACGAACAGCACGGCGGGTACGGGCCCGACGCCGGCGAGCATGGTGGTGACGAACCGCTCGTGCCCCGGGACGTCGACGAACGCGACCTGGTCACCGTCGATGTCGGTCCAGACGAACCCCAGGTCGATCGACAGCCCGCGCCGCCGCTCCTCCGCCAGCCGGTCGGGCTCCATGCCGGTGAGCGCCCGCAGCAGCGTCGACTTGCCGTGGTCGACATGGCCGGCGGTGGCGAGGACGTGCATGGTCAGCGGTCGCTTCGGGCGCCGGCGAGGGCGACGACGGCGCGGGTGAGGTCCTCGTCCTGCTCGGCGAGAACGGTACGAAGGTCCACGAGGCACCGGCCGCGGTCCAGCCGCCCGACGACCGCCGGCCGCCCGAGCCGCAGCGGCGCCGCGGCTTCCGCGGGCAGGCTCACCGCCACGCTGGGCAGGACGACTCCGGGCGCTCCGCCCCCGCCGACGGCCGCGCTGGACCCGACGACGCGGGCGTCGAGACCGGCGGCGACCGCGGCCCGCGCGACGGCCAGCGCACGGCGTTCGAGGTCGGCGAGGTCGGCTTCGAGGGCGGCCCGTACCGGTGGCTCCGGGCCTCGCAGTGTGGCCTCCAGCGCGGCCAGGGTCAGCTTGTCCACGCGCAGCGCCCGCGCCGCAGGGTGCCGGCGGAGGTGCTCGACCAGGTCGGCGCGACCGAAGAGCAGGCCGGCCTGCGGTCCGCCGAGCAACTTGTCGCCGCTGGCCGTGACGAGGTCGGCGCCCGCTTCCAGCGTGCTCGTGACGTCGGGCTCGTCCGGCAGCAGCCGATGACGGGTCAGCAGCCCGGAGCCGACGTCGACCACCACGGGGACGCCGAGCGACGACAGGTCGCCGACAGCGACGTCGGCGGTGAACCCTCGTACGACGAAGTTGGACGGGTGCACCTTCAGGACGAACGCGGTGTCGGGGCCGACCGCGGCGGCGTAGTCGGCCAGCGCGGTCCGGTTGGTCGTCCCGACCTCGCGCAGGCGGGCGCCCGCGTGGGTCAAGAGGTCCGGGATGCGGAACCCGTCGCCGATCTCGACGAGCTCGCCGCGGCTGACGACGATCTCGCGCCCGGCGGCGAGCGCCAGGGCGCAGAGCAGCAGCGCGGCGGCGTTGTTGTTGACGACGTGTACCGCCTCGGCCGCAGGGACTTCGTGCCGCAGGGCGGCGAGCGCGCCCTCCCCGCGCCGGCTGCGCCGGCCGGTGGTGAGGTCGAGCTCGACGTCCGTACTGCCGGCAGCGAGCAGCAGGGCCGTCCGAGCGGCGCCCGACAGCGGGGCGCGCCCGAGGTTGGTGTGGACGAGGACACCCGTCGCGTTGACGACGGCGCGCAGCGAGGCCGCGGCCGGTGGCAGCGCCTCGACGGCCGCGTCGATCACCTGCTCCGGCGCGAGGAGACCGGCCCTGGCCCGATCCGCGGCGGCCGTGACCACGTCACGAACGAGCGCCCGTCCCAGCCGCGACTGCGCGTCCACCAGTCGCGGGTCGGCCAGCGCCACGTCCGTCCGGGGAATGGCACGGCGCGCGCCCGCGCGCTGCTCCCCCGCAGGTCCCGACGCAGCTGCCACCGACCCACCGTAGGCGGGCAGGTGCAGCCGCGGGTGGCGGAGGCGGATGGGAATCGAACCCACCAGCGACAGTGCCTGCCGCTCAGCGGTTTTGAAGACCGTGGGGGGCACCAGCCCACCGAACACCTCCGCCGAGCACACTAGACGGAGGGGCGCGGAGACGATCACGGCGAACGGGGAACGGATGGTTGCGCAGCACGCGGACGCGCCCGCCTGGCGGCTCACGCAGTACGGGCACGGCGGCGGGTGCGCCTGCAAGATCCCGCCCGGCGAGCTGGAGGCGATCGTGGCCTCCCTCGGCGGCGCGCCGGTCCGCGACCCGGCGGGCGCGCTGCTGGTCGGCGTCGACACCGGAGACGACGGGGCGGTGGTCGACCTCGGCGGCGGCCGCGCGCTCGTCCTCACGACCGACTTCTTCACGCCGGTCGTCGACGACGCGTACGACTGGGGGCGCATCGCGGCGACCAACGCGCTGTCGGACGTGTACGCGATGGGCGGCCGGCCGCTGGTCGCGGTGAACCTGCTGTGCTGGCCGCGGGACGTGCTGCCGGCCGAGCTCGCGGCGGCGACGCTGCAGGGCGGGCTCGACGTGGCGCACGCCGCCGGCTGCCATGTCGGCGGCGGGCACAGCGTCGACGACCCGGAGCCGAAGTACGGGATGGCCGTCACCGGCCTCGTCGACCCCGGCCGGATGCTGCGCAACGACACGGCCGAGCCCGGGCAGCCGCTCACGCTCACCAAACCGCTCGGCATCGGCGTGCTCAACGCGCGGCACAAGGCCACCGGCGAGGTCTTCCCGCAGGCCGTCGACGCCATGACGACCCTCAACCGAGACGCCGCGGTCGCCGCCGTCGGCGCCGGTGCGCGCACGGCGACCGACATCACCGGCTTCGGGCTGCTCGGTCACCTCCTGAAGCTGGCCCGTGCCAGCGGCGTCAGCGCGGTCGTCGACGCCGCAGCGGTGCCGTACCTCGACGGCGCGCGCGACGCCGTGCGCGCGGGCTATGTGAGCGGCGGGACCCGGCGCAACCTCGACTGGGTCGCGCCGCATGTCGACCTCCGCGGCGTCGATCCGGACGAGGCGCTACTGCTGGCGGACGCCCAGACCAGCGGCGGCCTGCTGGTCGTCGGTGAGCTGCCGGGCTGGCCGGTGGTGGGTGAGACGGTGGCGCCCGGCGCCGCGGCCGTCACGGTCCGCTGACCGCACGAGCGCCCGCCTGTCCGGGCGGTGTCAGTGGCGGCGCAGCTCGGCGCCGAACACCGCCGCCTGCGTCCGTCGCTCCATGCCCAGCTTGGCCAAGAGCGCCGACACGTGGTTCTTCACCGTCTTCTCCGCCAGGAACAGCCGCTCACCGATCTGGCGGTTGGTGAGCCCCTCGGCGATCAGCCCCAGCACGTCCCGCTCCCGCTCGGTCAGGGACCGCAGCCGCGGGTCGTCGGCCGGCCCGTTGCGCAGCCGATCGAGCAGCCGGCCGGTCACGGCGGGATCGAGCAACGACTCGCCGGCCGCGACCCGCCGGATGGCGGCCACGAGGTTGGTCCCGCGGATCTGCTTGAGCAGGTAGCCGGAGGCACCCGCCATGACCGCGGCGAGCACGGCATCGTCGTCGTCGTACGACGTGAGGATGAGGCAGTGCACGTCGGGCAGCGCCGACCGGATGTCGCGGCACACGTCGATGCCGCTGCCGTCGGGCAGGCGCGCGTCGAGCACGGCGACGTCCGGGCGGGCGGCCGGGACGCGGTCCCTGGCCTCGGCGGCCGTGGCCGCCTCGCCCACCACCGTGAGCCCGTCCGCGGCGTCGAGGAGGTCGGCGATACCTCGCCGCACGATCTCGTGGTCGTCGAGCAGGAACACCCGGACAGGTGCGGTCAGCGCAGCGGAGTCGTCCATCGCAGATGTGTTCCTTCCCGTCCCGGCCGGCCGCCGGAGTCGGCGGGCTCGAGGATCAGCGTGCCGCCGCGTTGCTCGGCGCGGGCTCGCAGATTGTCCAGCCCGCTGCGCCGGTCCGTCGTACCGATGCCGATGCCGTCGTCGACCACGTCGATGACCAGCTCGCCGCCGGAGGCGGTGAGGGTCAGCGCCGCGTGCGCGGCATCGGCATGGCGAGCGGTGTTGGTGAGAGCCTCGCGGACCACGGCGAGGACGTCCGTCACGACCTCCTCCGGGACGGCCGCGTCGACCGGACCGTGGAACGCGACCCGCGGGTCGAACCCGAGCGCCGGGCGTACGCCGGCGACCACGTCCAGCACGCGGCTGCGCACGCCGGCGGACCGCGGACCGAGGGGTCCGCGGAGCTGGAAGATCGACGTACGGATCTGGCGGATCGTCTCGTCGATGTCCCCGACCACCCGCTCGATGCGCTCGTCCGTGCCGACGCTCTGGAGCGTCAGGCCGGCGGCGAACAGCCGCTGGATGACATGGTCGTGCAGGTCGCGCGCGATCCGGTCGCGGTCCTCGAGCAGGGCCACCCGCTGCCGGTCGTCTCTGGCGTCGGCGAGCTCGAGGGCGATCGCGGCGTGGTTGGCGAACGTCGTGGCCATGGCCAGGTCGACCTCGTCGAACCGCGCGCGGCCGCGCAGCCGGCCGATCACGAGCGCACCGCGCGGCCGCTGCGTCCCGGTCAGCGGCAGGACCATCACCGGCCCGACGTCCAGGAAGTCCGACAGGTGGATGTGGTGCGGGCCGTCGGACGCATCGCCGACGAGGACCGGCTGCCCGCTGGCGAACGTCACCCGCGCCAGCGTCCCGTCGAGGGGGTACGCGTAGCCGGTGAGGTCGTCGGCGCGCGCCCCGGTCGCGACCTCGACCATCAGCCGGTCGCCGGTCGGGGTGGGCAGGACGACCGTCACGCTGTCCGCGTCGGCGACGGCTCGAGCGCGCCGGGCGATGACCTCGAGCGGCTCCTCCCCCTCGTCGGCCAACAGCTGTCGGGTGATCTCCATCGACGCCTGGAGCCACGTCTCCCGGCGCCGCGCCTGTTCGAGCAGGCGCGCGTTCTCGACCGTGACGCCGGCGGCGGCCGCCAGCGACAGCACCAGCTCCTCGTCCTCGGCGGTGAACCGTCCGGCCTCGGCGTCGGCGAGATAGAGGGTGCCGAACACCTCACCGCGTACGGAGAGCGGAACGCCCAGGAAGCTGGTCATGCGGGGGTGGTGGGCCGGGAAGCCGGTGAAGCGCGGGTCGCTCGTCACGTCGTCGAGGCGCACCGGCGCGGCGGCGCCGGGCAGGCGGCCGAGGAGACCGCGACCTGCGGGCAGCGTGCCGATCGCGGCCACCGTCTGGGGGTCGAGGCCGTGGTGCACGAACTCGAGCAGGGCCCCGTCGGGAGCCCACACGGCGAGCGCGCCGTAGCGGGCGCGGACCAGCTCGCAGGACGACTCCACGATGTGACGCAGGACCGCAGGCACAGTCAGGTCGCTGCCGACCATGCGGTTGGCAGCGAGCAGTCCGCGCAGGCGTCCCTGGGTGGCGAGGACGTCCTGCGCGCGGTCGACCAGCTGGGTGAGCAGCTGGTCGAGCTCGAGTCGCGGGACGTCGGCGAACGCCATCGGCGGCGGCCGCTGTGCGGGGTGGCGCTCCTCGCCGTTCGTCACCGGACGCCTGCGGGGCGACGGGCAGCGGTCACGGACTCTCGTGCAGGACGTCCACGAGCTTGCGGCGCCGGGTCGCGGGCGTCTGCGGCGCCCGGCCGACCCGCAGGAGCACGTGCGGGTACGCGGCGAGGCGCAACGCGCGACGCAGCTCCCCGTACGTCGTGGCCACTTCGACGACCGACGTGAACGGGCTGGCCGCATAGCCGCGGGCGGCCACCTCGAGCAGGACGCGCTCGAGCGCCTCGCCGGCCCGTACCCAGTCCGCCGGACCGTTGCCCGGTGTGCACAGCACCAGCAGGCACTGGTTGCGCCCCGAGTTCGTCTGCGCCGGCAGCGCGCCCGTGCCGCGGGTGTCGAAATCCCGGAGCGGCAGCTCGTCGTGACTGGTCGCGTCCACGTGCGGGACGGCGGCGGCCGGTACGCCGTCGAGGCGCAGCCCGTCGTCGCTGGTCCACGACCGCAGCTCGGCTCGGTAGCCGGGATCGGTCAGCTCCAGCGCGTCCGCCTGTTGGCTGAGCCGCGCCACGGCGTACCGGTCCGCGTCCGCGACGACCGGAACCAGCTCGGCACCCTCGGCGGCCGCCGCACCGACGAGGGCCGACACGACCGCGGCCGGGACCGGCTCGTCGTGGAAGGCGCGGCGGTTGGTGTGGCGCGCGTCGATCGCGGCGTCGAGCGCCGCCAGGCCGGGCTCCGGGGCCGCGTCCGCGGCGGCCGTGAGCCGCCCGAGCAGGTCGGGCTGCAGCGGATCGGGGCACCGCTCCACCCGCCCGCCGACGCCACCGGCGGCCAGCGCCACGCGGGCGTTGAACAGCGCGCAGCCGACACTCAGCGACAGCTGCCGCCCGTGCGGGTCGAGCACCCGCAGCTGCCGGCTGCGATCGGCCCAGATCTCCAGCGCGTCCGCCGTGAGGTCGAACCGCCACGGCTGGGTGTTGTGGATCGACGGGGCGCGCAGCGCGCGGACCGCCGCGCGGCGCAGCGGCGAGTGGGTTCCCGGCATGGTCGTCGTCACCGTGCTCACCTCGTCTCTGGCGCGGTCGCACCGCGCCGCCACGGCCGGATCCGGTCGGACGTCGCCGCGGGCGCGGCCATGCGCAGCGCCAGCAGCAGCATCACCACGGCGACGGCGGCCAGGGCGATGAGCCCCGCCGAGTAGCTGCCGAGGCCGCCGTAGATCGTGCCCATGGCGAGCGGCGGGACGAACCCGCCGAGCCCACCGGCTGCGCCGACGACGCCGGTCACCGCGCCGACCTGGCCCGCGGGCGCGCGCTGCGCCACGAGGGCGAAGACCGCGCCGGACGCGATGCCGAGTGCCGCGGCCAGGGCCAGGAACGCGATCGTGCCCGTGGGCGCCAGGCTCGGCTCGACGGACTGCACGAGCGCGCCGGCGACGACGACGACGAACGCCGAGACCAGGACGCGCGCGGGGTCGACCCGGTCCGACAGCCAGCCACCGACCGGGCGCAGCAGCACGGCCAGCAGCACGAAGCCCGCCATCTTGTTGGCGGCGTCGGTCTGGGCCAGCCCGTACGCGTTCTTCAGGTACGTCGGCAGGTAGACGCTGAACGCGACGTACCCGCCGAAGCCGACGGCGTACAGCGCGGACGCGCGCCAGGTGATCGGCAACCGGACCGTCGCGGTCAGGCGGGCGCGCAGCGGCTCGGTGGGCGCGACCCTCCCGGGAGCGTCGCGCAGGACCACGAGGGCGAGCAGGCCGTACGCCGCCAGCGCCACCGCGGTGATGACGAACGGCGCCGCGACGCCGTGGGCAGTCACCAGCCTGACGGTGGTGAGGGCGCTGATCGCGGTGCCGCCCATGCCGGCGCCGAACACGCCCACGGCCAGACCACGGCGATGCGGCGGGAACCAGGCGTTGACGAACGGGACGCCCACGGCGAAGGACGTGCCCGCGATGCCCAGGAAGAAGCCGCCGACCAAGAGGCTGGGCAGGCCGTCGTGTCCGGCGAGGCCGAGGAACAGCACCGGGGCGATCGTCGCCAGCGACACGACCGGGAACATGACGCGCCCGCCGAAGCGGTCGGTCAGGGCCCCCACCGGGATGCGGCCGATCGAGCCGACCACCACCGGTACCGCGACCAGCAGCGCCTGCGCGAACGCGGACAGGTGGAGGGTGTCCTTGAAGCGCGGCCCGAGCGGGCTGAGCAGGGCCCACGCCCAGAAGTTGACCGCGAACCCGAGCGTGGCCACGCCGAGCATCACGTAGGCCTGGCGCGGGACGGGCGCGTGCTCGGGCGTCGGGCGGTTCGTGGTCTGCCGGGTGCTCATCGTCCTCATCCTGTTGGGTGCGATGAGCCCAGTCTGGTCGGGTCCGGCGGGGTCGGACAGGGACCAAGGTCCTGTTCCCCGCGTCGCAGCAGGAGTGTGCGGACCAGGTGCCAGAGCATCGCCGCGAACGCCAGCGCCCAGACGGCGGCCGCGGCCCAGCTCTCGTTCTCGCCGATCGCCCGGACGACCGGCAGGTCGTCGGCCGTGCCCAGGTAGTGGCCGGCGACGCCGTACATGCCGAGGGGGAACACGATGCTCCACCACGTCGTCTCGTACCGCAGAGGGATGCGGTGCACCACGTGCCGCCACCAGCCGGCGGCGACCAGCACCGGGATGAGCCACGAACCGAACGCCCAGAACACGACCGCCGCCCCGGCCACGAGGCCCCTGGTGGCATCGACCATGGGCGCATCGGCCATCTGCACGATCCGGGCGCCGGCGAGCACGGTGATGGCGGTCGCCCCCATCGCCACCCAGTACGGCGGTGTCAGGTCGATCGGCCGCAGCGGGTACAGGAGCATCCGCGCGGCCACGAAGATCCCCGCGGCCGCGTAGAGGAACACCCCCACCGACCAGGAGAAGACCGCCAGCAGGGCCAGCTCGCGGCGTCCGGTGCCGACGGTCGGCTCGAGCGCGGCGGACAGCACCGCCACCGTCTGGCTGGCGACGACCCAGATGAACCACGTGCCGTTGGCACTCGCGATCACCGGCCGGTCCGCGCGGCCGAGCACGGCCGTCCAAGGGACGACGTAGCCGAGGATGATCCACGAGATCCAGGCGACCAGCAGCAGCGCCAGCGCCGTGTCGTGGTGGTCGGCCAGGGCGAGCCGTGTGCCGAGCACGCCCGTGCCGGCGACGAAGGTGAAGAACCGGAAGCCGCGGGCAGGGTCCTCGAAGTCCGACCGGAGCGCGGACGCGAACCACACGGCCCGGATGACGTTCAGGACGATCAGCACGACGTACGCGAAGGCGGTCAGCCACAGAAGGACGTCGGAGAAGACGGTGAGCCCATGGTTGCGCATCGCGACCGAGAGGATCCCGGTGCCCATGACGAGCGCGAAGTAGCCCGGATCCAAGGTGGCGACCGCGCCGGCCAGAGCGGCACCCAGGGACGGCCTGGAGTCCGCGGTCACGTCAGTACGGGACGCCGATCTTGCGCCACTTGCGGCCACCCGTGCCCGGCTCGTTCGGACGGCCCGCCCGCCGGCTGCGGTAGACGACGTACGGGCGCCAGAGGTACCAGAGCGGGTAGCTCCAGGCGTGCACGAGCCGGCTGAACGGCCACACCAGGAAGATCATCCACGCCGCGGTCGCATGCACCTGGTACATGATCGGGGCCGAACTGATCAAGGCGACGTGCGGGTTGCCGGCGAACAGGCCGCGGAACCAGATCGCCACGCTGTCGCGGTAGTTGTAGCCGCCGCCGAACTCCTGCACGCCGAGGGTGAGGTAGATCCCGAGCCCGACGATGATCCCCAGCAGGATGAGCGCCAGGTAGTCGACCGCGTCGGTCGTGGCCCGCACCCGCGGCACCGTCGTGCGCCGCAGCAGAAGCACTCCCCCGCCGATCAGCACGCCGATGCCGGCGATCGACCCGGCCACGCCGGAGAACGTGCTGTAGACGCTCTCGTGGATGCCGATCGCGTCCGTCCACGCCTTCGGGACCAGGATGCCGATGACGTGGCCGCCGATCGCGGCGAAGGTCCCGTAGTGGAACAGCGGCGCCCCCCACTTGAGCATCCGGCGCTCCTGCAGCTGGGTCGAGCGGCTCGTCCACCCGAACTGGTCGTAGCGCCAGCGCCAGATGTGACCGACGACGAAGACCACCATGGCGGCGTACGGCAGGATCTCCCACCACCACAGGTTCCAGCCGCTGATCATGCGTACACCTCGTGGTCGGCGGCGCTCGTGCCGGTGAGGTAGTCCGGGGGCGCGAACGGCTCGAGCCCCACCTCCTCGACCGGTGGCCCCTTCTCCCACGCCTCCGTCACCCGGTGCAGGTCGGTGCGCCCGAGCCGGGGCAGGAGCGCGCAGACGGCCCCGAGCACGTCGACGTACGGGGTGCCGGCCTCGTCGAGGGCGCGGCGCAGCAGCTCGAGGTCCGCGCGGTGCACCCGCAGGATCGACTCACCGGCGCTGCCGAGGGCCGCGAAGTCCAACACCATCGGCAGGTAGTCCGGCAGCTCGCTGTCGCACGGCGTGAGGCCCGCCCGGCGGTACGCCATCTTGAACGCGACCATCGACATGCCGCGCTTGCGGGTGTCGCCGTACCGGTAGTACGTGAGGTAGAGCGCGCACTTGCGCTTCAGGTCGAACGTCTGGACGTAGTGCTGCGCGGCTTCGGTCGGCGGCGTCGCCCGCAGCCAGCGCAGGAACCGCTGGAAGGCCTCCCGCGAGGCGCGGGGTGTGATGCCCGCAGCGGCCGCATCGAGGGCGTCGAGCCCGGCGAACAGCTCGGCGGTCGGGTACTGGAGCAGCACCGACGCGAGCTTGTACGGGCTGACCCGGGCCGGACCCCGGCTCACGAGGGGCTCCCGTCGGGGAACAGGTGGGGCGCCGGGCTGCGCCCGTCCCAGCCCAGCAGGTTGAACCGCGTCCGGCCGTCGTCGGTCTGCACCGTGGTGCTGCTGGCGACGTCGTCGGCGGCCCCCGCCGGGCGGAAGCTGTGGATCCCGTGCCCACCCGGACCGTGACCGCCCATGCCGGGACCGCCGTCGGTGTCGAGGCTGCAGAACAGCTGCTCGTGCTGGGCCATCAGCCGGCCGGCGTCCTCGGCGTGCGCCTTGGGGATCACGTACCGGTCGTCGTACTTCGCGATCGCCAGCAGGCGGTAGAGGTCGTCCAGCTCGTCGAAGCTGGAGCCCACCGACTCCGGCAGGCCGTCTTCGACCTCGAGCCCGAGCTGACCGGCACGCTGGATCTGCCGGACCGCCGCCAGTTTGCGCAGCACGGTGCGGATCGCGTCGGACTTCCCTGCGGTGAACAGGTTCGCGAGGTAGTCGATCGGGATGCGCAGCGCGTCGATCGTCGCGAACACGTGGTCCGGGTTGGCCTCGTCGTACCCGGCCGCGTTCACGACGTCCGCGACCGGCGACAGCGGCGGGATGTACCAGACCATCGGCAGCGTGCGGTATTCCGGGTGGAGCGGGAGGGCCACCCGGTGCTTCTTGGCCAGCGCGTAGACCGGCGAGCGGCGCGCCCCCTCGATCCAGTCGGCCGGCATCCCCTGTTCCGCAGCGGTCTTGCGTACCTCCGGGTCGTCCGGGTCGAGGAACACCGACAGCTGCGCCTCGTACAGGTCCTGCACGTCGGGTGTCGCCGCCGCGTCCAGGACCTTGTCCGCGTCGTAGAGCACCAGGCCGAGGTAGCGCAGCCGGCCCACGCACGTCTCGGAGCAGATCGTGGGTTGGCCGGCCTCGATCCGCGGGAAGCACAGCGTGCACTTCTCCGCCTTACCGGTCCGGTGGTTGAAGTAGACCTTCTTGTACGGGCAGCCCGAGACGCAGAAACGCCAGCCGCGGCAGCGGTCCTGGTCGACCAGGACGATGCCGTCCTCCTCGCGCTTGTACATCGCGCCGGACGGGCACGAGGCGACGCACGACGGGTTCAGGCAGTGCTCGCAGATGCGCGGCAGGTAGAACATGAAGACCTGCTCGAACTCCATGCGCACCTGCTCCTGCAAGGACGCGAGGTTCGGGTCGAGCATCGCCCGCTCGGGCGCCCCGGCCAGGTCGTCCTCGAAGTTGCTGCCCCAGTCGACCTTCATCTGGCGGCCGGTGAGCGCGGAGATCGAGTGCGCGCTGGGGTTGTGCGTGCCGAGCGGCGCGTCGATCACGGTCTGGTAGTCGTAGGTCCACGGGTCGCCGTAGTCGTCGATCGACGGCAGATCGGGGTTGTAGAAGATCGACAGCAGCCGCTTGAGGCGGCTGCCGGACTTCAGCTGGAGCCGTCCCTTGCCGTCGAGCGTCCAGCCGCCGTGCCACTGCTCCTGGTCCTCGTACCGCTTGGGATAGCCGACACCCGGCTTGGTCTCGACGTTGTTGAAGTAGACGTACTCGGTGCCCGGCCGGTTGGTCCAGACCTGCTTGCAGGTCACGGAGCAGGTGTGGCAGCCGATGCACTTGTCGAGGTTCATCACCATCGCCATCTGTGCCATCACCCGCATCAGAACTCCACCTCCTGGGCCCGCCGCCGGATCACGGTGATCTCGTCGCGCTGGTTTCCGGTCGGCCCGTAGTAGTTGAAGCCGTACGAGAACTGGGCGTAGCCGCCGATCAGGTGCGTCGGCTTGATGACCAGACGGGTCAGCGAGTTGTCGCCGCCGCCGTGCCAGCCGGACACCTCGGACCGCGGGGTCATGAGGTGGCGGTCCTTCGCGTGGTACATGAACACGCTCCCCGGTGGCATCCGGTGAGTGACGACCGCGCGCGCCGCGACCACGCCGTTGCGGTTGTACGCCTCGATCCAGTCGTTGTCGCCGACGCCGATGCTCGCGGCGTCGCGCTCGTTCATCCAGATCACCGGCCCGCCGCGGAACAGCCGCAGCATGTGCAGGTTGTCCTGGTACTCCGAGTGGATCGACCACTTCGAGTGCGGCGTCAGGTAGCGCACCGTGATCTCGGGGCGGCCCTCCTCGCGCAGCCCCTGCTCGCCGAAGTGCCGGGCGTAGTCCAGCGGTGGTCGGAAGGTCGGGAACCACTCGCCGTACTCGGCCATCCAGTCGTGGTCGAGGAAGAAGTGCATCCGGCCGGTGAGCGTGTGCCACGGCTTCTTGCGCTCGACGTTGACCACGAACGGCTGGTAGCGACGGCCTCCGGTCTCGCTGCCGGACCACTCCGGCGAGGTGATCACGGCCCGGGGCTGGACGCCGATGTCGGTGAAGGTGATCTGCTCGTCGGCCCGCTCCTCGGCGAGGTCGGCCAGCCGCCTGCCGGTCTGGCGCTCGAGCACCTCCCAGCCGCGCACGGCGAGCTTCCCGTTCGTGGTCCCCGACAGCGCGAGGATCGCCTCCGCGACATGCACGTCCCGCGCCAAGGACGGCCGGCCGTCGGCCACGCCGCCCCGGACCCGGCCGTTGGTCCGGCGCAGGTAGTCCACCGCCTCGGTCGGCACCCACGTGACGCCCTTGGTCGTCGTCCCGAGCGTGTCGACGAGCGGCCCGAGGGCCGCCATCTTCTCCGCCACCGCCGTGTAGTCGCGCTCGACGGTGACCAGCTTGGGCATGGTGAGGCCCGGGACCGGCTCGCACTCGCCGGCCTTCCAGTCACGCGTCGTGCCGCCCGGCTGGGCCATCTCGTCGGGGCTGTCGTGCGCCAGGGGCGCCGCCAGCACGTCGGTGCGGGTGCCGAGGTGGGTCGCGGCGAGCCGGGAGAACTCCTCGGCGATGAGCCGGAAGGTGTCGAAGTCGGTCCGGCTCTCCCACGGCGGCGCGATGGCCGGGTTGAACGAGTGCACGAACGGGTGCATGTCCGTCGTCGACACGTCGTGCTTCTCGTACCAGGTCGCGGCCGGCAACACGATGTCGGAGTACGTGCCGGTGCTCGTCATCCGAAAGTCCAGCGTGGTGATCAGGTCGAGCTTGCCGCGCGGGGCCTCGTCGCGCCAGACCACCTCGGTCGGGCGCAGGTTCGGCGGCGACTCCTCGGCGCGGACCGCGTCCTCGACGCCGACGAGGTGGCGCATGAAGTACTCCATGCCCTTGCCGGACGATCCGAGCAGGTTGGCCCGCCAGACCGTCATCACCCGCGGAAAGTTCGCCGGGTCGTCCGGGTCGTCGCAGGCGAACCGCAACCGGCCCGCCTTGAGCTCGGCCACGACGTGGTCCGCGACCGGCAGGCCGGCGCGGGCCGCCTCGTCGGCGAGGTCGAGCGGGTTGCGGTCGAACGCGGGGTGCATCGGCTGCCACCCCAGCCGCGAGGCCAGCGCCACGCAGTCGGCGAACGTCTTGTCCGCGAACCGCCCCGTGCCGAGCGGGCTGGCCAGCTCGCCGGCGCCGAACCGCTCGTAGCGCCACTGGTCGCTGTGCAGGTAGAAGTACGAGGTGCCGGTCATGTGCCGGGTCGGCCGCTGCCAGTCGAAGGCGAACGCCGTGGTGAACCAGCCGGTGAGGGGGCGGACCTTCTCCTGGCCGACGTAGTGCGCCCAGCCACCACCGTTGACGCCCTGCGTTCCGCACAGCATGAGCAGCGTGAGGAACGTCCGGTAGACCTGGTCGGAGTGGTACCAGTGGTTGGTCCCGGCACCCATGCAGATCATCGACCGGCCGTGGGACAACTCGGCGTTGCGCGCGAACTCGCGGGCGACCCGGGCGGCGGCCGCCGCCGGCACCGTGGTGATCGCCTCCTGCCACGCCGGCGTGTACGGCTGCGGGTCGTCGTAGCCCGTCGGCCACTCGCCGGGCAGCCCCTCGCGGCCGACGGCGTACTGCGCCATCAGCAGGTCGAAGACAGTGGTGACGAGATGCTCGCCGACACGCATCGCCGGCACGCCGCGGCGGATGCTGCTGCCCCCCTCGGTGCGGCCCTCGTCGAACCGGGGCAGGTCGACCGCGACCGCCTCCTCGTGCCGGCCGTAGAGCGTCAGCGCCGGGTCGACCTCGCCGAGGTCGAGATGCCACTTGCCCTCGTTCTCGGAACCGAAGCGGAACCCCAGCGACCCCTCGGGCGCGACCGGCCGACCGGTGACGCCGTCGAGCAGCACCGTCTTGTGCTCGGCGTTCCCGTCGGTCTCCCCCAGGTCGGCGGCGGTCAGGAAGTGCCCCGGTGCGTAGGCACCGTCCTCCCGCTCGCGCAACGTCACCAGGAACGGCAGGTCGGTGTAGGTCTTGGCGTACTCGGTGAAGTACGGCACCTCGCGGTCGCGGAAGAACTCGGTCAGGACCACGTGGCCCATCGCCATCGCGAGGGCCGCGTCGGTGCCGGGCGCGGCCGCCAGCCAGTCGTCGGCGAACTTCGTGTGGTCGGAGTAGTCCGGGCTGACGACGACGACCTTCTGCCCGCGGTAGCGGGCCTCGGTCATGAAGTGCGCGTCCGGCGTGCGCGTGATCGGCAGGTTGGTGCCCCAGATCACGAGGTACGAGGAGTTCCACCAGTCGCCGGACTCCGGCACGTCGGTCTGGTCGCCGAACACCTGCGGCGAGGCCGGCGGCAGGTCGGCGTACCAGTCGTAGAACGACAGGATCGTGCCGCCGATCATCGACAGGAAGCGCGTGCCCGCGGCGTACGACACCTGGGACATGGCCGGGATGGGCGAGAAGCCGACCACCCGGTCGGGGCCGTACGTCTTGACCGTGTGCACGTGCGCGGCCGCGATCAGCTCGACGACCTCGGGCCAGGTCGCGCGCACGAACCCGCCCTTGCCGCGGTAGTACTTGTACCGAGCGGACTTCTCCGGGTCGAGGACGATCTCCTCCCACGCCGCCACGGGGTCGGCGATCCGGGTCCGGGCCTCGCGCCACATCTCCAGCAGCGGGCCACGCACGTACGGGTAGCGCACCCGCGAGGGCGAGTAGGTGTACCAGGAGAAGGACGCGCCGCGCGGGCAGCCGCGCGGCTCGTACTCGGGCGAGTCCGGCCCGACCGACGGGTAGTCGGTCTGCTGGGTCTCCCAGGTGATGATCCCGTCCTTGACGTAGACCTTCCACGAGCACGACCCCGTGCAGTTCACGCCGTGGGTGGAGCGGACCTCCTTGTCGTGCCGCCAGCGCTCCCGGTAGAACTCCTCCGCGCCGCGCCCGCCGCTGCGGTGCAGCTCGCGGTAGTCAGCGGACGGCTCCCCCGGCAGGAAGAACTGTGCACCGCGCAGCAGCGACTCGACGGACTCCCCCGCCGGCAGCAGCGGAGCGAGCAGCTCGCGTGGCTCGGTCATGCCCAACCCCTCGCGGTTGCGGGCCCGGTCGTGTTTTCACGGCCGTATCCGTGCGAACGACAGGTGTACACCAGAGCGACCGCCGATGCGCGGCCTGGCGTGGACGAACCGCTCGCCGGCTGCGGTCACCGTACCGGTTGCGGTGCCCCACGGGAGGACAGCCGGCGGGCCATGCTGGCGGCCATGCGGGCTCCCTGCACCTTCGCGTGCTCGGCGACCGGACCGGCGTAGCGTCCGTCGATCGCTGCCCTCCACAGCTCGAGCCACCGGTCGAAATGGTCTGGTGTCAGGGGATACCGGTCATGCAGGTCGCGGTGTACGAGGAACGCGTTGCGCCGGTAGCTACCGGTGTGAAGCAGCGCGACCTCCCAGAAGTCCGCGATGTTGGGCAGGTGGCTAGCAAGATCCATCTGCGCGACGTCGGTGAAGATCGGCCCGATCAGCGGGTCGGCGAAGGCGCTCGTGTAGAACCCCTCGAGCAGCGCCAGCACGTCGCTCCGGCTCGCGATGTCCTGTGCCACCGACCCGCCTCCCTTGTTTTACACGAGATTACTCGTGAAATACCAGGAGGGACAGGGCTGATAGCCCGCTAGTCGCTCACCAGCTGCCCGTCGATGGTGATCGACGCACCGGCGAACAGACGGGAGACCGGGCACAGGTCCGCGGCCTCGTCGAGGGCCACCTGGAACTCGGCCGCGTCGAGACCGGGCACGACGCCGCGCACGGTGAGGACCGAGGAGACGATGGTCGGCCGGCCGGCCACCTCGTCCAGGGTGACCGTCGCCGACACCGTGAGGCGGGATGGCTCTGCCTTGTGCTCGCCGAGCCGCAGGTTGAGGGCCATGGCGAAACAGGCCGCGTGCGCCGCAGCCGCAAGCTCCTCGGGGCTGGTCTTGCCGCCGGGCTGCTCGGTGCGCGAGGCCCACGTCACGGGCAACGGGCCGAACGCCCCGCTGGCCGGAGTCACCGTGCCCTCGCCGCGCGCGAGCGTGCCCTGCCAGACCGTCTCGGCGGTCCGTTCCGCGATGGCCATGTGACGTCCTCCTGGGGTCGGATGGGGACCGGGCGTTCGGTCCGCCTGTCTCGACCGTATACCCGATCGGCAGCCGTTTCTAAGAGACAGAGATCACGGTCGCCGCCGTGGGCGGCGCCCCCAGACCTGCCTAGGGTGAGGGCATGACAAGCGGCGCCGCGATCACCCTCCGCGGTCCGCAGCGTTCCGGTGCTTCGTTCGTCGTGGTCGGCGCGGCCTGCGTCGTGGCGGGCGGCTTGTTGGCGGCCGCCGTCGCCACCGATCCGACCGAGCACGCCGTGTGGGCCGCGGCGTACCTCGTCCTGGTGGCCGGAGTGGCGCAGGTCGCGATCGGCCTGGCGCAGGCGGCCCTGCTCCCCCGGCCGCCGGCGAAGCCGGTTGGCCTCGCGGAGCTGGTCGGGTGGAACCTCGGCAATGCCGCGGTCATCGCGGGCACCGTGGCCGGCATCCTGGCGCTCACCGACATCGGCGGCGCCCTGCTGGTCGCGGCGCTCGCGTTGCTCGCCGCCGACACCCGCGGCGCCGGGTCGGGTTGGTGGCTGCGGGCCTACCGGGTGCTCCTGGTGCTGGTGCTCGTCAGCATCCCGGTCGGCCTGGTCATCGGGCAGCTCCGCGCCCACTGACCGCGCGCGTGTTCGCCGCCGCGGCACGGTTGCCGCCTTGCGCACGGCCGGCACGGATCACCGCGGTCGCGGCCAGGGCGACGAACAGCAGCAGGGCGATCTCGTTCAGCACCCCACCCCACTGCCAGCTGACTCGGTTCCGGGCGGCGTCCCCGCCGAGCAGGCGCAGCAGCAGGCTCGCGTGCAGCAGCACGAGGGGGACGTACAGGACGCGGCTGAACGGGAGGGGGCGGCCGAGCACTGCCGGGACGATCACGGGCGCGTGAGCGAAGATCATCGAGATCACGAAGCCGAGGAAGATGGCGTGCAGCATCGCGTCGTACGCCGATCCCTGCGCCGCCGTGCCCCGGTCGACGAAGCTCATCCGGCCCACGACCACCCAGAGCACCCCGCCGACGGCGAGCCACGCGTAGCCGGTCAGGAGCGCGGCCGCCATGTAGCGGGTCACGCCCCGGCCGCGGATGGTGCGGCGCGCAATGTCGTACCGCGCCAGCCAGATCGCGAGCGCGCACAGACCGGCGCCCGCGACGCGGACCCCCGTCTCCTCGGTGCCGATCGAGGTGATCAGGCCGGCCGCGAACAGTCCGGCGGCGGCGGCGAACAGCACCTGCCGTACCCGCGACGTGCCGGCCAGGCGGGACAGCTCCAGCCGCTCGCCGGTGATGGTGAGGACGAGGAACCCGACCAGCCACGGGATGAACCGCGGGACGTCCCAACCGGCGAGCCACAGGGCGCCCGCGACGACCCAGCACATCGCGCCGCTGGCCAGGACCACGTTGTGCAACGAGGCCTGGATGCGGTGCACGGCCACGAAGATCGCGACGAGCACCACCCCGCCGAGGGTGATCAACGCCTCGCCCACGCCGTTCGGCAGCGCCACCACGATGGACAGCCCGCCGGCGGCCGCCGCGGCCGGCGCCGCGTAGGCCCAGGCCGAGCCGAGCGCGACCGCGCGCTCGAGGCCGATCAGGGTGCCGAGGAAGCCCAGCACCATGAGCGGCCCGTGGTCCGCATGCAGTCCCGGCTGCCCGGCCGGGAGGCCCAGGCCCAGGTAGACCAGCCCCTCCCAGAGCCCGCCGATCAGCAGGACGACGGCCGCGGCCATCATCGGCGGCACCCACCGGGCCCGCCGGCGCCGGGGGGCGGTCAGCCCGATCGCGGGCCGGACCGGGGCGACGCCGCTCGTCGAGGTCGCACTCACCGCATCCAGCCCAGCTGCCGCTTCGCCTCGTCGGTCATCATCTCGGGGGTCCAGGGCGGATCCCAGACGAGGTCGAGGTCGGTGTCGTCGACGTCCGGCATCCGGTCGAGGGCCCGGCGGATCGAGTCATCGATGTAGCTGCCGAGGGGACAGCCCGGAGTCGTCAGCGTCATGCGTACGGACACCACCCGGTCGGCCACCCGCACGCCGTACACGAGGCCGAGGTCGACGATGTTGACGCCCACCTCCGGGTCGATGACCTCGTGCAGCCGCTCGTAGACCTCGGCGATCTGCTCTTCCGAGCCGGCCCCTTCGGCCACCGCGGCCGTGCCGACGTCCGGCCCGATCGTGTCCTCGGTCATCGGTTACTCCTGATCGGTCGCGTCCCGGCTGTCCCCTCACCGGGAGTCTCCCGGTCTTCCCCCGTAAAGACAAGTAGATTCAGATCAAACCAGTGTGCCGATGGTCACCGACCACAGGTGGCCGGCAACGAGGAGGTCCCATGGAGCAGGACGCGTTGAGCGCCGCACTCGAGCGCGAGCATCGCGAGATCGACGAGGGCATCGCGGCGTCGGTCGCGGCCGAGAGCGGCACGGGCGGCATCGCGGCCCTGACCGGAGCGCTCACCGCGCTGCGCCGCCACATCTACCTCGAGGAGGAGCTGCTGTTCCCGTCGCTGCGCGACCAGCTCGTGGCTCCCCTGTTCGTCATGCTGCGGGAGCACGGGCAGATGTGGTCGACGATGGCCGAGCTGGAGAAGGCACTGGCCGACGAGGACGAGGCGTCGGTCCGCGAGGTGCGCGCCGTGCTCATGTCCCAGCTCGACACCCACAACGGCAAGGAGGAGCCGATCATCTACCCGTACGCGGACACGGCGCTGCCGGCCGAACAAGCCGCTCGACTGCGGGAGTTCCTCGCATCCGGCGACATCCCTGCCGGCTGGACCTGCCACGCGGCGCGCGCCTGAGCGCGTTCGCTCAGGACCAGCCGAATGCCCGCCGCGTCGAGCCGGTCATCCGATCCGGCGTCCAGGGCGGGGTGTGCGTGATCTCGACCTGTACCCGGTCCACCGCGCCACTGGCGGCGAGCGCCCGTTCGATCTCCTCGACGAGGTACGAGCCGAGCGGACAGGCGGGGGTCGTCGTCGTGATCAGCACGTCGGCGACCCGGTCCGTCACCTCGAGTCGGTAGACCAGCCCCAGGGAGACGATGTCGACACCCAGTTCGGGGTCGATGACGTCGCGCAGGAGTTCTCGCAGCTGGTCCGACTCCGGCGCCGAGGTGAGGAAGGCCAGCGTCCGCAACGGTTCTTCCGTCATGGTCTATGTTTCTCACATCATCTGTTGTAGAAACAACTCGACAGAGAACCCCCCGCAGAGGAGACAGCGCGATGTCGCTGGACACCGTTTCCGCCCGCCCGTCGGACACCGCAACGACGACGCCACCCGACCCGGACGTCGCTGCACGAGAAGGCAACGCTGCCGTGATCGCAGCGATCCGGGCCCACCATGCCCAGTTGGCCGAAGAGCTGCGCGCGGGCACCGACGCGGTGCTCCGCGCCGTACGCACCGGTGACGCGGTCCGCGAGCGCGACGCGCTGCACGACTGGTACCGCACCGAGCTGCTGCCGCACGCCGCTGCCGAGGAGCAGGTGCTCTACCGGCCGGCCGACGACCTCGACGCGACCCGGCTGCTCGTCCGGGGCATGGTCGCCGAGCACCGGCACCTGGAGCGCCTGGTCGCGGACCTCGGCCTGGCGTCGGGAGCGGTCGACGTGGCCGCGGCAGCCGTTGCGGCGCGCAGCCTGTTCGCCGTGCATCTCGCCAAGGAGAACGACCTGCTGCTGCCCGCGCTCGACGCAGCCGGCCTCGACCTGGGCTCGATGCTCGAGGGCATGCACGAGATCCTCGGCCACGCGGCAGCCGGCGGCGCCCCGGCCGGCGGCGGCTGCGGTTGCGGGTGTGGCTGCGGGCACGACCACGACGAAGCCCCGCTACAGATCGGATCCGCGCCGGACCCGTTGGAGACGCAGACAGCCGAGGCAGATGATGTGGCCCCGGACGACCTGGACGTGCGCACCCTCCCGCACGCACAGCGGCACGAGATCATCTTCTCCCGCCTGGACCGGCTGGGGCCCGGCGAGGCGCTCGTCATCGTGAACGACCACGACCCGAAGCCGCTGCGCTACCAGACCTCGGCGATGTGGCCGGACCGGTACGAGTGGACCTACAGCGAGTCGGGTCCCGTGCGCTGGCGCGTGGCCATCACCCGTGTCGGCTGAGCGGGCGAAGCGCACAGGCACGGCTGAGCGAGCGAAGCGCACACGCACGGCCGAGCCGGCCGCTGCGGAGGCGGACGTCGTGGACGCGCTGACGCGGGTCGTCGTGCGGGCCTGCCGGCAGCTCGGCGAGGCCGGGGAGCCGGAGGCGGCGGGCCGGCTGGCCGCCACCGCCTGGGTGGTCGTGCGCGCCGGCCATCCGCGACAGGCCCGCCATCTCGACGGCGTGATGCACCACATCGCCCGGCTGGAGCCGGGTACGCCCCCGTCCCGGACCGGACATCCGTCCGGACCGGCCAGATCGTCCGGACGTCGGTCCGGACCGACCAGAGAGAAGGTCCCCGTGCCGACCCCTGACTCCCCCGATCGGGTGCTCGACGTCCGAACCGAGATTCCGCGGCGCCGCCACGAGCTCATCTTCGAGACGTTCGGCGACCTCGCCACCGGTGACACGTACGTCCTCGTCAACGATCACGACCCGAAGCCGCTGCGCTACCAGTTCGAGGCCGAGAACGCCGGCGAGTTCTCCTGGGAGTACCTCGAGGAGGGCCCCGAGGTGTGGCGCGTGCGGATCGGCCGCGTCGCCGATGCCGGGGCGGCGGCGCGTACCGGCGCGTGATCCGGTTCTACGTCTGGTCCGGGGTTCCGGTGCACCGCGCGGTGCACCGGAACGCCCTCGACCGGCCGGCGCTCCGGGCCCTCCCGTTCGCCCGGCTGCTGTTCACCGCGCGCGGGTTCGACCTTCGCTCGACCGACCTGCGGCGATGGCTGCTCATGGTGGACGCGGACGCGTCGTTCGACGGTTCGCGCGTAGTCCGCGGCTGGGACGCGATCGCCGCGGAGCGGGCGGCTCTGACGCTGCGACCGTTGGCGTCGCGCGGGACGTGGCGCGGGCGCGACCCGTTCGGCTCGGGCACCCGCTGGGACGGGCCCGTCCTGTCCCTCACCCACGCCCGGCTGGCACCCACGCGCATGGCCGGCTTCCACCGCGCGCTTCCCACTGTGGCGAGAGCAGCGCTGGCCGCCGACGGCCTGCGCTGGTGGATGGGGTTCGGTGAGGCGCCGGTGGGCTTCAAGGGCACGCTCACGGCGTGGGCGACGTCTGCGGCGGCGTCCGACTTCGCGTTCCGGTCCGCCGTGCACGTGGACGTCATCCGGCAGACACCGCTCGAAGGGTGGTACGCCGAAGAGCTGTTCAGCCGCTTCGCGATCCTCGACGCGGACGGCACGCTCGACGGGCTGCCCGCCGCGCGACTCGCCGCGCTCTGACGACTCAGTCGCCGAGGCGGTAGCTGGTCCGCCAGCGGTTGCCGATCTCGGAGACCCAGCCGCGGGGCGGGCGGTTGTCGACCGACGGGTATCGGCGCGGGTCGTCGACCTCGGGCGCAAGATCCACACCGGTGTAGGTGATCTGCTTGCCCAACCGGCGTACCGCATCGATGCCGTGCAGCGTCGCGCCGTCGCTCAGCACGATCGGCAGCGGCGGCCCGCCAAGGTCGCGCCACTCGTCTCGCCAGGACCGGATTCGCCGGTAGGCGGCGGTGGTGACCGGCCCGCCGGTCATGGCTACGGCGTATCCACTCTGCCACAGCGGATCCGCCGTGACACCGGACCGGAGGACGGCGCCGGCCAAGGGCGTGCGCAGCACGGTCGGGTTGCCGATGTCCGCGCCCTCGCGCCAGTACAGCTCGAACAGCAGCCGGCGGACGTCGACGGCGACCGGGCTGGCATAGGTCTCGGCGTACGCGGAGACCGCGGCCTGGCTGCGCGGCCGGACCGGGGGCATGGACCACGGCAGCGTCTCCCCCGAAAGGAGCAGGGAGCCCAGCGCGTCGAACCGCTCGGTCAGCTCGTTTCGGTCCGCGTCGGTCAGGCGACGGCTGGCGGCCGGCAGCTCCGGCAGGTGTTCCACCGCACGCACGTCCACCGGGACCCCGGCGGCGGCGAGAACGTCGGCCCGGCGGACGGCGAGGTAGCACTCGGGGCAGGTGAAGTCCGCGTACACCACGAGGTCTGTGGTGGTGGTGCCCTTGCTCGTGCTGGTGCTCATGGCACTCTCCGATCACGCGTGTGGTGCCGCGGCGTCAGGACGCTGCGGCGAGCGCCCAGGCGTCCTCCCGGCGCAGATGGCTCTCGAGCAGGTCGACCAGCGTTCGCGCCGCCGCGATCAGGGTGCGCCGGGTCGGGCTGGCCTCCAGGTCGTCCGCGCACGCGCGCAGCCCGTCGTGTTCGGCGACGAGAGGCGGACGGGACTCGGGACCGCGCCGGGACGAGGCCAGCGAACGCTCCTCGGTGTCCAGGTACGGCAGCAGCCGGCCGTGGAGGAACTCGAGCATCGCGGCGTACTCGTCACTCACGAGCGGGCCGGCGAGTGCGGCGGCGATGAGGTCGTCCGCGTACGCGCAGGCCTGCCAGAGCAGCACGATGTGCTCGTCGATCAACACCGGTTCCGTCGCCTGGCTCTGCACCGTGGCCTCCTTCGGCCTGGTGGCACCGGACCATTCGCGCCGGATTCGATGCCTCGGTCTTATAACCGATCTGTTTAGGTTCTACTCGGTCGCCCGAGGAGACGCAAGACCCGCGCGCTCCTGGTCGCCGGCTCGAGCCAGCAGGTAGTCCCGCAGGGCCACCGCGTTGTTGTGCTCCCGGTCGCGAGAGCTGTACAGCAACGTCACCTCGCCGCCGGCGGCGGCCGCGAGCAGCGGCTGCCACGCGTCCGGTGCCCTGTCCAGCTCGGCCGCGTACCGCCGCTGGAACTCGTCCCACTTGTCGGGGTCGTGACCGAACCAGGTGCGCAGCTCGGTGCTCGGCGCGACGTCCTTGATCCAGCCGTCCAGGTGCAGTGAGTCGCGCCGGACGCCACGCGGCCACAACCGCTCGACGAGAAACGTCGTCCCGGTGGCCACGGGCTCGTGGTCGTAGACGCGAGAGAGTCGAAACTCAACCATCACAGACCTCCCAGTGGCCCGAACGACGGACCAGGAACAGGATGCAGTCATGAGCC
This sequence comes from Mycobacteriales bacterium, assembly GCA_036379355.1. Taxonomy (GTDB): domain Bacteria; phylum Actinomycetota; class Actinomycetes; order Mycobacteriales; family CAJCIY01; genus CAJCIY01. Next base: position 19,851 of record DASVGV010000051.1, on the reverse strand, counting down.
ATGACGTGTTTCCCCCAGCAACGGCCGCGATGAGCGCCCGCCGCAAGGCGCTCGCGCCGCAGACGCACGACGCTTTCACCGCCTTCAGCAAGCAGGTCTTCGCCGCCGGCGCCCTGCCGGAGGTCACCAAGCAGCTGATCGCGGTCGCCGTCGCGCACACCACCCAGTGCCCGTACTGCATCCACGGGCACACCAAGCTCGCGCACGCCAAGGGCGCGACCGACGAGCAGATCATGGAGGCGCTCTGGGTCGCGGCGGAGATGCGCGCGGGCGGCGCGTACGCGCATGCGGCCATCGCTCTCGACGCCCTGGACGGCGACTCCCACTCCGGCTGACGTGAGGCTTCTCACCGGCCGCCTCCCTCGTTTCCATGAGTCTAGTCGTCTAAACTGGAGGTGGCGGAAGGAGCGGCTATGAGCACAGCGACAGCAGTCGCCGACCGGAGGATCACACCTGGTCGGGTGTCGCCGCCCGGATCGCTCGTCGAGGAGCACGCCGCGCTGCTCGAGAACGTCCGCCGCCGCGCGGCGGCAGCGGGTGCGCTCCTGAGCGCGCACGTCTGGCCGCAGGCCGAGATCGCGACGCTGGCGCGCTACCTGCGCACGAGAGTGCTGCGCCAGGCATCCGACGAGGAGGCGCTGCTCTACCCCCGCGGCGCCTCGGCCCCGTTGGCGGAGCTGAGCGACGACCACGTGCTGCTGCACGAGCTGGCCGGCCGGCTCGAGCGCATCGACGCCCGGCACAGCACGCCCGCCGACCTGCGCGCCCTCGTCGACCAGGTACTCGAGGTCCTGACGCGACACCTGGCCGCCGAGCAGGCCGTGCTCGCGGCCCTGCCCGATCTGCGCGCCCACACCGACGAACCGGTCTGCATCGACCTCAGCCCGGATCACCCCCGCGCCGCCATCGACGTGAGCCTCGAGCGACTCCTGCGGCTCCGGCCGGGTGAGCGTGCTGTCGTCCGCGGCCGCGATACCGCTGCGCTGCAGGAGGTCTGCCGACTCGTCCGACGATTCGACCAGGCCGGCGACGGATCCGGCTTCGGCCTGGAGTTCGATCCCGGCGCCGGGCTTCTGCGCGTCTCCCGGCGCGAGAACGCCTGACCGCCAGCGCGAACGTCCGGTACGGACGATCTTCCCGCAGGATGGGGCGCATGGCACTCGTGTCCTACGCGCAGCGGCTCACCGCCCTGGCGGCCGCCGATCCGGATCGCACGTCCATCACCTGCGGCAACGTGTCGCTGACGCGGCGAATGCTCGACGTCGAGGCGGAACGGCTCGCGTACGACCTCGTCGAGCGCGGTGTCACTCCCGGACGACTCGTCACGATCGCGCTGCCGAACGGGCTGGCGTGGTTCGTCGCGTTCGCCGCCTGCTGGAAGATCGGCGCGATCCCGCAGCCGGTCAGCGCCCGCATCCCGGCGCGTGAGCTGGAGGCCATCGTCGAGGTCGCCGACCCGGCCGTCGTCATCGGAGTGCCGCCGGACGCCCTGCCCGGTCGGTCCGTCCTGCCGGTCACGCACCGGCCCGCCGGCCGTCCGACGGCGGCCCCGCTGCCGGACGTGGTGAGCCCCGCCTGGAAGGCCCCGACTTCCGGCGGCTCGACCGGCCGGCCCAAGATCATCGTCAGTGGTGACCCGTCGCTGCTCGACACCGACGCCGCGCCGCTTCTGGGCATGCGACCGGACGGCTGTCTCGTCATGCCGGGTCCGCTGTACCACAACGGACCGCTCATCTGGTCGTGGCACGCACTTCTGCACGGCAACCACGTCGCGGTACTGCCCCGCTTCGACGCGGAGCAGACGCTGGCCGCGATCGCCCGGTATCGCGCCGACGTGGTCTACCTCGTCCCGACGATGATGAAGCGGATCTGGCGGCTTCCGCCGGAGGTACGCGACGGCTACGACCTGTCCTCGCTCCGGGTGGTCTGGCACCTGGCCGAACCGTGTCCGGAGTGGTTGAAGCAGGCGTGGCTGGACTGGCTCGGGCCCGACCGCATCTACGAGCTGTACGGCGGCACCGAGGGACAGCTCAGCACCGTGATCCGCGGTGACGAGTGGCTGGCGCACCGCGGGTCGGTCGGCCGGCCGACCAGCGGGCAGATCACCATCCGCGACGAGGACGGCGCAGTCCTCGGTCCCGGCGCTCAGGGCGAGGTGTGGCTGCGGAGCGACCGGGACACGGCGCCGTACCACTACCTCGGCGCGGAGGCGCGGACCCGCGACGGCGGCTGGGAGTCCCTGGGAGACATGGGCTGGCTGGACTCCGACGGGTACCTCTATCTCGGCGACCGGCGCAGCGACATGATCCTCACCGGCGGCTCGAACGTCTATCCCGCCGAGGTCGAAGCCGCGCTCCAGGAACACCCGGCCGTGCAGAGCTGCGCGGTGGTCGGCCTGCCCGACGAGGACAAGGGCAACGCCGTCCACGCGCTGGTGCAGGCCGACCCCGATGTCGTCACGGCGGCGGACCTGGCGGCGTTCCTGGCCGACCGGCTCCTGCCCTACAAGGTGCCGAGGACGTTCGAGTTCGTGACCGGCGACCTGCGCGACGAGGCGGGCAAGGTACGCCGCAGCGCGCTGCGCGAGGAGCGGCTGGCCCGGCGCGCCGGCGGCCCCGTGCACTCAGCAGGCTGAGACCTCGGTGCCCCGGGCCCTTTCGAGGGCCCGACCCGCGCGCAGCACCGTCGCCTCCTCGAGGTGGCGGCCGACGATCTGCACGCCGATCGGCAACCCGTCGGCCGATGTCGCGAACGGCACGGACAGCGCCGGCAAGCGGGCCGCGTCGAAGACCGAGGTGAGGCGCGTCAGCAACCATTCCAGCGGGAGATCGTGCCCGTCGACGGTCATCCGCTCCGTACCGATCGGCGGTGCCGGCATCGGGACCGTCGCGCACAGCAGGACGTCGACCTCCCGCAGCGCCGCGACGAGCGCCGCCACCTCCACGCCGACGGTCTCGCGAGCAGCGGCAGCGACGTCGAAGGTCGGCGGCCCGGCCGCCAGAAGCGCTGCCAGCGCAGGGCTGTAGCCCTCCGCCCGCCGTCCGAACGTGGCCCAGTGCCAGGGCACGGCGTCCGCTGCGACGGCGGCGAAGACCGCGTCCACCGGGGCGTCCGTACGGGCGGGCGAAACGTCCGTGACCACGCAGCCCGCGTCACGCAGGGCGCCCGCGGCCGCATCGACGGCAGCCCGTACCTCCGGGTCCAGAACCGCCTCGAACCAGCCGCGCAGGCGCCCGACCCGCAGTCGCCTGACGTCGTGCTCGAGACCTTCGGTCAGGTCCGGGACCGCGAGCGGGAGGGTACGCGCGTCGGCCGGGTCGAACCCGGCGACCGCCTCGGCGAGCAGAGCCGCGTCGCGCACCGTACGGGTCAGCGGACCGGCGTGGTCCAGCGCCGGCGCCAGGGGGACGACGCGGTGAAGGCTGATCCGGCCGTAGGTCGGTTTGAGGCCGACGCATCCCGACAGCGCCGCAGGAATGCGGACACTGCCGCACGTATCGGTGCCGAAGGCGCCTGCGCTGCTGCCGACCACCACGGATGCCGCCGAGCCACCGGAGGACCCGCCCGGGATACGCGTGCGGTCGTGCGGGTTGCGGGTCGGCCCGAAGTGCGGGTTGTCGGTCGTTCCGCCCCACGCGAACTCGTGTGTGCTCTGCTTGCCCAGCAGGACGGCGCCGACCGCGAGGAGTCGCGCGGCCACCGTGCTGTCGCCGTCGGCGACCCGTTCGAGCAACAGCGGTGACCCCGCCGTCGTCGGGACCCCCCGTACGTCGTAGAGATCCTTGATTCCCAGCGGAATCCCGCAGAGCGGGCTGACGTCGCCTCCGGCGCGCCGACGCCTCCGGGCCGCCTCCGCCTGCGCACGAGCGCGGTCGGCGGTGACGGTGACGTAGGCGTTCAGGTCGGGTTCGGTGGCGGCGGCGCGGGCGAGGTAGGACTCGGTCAGATCCCGCGGGTCGAGGTCCCCGCTCGCGAGAAGGGCGGCCAGGTCGGCGACCGGGAGCCCGGTCAGGTCTTCGGCGCTCACGACCTGGTCGCGTCGCGCTCCACGCGATAGCCGACCGGGAACAGACGCAGCCCCCACCGGTCGAGCAGACCCCACAGCCCCTGCCGGACCCAGACCGCCATGACCACGGCGACCGTGCCCACGATGATGAGGTACCAGGCCCCCTCGTTCGCCAGCGTCTGCTGGAGCACGAAGAAGACGATCGTGCCGAGGATCGGGCCTTCCAGCGTGCCGATTCCGCCGATGAGCACCACGAAGATCATGTACGCCGACCACTGCACGCCGTAGACGTTGTTCGGCTGCACGTTCAGCTGGCTGATCGCGAGCAGCCCGCCCGCCGCGCCTGCGCCGAGCGCCGCGACGAGGTAGACGATCCGCTTCGCCCGTGGGACGCGGACCCCGACCGCCCGCGCGGCCGTCTCGTCGTCGCGGACCGCGGTGAGGGCGATGCCGATCCGGCTGCGGAGCACGAGATAGCACGCGGCCAGGGTGAGGACGGCGACGACGAGCGACGCCCAGTAGGTCAGCGCGCGCAGCACCACGGGGTCGAACCCGTCCAGGTGGGGCACGTTGGTGCCGGTCCCCCCACCGAGCGCGGCATCCCGGATGGTGAGCAGCGAGAAGACGACCGCTACCACCCACGTGCCGAAGGCGAAGTAGCCCCCGCGCAGGCGGAACACCAGCCACGACACCGGAAACGCCACCACCGCGCAGATCACGGCGGCCAGCGGGAGCGCGGCGAACGGGTTGATCCCGTGCTGCGCCAGCCAGAGGACCGCGTACGCCCCGATCCCGATGTAGGCCTGCTGGCCCACCGAGACGAGCCCGGCATATCCCGCGAGAAGGTTCCAGGTCATGCCGAGCACGAGCAGGATGAAGAAGTTCACGAGGGTGCTGGTCGTGCTCTGTTCCAGGAGGTACGGCAGGTAGGCCAGGACCGCGAGCACCACCACGCCGGGCGCGATCGCCCAGCGCGACGCCCGGGTGGAGCGCCGAATGCGCGCGCCGGAGATCGGACCCCGGGGCGGCGACGGCGCGGTCAGCCGTACCTGGCCGCTCTCGGTCGTCACGCCTCCACCGTCGCGGGCATCAGACCGCTCGGCTTCACGGCCAGGATGAACAGGAACACCAGATGCGCGCACAGGACGCCGATCGTGGGGTCGATCTGCGCGCCGATCGTCTGGGCCAGGCCCAGCACGCAACCGCCCGCCAGCGTGCCCCAGAGCGACCCGAGGCCACCGATGATCACTGCCTCGAAGCCGAACAGCAGCAGGCTGCCGCCGCTGGTGGGACCGAACTGCGCGTACATGCCGTCCGCGAGGCCGGCGATCGCGACGGTGGCGAACGCCACGGCGGCGGCGATTCCCGCGACGTGCCGGGTGTTGATGCCGACGATGGAGGCGGCCTCGCCGTCGTCGGCCAGCGCCCGGATCTGGCGCCCGGTGCCGGTCCGCGCGAGGAAGAACTGCACGATCACCAGCACGACCACCGCGACGACCAGGATGCCCAGCCGGAGGTAGCTGACCGAGATCGCGCTGCTCGGCCGGAACGCCTTGGTGACCAGCGATCCAACGCTCAGCGAGTGGCTGTCAGCGGAAAACCCTTCCAGCAGGGCGTTTTCGAGCACGACGGAAAGACCGAAGGTGACCAGCAAGGTGGTGAGCGGACCGCTCTCCATGCTGCGCCGCAGGAGCGACCGCTGCGACACGTACCCGAAGACGGCGAACATCGGCGGGACGAACAGGAGCGCCCACAGCGCGTTCGTGTGGACGCTCGGCAGCAGCGCCACCGCGACGTAGGCGCCGAGGACAGCAAGATCGCCGTGGGCGAGGTTGATGATTCCGAGCACGCCGAACAGCAGCGACAGACCGCAGGCGAACAGGGCGAACAGCCCGCCGAGCAGCAGGCCCTGGATGATGGCGTTGACCCAGTTCACGGCGCCGCATCCTCGGTGGCGAAACCGAAGTAGGCGGCCTCGACGTCGACGGCGGAGAAGTCCGCCGGCGATCCCTCCAGCGTCGTGCGTCCCTCGAGCAGGCACTGGAACCGCGTCGCGACGCGCAGGGCTTGGGCGACGTCCTGCTCGACCAGGAGGATGGCAATGTCCTCGTCGAGCAACTGGGGCAGCATCTGGTAGATCTGCTGGACGATGACCGGCGCGAGACCCAGCGAGATCTCGTCCAGCAGCAGCAGACGCGGGTTGGCGATCAGCGCCCGGCAGATCGCCACTTGCTGTTGCTCCCCGCCCGACAGGTGGTTGACCCGCTCGTGCCGGCGCTCGCGCATCCAGGCGAACAGGTCGAACACCGCGTCGAGGTCCCATCGGCCGCCGCGTCCGCTGACCGCGCCGATGAGAATGTTCTCCTCGACGGTGAGAGACCGGAACAGCCGCCGGCCTTCGGGCACCATGACCATCCCCCGCCGGACGCGGGCGTGCGCGGACTCGCGGGTGACGTCCTGCCCGTCGAAGCGGATCCGTCCGGTGGTGGGGTGGAGGCCGGCCAGCGTGCGCAGCAGCGTCGACTTGCCCGCACCGTTCGCGCCGACGACGGCGTAGACCTCCCCGGGCTGAACGCGCAGCGAGACCTCCCGCAACGCGACGAGCTGCCCGTGCCGGACGACCAGGCCGTCGGCCTCGAGCAGTGCGTCGTTCACGGCTGCACCTCCGTCGGGCCGTCCAGGTCGGCGACCGTCGAGTCGGTCCCCAGGAACAGCTCCTTGACATCGTGCCGTGCCAGCACCTCGCGGGGAACACCGTCCGCGATCAGCCGGCCCAGCGCGAGGCACACCAGGCGGTCGACGCTCGAGAGCAGGGCGCGCACCACGTGCTCTATCCACACGACGGTGACGCCGCGGGCGTTGACGCCGCGCACGATCTCGACCAGGTCTGCGACCTCCGGATCGGTCAGGCCGCCGGCGACCTCGTCCAGGAGCAGCAGCCGCGGTCCCGTCGCGAGCGCCCGCGCGACCTCCAACCGCTTGCGCGACAGCAGGCCCAGCCGCGCCGCCGGGACGTTCGCGTGCTCATCGAGCCGGCACTCGCTCAGCGCGTCGAGCGCAGTGGTCGCGGCCGCCGACGCGCGGAGCCCTCCACCCTGCTGCGCGGCCACGAGCACGTTCTCGTAGACGGTCATCCCGCCGAACGGCCGCGGGACCTGGTGGGTACGACCGACACCGAGCTGCACCCGCCGGGCGACACCGAGCCGTGTGATGGGCGTCCCGTCCAGCCGGATCTCGCCCGCGTCGGGGCGGACCTCCCCCAGGATCATCCCGAACAGGCTGGTCTTGCCCGCGCCGTTGGGTCCGACCACGCCGAGTGTCGCGCCCTCGGCGACGCTGAGCGAGAGCCGGTCGGCCACGACGACCTGGCCGAAGCGCTTGCTGATCGAGTCGATCTCGAGCAGCGCCCGTTCGCTCACGCGTTGGTCGGCTCCAGCTCGGCCGCGACCGGGATGTTGGGGTTCGCCGAGTTGTCGACCACCACGAGGTCGTACGGGTACTTGCCGGTGCCCTTCTTCCACTGGGCACCCCCGGGCTTGACGATCGCCACGCCGGGCACGGGTCCCGACGTGAAGTTCAGCGGGCCGTCCATGGTGTTCGCCAGGTTCATCGACCGTAGCTGCGCGGCCACCGCGTCGTGGTCGTGCGGGTCGTCCACGCCCTTGAACGCCTGGTACGCGACCTCGAACAGCGCATAGCTGCTGCCGAGGCTCTGCAGCCACTGCTTGCCCGTCGCGGACTGGAAGCTGTCGGCCAGCTGCTTGGGCGTCGTCCCGTCGAACGAGCTCTGACCCGGCCACGTCGGCGTCCACCAGACGTCGGTGGCGATGTTGATGACGAGGTCACCGAGCGCGACGACGTCTGCCGGGAACAGCAGTACCTTCGCCACCGTCGCGATCTTGGGCTTGTAACCCTGCTGGGCCGCCTGCTTCCAGAACACGTTGAAGTCCGGCGGCAGGGGTCCGTTGACGTACGCCTGGCAGTCGTTGTCCTTGAACTTCGTGATCATGGACGTGTAGTCGGTGGTCCCGTCGGCGTACGCGCCGCCGTCGACGAGCTTGTACCCGGCGGCCTGGCACAGCGGCGGCCAGCCCTGACGGAACGCGTTGCCGTCCGCGTCGTTCGGGAACATTCCCGCCACGACCTTGTCGTTCGGAACGCGGTTCCACATGGGGATGAACGTGTCCCCGAACTCGGGCACACCGAAGAAGAACATCGTCGTGTACTTGAAGGTGTCGCCCTGCTTGGCGCCCCGGCCGAAGTACCAGGACTCCCACGGCACGACCGTGGACACGCAGGGCACGTGCTGCGACTCGCACACGGACGCGACCGGGTTGGTCACCTCGGGCGTGGAGGTGACCACGATCATGTCCACGTTGTTCTGGGTGATGAGCTGCTGGGCCACCTGGGAGGCCCGGTTGGTCGAGGACTGGCTGTCGGCGATGACGATGTCGATGTCGTAGGTGGTGCCCCCGAGCTTGAGACCCTTGCTGTACTGCTGGGTCTTGCGGATCGTGTCGACGATGAAGCGGTCGGACACCGCGAACCCGGCGAGGTCACCCGTGAGCGGCGAGACGAACCCGATCGTGATCTTCTTCGCCGAGCCCTTGCTGCCGCCCTTGAGGCTCGAGCCGCAGGCCTCCAGGAGCGAGCCGCCGGCGAACAGCGCCGCCCCGGCAGCGGCCCCGCGCAGCACGCTGCGTCTGGACATCGACCGGCCGAAGATCGCCTCGCTGATGGCCAGCTGCCGGTCCTCGTCCCCGAGCCCCTCAGAGGGGGGTACGCCCACGCCGTCTGCCATGTGGTGCTCCGATCGTTGAGCCGCTGCGCACGTTGTGTTCGGCTTGCGAACAAGTGTCCGCATGAATGTGGTCACTGTTGACCCGAGCCGTGGTCGTGTCAAGGATCACAAGGTCACGAACGCGCCACGGCGCTAGCCGCGCACATGCGACGAGGCCAGCACCGCGGCAGCCGGGCTGGCCGCCAGGTCGGCCTCGATCGCCGCGGCGGCAGCCCGCAGCGGCGGCAGCAGCTCCCGGCGGGCGGCGTCGGAGCTGCCCCGCGAGGCATGCATCGACACGTTCAGCGCGGCGACGACGCGCTCCCGTACGTGCACGGGGACCGCGATCGACCGCAGCCCTACCTCGAGCTCCTGGTCCACCAGGGCGTAGCCCTGACCGGCGACCCGGGCCACGATCGCCCGCAACCGCTCCTCACTCGTGACCGTCTTGGCGGTGAGCTGCTCCATCTCGATGCTCCGCAGGTGCCGGTCCAGCTCGTCGGGGGCCAGGCCCGCGAGCAGGACTCGGCCCATGGACGTCGCGTACGCGGGGAACCGGGTGCCGACGGTGATCGCGACGGTCATGATGCGGCGGGTCGGCACGCGCGCGACGTACGCGATGGCGGCGCCGTCGAGGACCGACAGCGACGACGACTCGTGGACCGTCGCGACGAGCGCCTCCATGTGGGGCAGTGCCACTTCGGGCAGCCCGAGGCTGGACAGGTACGAGTACCCGAGCTCGAGGACGAGCGGCCGGAGCGAGAACAGGCGCCCGTCCGTCCGCACGTATCCGAGGTCGACGAGGGTGAGGAGGAACCGGCGGGCGGCCGCGCGGGTCAGCCCGGTGGCGCGCGCCACGTCGCTGAGCGTCAGGTCGGGATGATCACTGTCGAACGCTCGGATGACCGCGAGCCCGCGTTCGAGCGACTGCACGAACTCGCTGTTGCGGGACGGGGCGGCGTCGCTCATACCTGCATCGTCCAGGTACGGGCCGCTTCGCGCAGCGAGGTCTTGAGCACCTTGCCGGTCGCGTTGCGCGGCAGGTCGGTCACCAGGCGGACGTACTTCGGCACCTTGTACCGGGCGAGCCGCCCGTCCAGGTGGGCCAGGACGTCGTCGGTCGTCAGGGCCGCGCCGGGACGCGGGACCACGACGGCGTACCCCACTTCGCCCCAGCGCTCGTCCGGGACGCCGACCACCGCGCAGTCCAGGACCGACGGCATGGCCGCGATCGCCGCCTCGACCTCCGCCGGGTAGACGTTCTCGCCACCGGAGATGATCATGTCTTTGACCCGGTCGACGACGTACCCCCACCCGTCCGTCTCGAGGCGCACCACGTCACCCGACCGGAACCAGCCATCGGTGAACGCGTGGGCGGACTCGGCCTCGCGGTGGTGGTAGCCGCGAAAGACGTTGGGCCCGCGGACGAGCAGCTCGCCCGTGCCGTCCGGCGCCACTGACCCGTCGGCGGCGAGCAGCGCCACGTCCGTGAAGAAGTGCGGCACGCCCGGGGACAGCGGGTGGCCGGCCACCCCGTCCGGCGCGGCGAGCAGGACGCCCGGCGCGGCCTCGGTCATGCCGTACCCCTGCAGGATGTCGATGCCACGGCCGAGCCAGGCGTCGACGACGCGCGCCAGCACCGAGGAGCCGCCGTACACGACGTACCGGAGCGGCCCGAGATCGGCCGTGGCGAAGGACGGCGCATCGCACATCATCTGCAGCATGGTGGGAACCGCAGCGAAGGCCGTGATGCCGAGCTCGGCGACCATCTCCAGGGCGCTGGCCGCGTCGAACTTCGGGGCCACCACGATCGTGCCGCCCTTGAACAGGGTCGGCAAGGTCACCTGCCCGAGCCCCACCACGTGGAAGATCGGGGCGCTGCACAGGACGCGGTCCGAGGAGCGGACGTCGGTGTGCGCCAGCTGGTTCATGGTGTTGAACGTGATGTTGCCGTGCGTCAGCACCGCACCCTTGGGGTGCCCGGTCGTCCCGCTCGTGTAGAGGATCAGCGCGTCGTCGTCGAGCGACACCTCGCCCGGTTCGCGTTCGGCGTCCCGCCCCGCCGCGATCAGGTCCTCGTACGCCAGCGCGCCGGGCACCTCACCGCCGTCGACGGCGACCAGCACGCCGACATCGGACGCGGCCGCGGCGACCAGGTCGCGGACCTCCGGGCGGAAGACGAGGGCGCGCACGCCGCTGTCGTCCACGAGGTAGCGGATCTCCGGCGGGGCGAGCCGCGTGTTGAGCGGGACGAAGACCGCGCCGAGACGGCCGGCCGCGAAGAAGGTCTCGAACGCCGCGATGTCGTTGGCACCCAGGTAGGCCACCCGGTCGCCCCGTGCGACCCCCCGAGCGGCGAGCCCGGCAGCCAGCGCGTCGACGCGCTCGGCCAGCTCGCGGTACGTGTACGACCGGCCGGCCTGCTCGATCGCGGGCGCGTCCGGCGTGATCCGGGCGCGACGGTACGGCCAGCTGCCCAGGCCGATGTCGGGCACCGCTCAGCCGCCGAGACCGAGAAGGGCGATCGCGTTCTCCTTGAGGACGAGCGGGCGTACCTCCGGCTTGATCTCGAGGTTGTCGAAGTCGGCGAGCCAGCGGTCGGGCGTGATGACCGGGTAGTCGGAGCCGAACAGGACCTTGCGCTGGAGCAGGCCGTTGACGGCGCGGACCAGCTGCGGCGGGAAGTACTTCGGGGACCAACCCGACAGGTCGATGAACACGTTGGCCTTGTGCGTCGCGATCGAGATCGCGCTGTCCTGCCAGGGCACCGACGGGTGCGCCAGGATCACCGTCAGCCCTGGGTGGTCGGCAGCCACGTCGTCGAGCAGCATCGGGTCGGAGTAGCGCAGCTTGATGCCGCGACCCCCCGGAAGCCCGGCGCCGATTCCCGTCTGGCCCGTGTGGAACACGACGGGGATGCCCATCTCCTCGGCCGCGGCGTAGAGCGGGTAGTGCGCGGGGTCGTTGGGCACGAACCCCTGCAGCGACGGGTGCAGCTTCAGGCCCCGCGCGCCGCAGGACACCAGGTCGCGCAGCAGGTCGACGGCGGCGGCGCCCTCGAGCGGGTCGACCGACGCGAACGGGATCAGCACGTCGGCGTGCTCCGCGGCCTGCTCCACGATCTCCCTGCTGGACAACGCCGGATGGCCGGTGAACGTGTGGGCGTCGACCGTGAACACGACCGCCGCCAGATGCCGAGCGCGGTAGTAGTCGGCGACCCGGTCGATCGTCGGCGTCCGGTCGGCAGTCGCGGAGAAGTACGCCGCGGAGGCGTCCATCAGTTCCTGGTCCAGCGACAGGCAGCCGTGACTGTCCGCCTCGATGTGGACGTGGGTGTCGATCGCCACGATGCCGGCGAGGTCGATCGCTCCTGCGCTCATGAGCGTCCCTTCGTACGTCGCGGCGTGTTGACGGGCGACCCCGCCGGGCAATAGCGTTCAGCAACAGAACAGCCGTTCGTCATGCGAACATAATGAGCGGATGGTGAGCACGCAAGGAGGTGCCCCATGACGCTGCTGGACACGGCCGGGCGGTCGGGTCACATCCTCTCCTGGATGCGGTAGGAGGAGCAGCAGCCGATGCGGACACAGGTGGGGATCGTCGGGGCCGGCCCGGCGGGTCTCCTGCTGTCGCAGCTGCTGCACCTGCAAGGGATCGAGTCGGTCGTGCTGGAACGGCACGACCGTGCGTACGTCGAGCAGCGCGTCCGCGCCGGCGTGCTGGAACACGGGTCGGCCGAGACGCTGCGCGAAGCCGGCGTCGGCAAGCGCATGGACGCCGAGGGGATGCCGCACGAGGGGACCGAGCTGCGGTTCTCCCGTACCCGCCACCGCATCGACTTCACGGCCCTGACCGGGCGGCACATCACGGTCTACGGCCAGCAGGAGATCGTGAAGGACCTCATCGCGGCGCGGCTCGCCGAGGGCGGTGACATCCGCTTCGAGGTCGAGGGCGTGACCCTGCACGACCTGGACGGGTCGCGCCCGCGGATCACGTTCGTGCAGGGCGGCGAGCAGCACTCGCTGGAGTGCGACTTCGTCGCCGGGACCGACGGGTTCCACGGGATCTGCCGCCAGTACGTCCCGGACCAGACGGTGTACGAAAGGCACTATCCGTTCGCCTGGCTGGGGATTCTCGCCGAGGCGCCGTCGTCGTCGGCCGAGCTGATCTATGCCCGGCACGACGAGGGGTTCGCGCTGCACTCGATGCGCACTCCCGAGATCGTGCGCATGTACCTCCAGGTCCGTCCCGACGAGGACGTCGCGGCCTGGTCGGACGAGCGGATCTGGGCCGGGCTGCACACCCGCTTCACCACGACCGACGGCTTCGTCCTCACCGAGGGGCGGATCTTCGACAAGGGCATCACGCCGATGCGCAGCTTCGTCGCCACGCCCATGCAGCACGGCCGCCTGCTGCTCGCCGGCGACGCCGCGCACATCGTGCCGCCGACCGGCGCGAAGGGCATGAACCTGGCCATGTCCGACGTCCGGGTGCTGGCGCGGGCGCTCGGCGGCTTCTATGCCGAGCGACGCGAGGACCTGATCGCCGGCTACACCGACGCGGCCCTGTGGCGGGTCTGGCGGGCGACGCACTTCTCGTGGTGGATGACGACGATGCTGCACGTCGACCCGCACGAGGACGCGTTCGGCCACCAGCTCGCGCTGGCGCAGCTGGAGTACGTGACCACGTCGCGGGCGATGGAGACCTCGCTCGCGGAGAACTACACCGGAATGCCGTACCGACAGGGCTGGTCCTACCGGTGAGAGCCCGCATCATGCCCCTGTCCGAGGCCGTCGCCGAACTGGTGCACGACGGCGACACGGTCGCGCTGGAAGGTTTCACGCACCTGATCCCGGTCGCGGCAGGCAGGGAGATCATCCGCCAGAGGCGCCGGGACCTGACGCTCGTCCGGATGACGCCCGACATCGTCTACGACGAGATGATCGGCGCCGGGTGCGCCCGCAAGCTGATCTTCTCCTGGGGCGGCAACCCGGGTGTCGGCTCGCTGCACCGGTTCCGGGACGCGATCGAGAACGCCTGGCCCGCCCCGCTCGAGGTCGAGGAGCACAGCCACGCGGGGATGGCCAACCGGTACGTCGCGGCGGCCTCGGGGCTGCCGTTCGCCCTGCTGCGCGGCTACTCCGGCACCGACCTCGTCGGGCAGAGCCCCAGCATCCGGTCGGTCACCTGCCCGTTCACCGGGGAGCGGCTCGCGGCGGTGTCGGCGCTCGCCATCGACACGACGATCATTCATGCACAGCAGGCGGATCGGGACGGCAACGTGCAGATGTGGGGCATCGTCGGCATCCAGAAGGAAGCCGTGCTCGCGGCCCGCCGGGCGCTGGTGACGGTGGAGGAGGTCGTCGACGAGCTCTCCCCCGTGCCCGGCGCCGTCGTCCTGCCGTCCTGGGCGGTGACGGCGGTGGCGGAGGTGCCGGGCGGGGCGCACCCGTCGTACGCCCACGGCTACTCCGAGCGCGACAACGGCTACTACGTCTCGTGGGACGCGATCAGCCGGGACCGCGAGCGGTTCACCGAGTGGCTCGGCCGCGAAGTGCTGGGAGCGGGGACCTCGTGACGATCGCGGACGTGACCAGCGACGAGATGATGGCGGTGACGGCCGCCCGCTCGCTGCGCGACGGCGCCGTCTGCTTCGTCGGCATCGGCAAGCCGAGCACCGCCGCGAACCTCGCCCGGCGCACCCACGCGCCGAACCTCGTGCTGATCTACGAGTCCGGCACCCTCGGCGCCAAGCCCGACCGGCTCCCCCTGTCGATCGGCGACGGCGTGCTCGCCGAGACCGCCGACGCCGTCATCGGCATCCCCGAGGTGTTCAACTACTGGCTCCAGGCCGGCCGCGTCGACGTCGGCTTCCTCGGCGGCGCGCAGCTGGACCGGTACGCGAACATCAACACCACGGTGATCGGCTCGTACGACCACGCGAAGGTGCGCCTGCCCGGCGCCGGTGGTGCGCCGGAGATCGCCGCGTCGTGCGGCGAGGTGCTCATCGTCATGAACCAGTCGCTGCGCTCGTTCGTCGAGCGGGTCGACTTCGTGACCTCGGTCGGCTTCGGCCGCGGCCCCGGTGACCGCGAGCGGCTCGGCCTGCGCGGCCGCGGTCCGGTCAAGGTCATCAGCGACCTCGGCGTCCTCGAGCCCGACCCGCGTACCTGCGAGCTGGTCCTGACCGGACTGCATCCCGGCGTCCGCGTCGAGGACGTGCGGGCGGCGACCGGCTGGCCGCTGCGCGTCGCCCCCGATCCCGCCGTCACCGACCCGCCCACCGACACGGAGCTGACCGTGCTCCGCGAGCTCGTCGCGACCTTGGAGTCACCATGACCACCGCGCTGCCCCCTGGATACCGGATCGACCCGGAGGGGACGCACCCGGCGTACGACTTCGCCGGGTATCGCAGCACCGCGCTGCGGCACCCGTCGCGGCCACTGCGGCTGCTGCCGCAGCGGCTGACCGAGCTGACCGGGCCGCTGTTCGGCGAGGACCGGCTGCAGCCGGGAGACGACGACCTGACCCGCGCGAACGGCGGCGAGGCCGTGGGCCAGCGGATCGTCGTCCACGGGCGGGTCCTGGACGGTGACGGTCGTCCGGTCCCGAACACGCTGGTCGAGGTGTGGCAGGCGAACGCGGGCGGGCGCTACCGGCACGTCGTCGACCAGTGGCCCTCTCCCCTCGACCCGCACTTCGACGGCACCGGCCGCACCGTGACCGACGGCGACGGGCACTACGCGTTCACCACGATCCGGCCCGGCGCCTATCCCTGGGGGAATCACCACAACGCCTGGCGACCCGCGCACATCCACTTCTCGCTGTTCGGGCAGGCGTTCACCCAGCGCCTCATCACCCAGATGTACTTCCCCGACGACCCGCTCTTCTTCCAGGACCCGATCTTCACCTCGGTCCCCGACGAGAAGGCCCGGGCGCGGATGGTCTCGAGCTACGACCACGAGGTGACCAGCGACCACTGGGCGCTCGGGTTCCGGTTCGACGTCGTCCTCCGGGGCCGCGAGCAGACCCCGTTCGAGAGCGGACCCCACGATGCCTGAACTGGACCTGGGCTCGACGCCCTCGCAGACGATCGGGCCGTTCCTGCACATGGTGCTGCCCTGGGCCGATGGCCCGGACGTCGTCCCGGACGGCGCCCCGGGTGCGATCCGTGTCGTCGGGCGGCTGACCGACGGTGCCGGCGACCCCGTACCCGACGGGCTGATCGAGACGTGGCAGGCGGATCCGGACGGCCGGTTCGCCCACCCCGACGACCCCCGCGGCCCTGCCCAGCCGGGCTTCCGCGGGTTCGGCCGCTGCCCCACGGACGCCGCCGGCGAGTTCTGGTTCCGTACGGTCAAGCCCGGAAGGCTCCCGGCAGAGGACGGGCGGACCGAGGCACCGCACCTCGACGTCAGCGTGTTCGCCCGCGGCCTGCTGAACCGGCTCGTCACCCGGCTGTACTTCCCGGACGAGCCGGACGCGAACGCCGCCGACCCGCTCCTCGCCACCCTCGACGAGGACGACCGTCGCCTCCTCGTCGCGCGGCAGGAGGCCGACGGAACCCTGCGCTTCGACATCCGCCTCCAGGGCGAGTCCGAGACACCGTTCTTCCTGCTGTGACCCTTCCTGCGACGGTGCCACGTCTGGAACCCTGGCCACTGTGACGCTCGACGGTTCGCTGCTCGGTCCGGCGTTCGGCACCGCACGCGCGGTGACGGCGACCGACGACCGAGCCCTGCTCGCGGCGCTGTGCGAGGCCGAGGCCGCCCTGGCTCGCGCGTGCGCGCGGGTCGGACTCGTCACGCCCTCGCAGGCGGATGCCGTCACCGCCGCCTGCGACGAGCTCGCCGCGGGCGATCCGGCCGCGGTGGGCAGGGACGCGGTGGCCGGCGGCAACCCGGTCATTCCCCTGGTCCGCGACCTTCGCGCGCGAGTCGAGGCCCGTGCCGGCGCCGACGCGGCGGCCGCCGTCCATCTCGGCGCCACCAGCCAGGACATCCTCGACTCGGCGCTGATGCTCCTGGCGTACCGGACCCTCGGCCTGACGCTGGCCGAGCTCGACGCCTGCGCCACCGCCTGCGCGGACCTGGCCCGTGCGCACCGGTTGACCCCCATGACGGCGCGGACGCTGCTGCAGCCGGCCGCGCCGACCACGTTCGGCGTGCTGGCCGCGACCTGGGGCACCGGTCTCGACCGCGCCGGTGGCGGGCTCGCACGCGTCCGGGCCGGCCTGCCGGTCCAGCTCGGCGGAGCGGTCGGGACGCTGGCCGGCTGGCACCCGTACGGGTTCGACGTCGTGGCCGCGTTCGCCGCCGACCTGGGCCTCGCCGTCCCGGCCGCCCCCTGGCATTCCGAGCGGACCGTCGTCACCGACCTCGCGGGCGCCCTGGGCACCGCGGCTGCTGCGGTCGCCAAGCCCGCGCTCGACCTCGTCCTGCTGGCCCAGGGTGAGGTCGGTGAGGTCCGCGAGGCCGTACCCGGCGGGTCGTCCGCGATGCCCCACAAGCAGAACGCCATCGCGGCCGCCACCGCGCGGGCCGCGGCCGCGCAGGCGCCCGGGCTCGTCGCGACCGTCCTCGCCGCGACGCCGGAGCTGCAGCGCGGCGCCGGCCCCTGGCACGCCGAGTGGCCGGCGCTGACCGGACTCCTGCGTGCGACCACGGGTGCCGCCACCCGGCTGCACGACGCCCTGTCCGGCCTGCGCGTCGACACCGGCGCGATGGCCCGCAACCTCGACCGCCTCCCGGGCGCGGTCGGAACCGCCGCTCTCGGGCACGCCGGCGACCTGGTCGACCGGTTCCTGGCGGGGCGGCCGGCATGACGATCGCCTGGTACGAGGACGGACCGGCGGCCGCGCCGCCGTTGGTGCTGCTCGCGTCGATCGGCACCACCAGCGAGATGTGGGCACCGTGCGTCGGAGCGCTGGCCGAGCAGTTCCGGGTCATCCGCATCGACACCCGCGGCCACGGGCGGTCGACGCTGGGACACGGCGGCGGGCCATGCACGCTCGCCGACCTGGCCGCCGACGTCCTCGGCGTCCTGGACGACCTGGCTGTCCGCCGCGCTCACCTGGCCGGCGTCTCCCTCGGCGCCATGACCGCCCTGTGGCTGGCCGCCCGCGAGCCCACGCGCGTCGGCCGGCTGGCCCTGCTGTGCACGACCGCTCGCCCCGATGCGGAGCGCTACCGCGCCCGCGCGGCCGCGGTCCGCGAGGGTGGGATGGCCGTCGTCGCAGACATTCCCCGTCGGCTGTGGGTGACCGCCGGTCTGGCCGAGCGCGACCCGGCCCTCGTCGCCGGCCTGGAGGCGATGCAGGCCGGAGTCGACGCCGAGGGGTACGCCCAGTGCTGCGACGCGCTGGCCGGCACCGACCTGCGGGCCGACCTGGCCCGCGTCGCCGCGCCGACGCTCGTCGTCGCCGGCGCGGACGACCCCGCCGCTCCCGTACCGGAGCTGCGCGCGATCGCGGACGGCATCACCGGAGCCCGGCTGGTGGTGCTCCCCGACGCGGCGCACATCGCGCCGGTCGAGCAGCCGGGACGGGTCGCCCGCCTGCTGCTGGAACACCTCGGTGGGGGCGCCACCCTCGAAGCCGGCTTCCGGACCCGCCGCGCGGTACTGGGCGACGAGCACGTGGACCGCTCCGTCGCCGCGGCCACCGAGCTGACCGCGCCCTTCCAGGACCTCATCACGCGGTACGCGTGGGGGGACGTCTGGTCGCGCCCGGGGCTCGCCCGCCGCGACCGGTCGATCGCGACGCTGGCCGCACTCGTCGCCCTGGGCGCCGAGGCCGAGATCGCGATGCACGTACGCGCGGCCCGCCGCAACGGACTCACCCCCGAGGAGATCGGCGAGGTGCTCCTGCACACCGCGCTGTACGCCGGCCTGCCCCGTGCCAACCGGGCCTTCGCGATCGCGCGCGAGGTCCTCACCGAGCCGGACACCTGATCGGACCACTGAAAGGACCCTCCATGGCACCGCGCACCACTCCGCCGTTCCGCGCCGACCACGTCGGCAGCCTGCTGCGGCCGCCGCAGCTGCTGGCCGCGCGTGCCGACCACGCGGCCGGCACGATCACCGGCGAGCAGCTGCGCGCGGCCGAGGACGAGGCCATCCGCGACGTCGTCCGGATGCAGGAGGGGCTGGGACTGCAGACCGCCACCGACGGCGAGTTCCGTCGTACCTCCTGGCACATGGACTTCATCTACCAGCTGCAGGGCATCCACCGCACCGACGAGAAGATCGAGGTCCACTTCCGCAACGCCCAGGGCAATCTGGACTTCACCTCGGCGGCCCTGAAGGTCGACGGCAAGATCGGCCTGGACCACACGATCTTCGGTGCGGACTTCTCGTACCTCGCGTCGGTGGCCACCACCGGGACGCCGAAGCTGACGATCCCCTCGCCGAGCATGGTCCACTACCGCGGCGGCCCGGCCGCGATCGACCGAAGCGTCTATCCGGACGAGGACGAGTTCTGGTCCGACCTGTCCGCCGCGTACGCGCAGCAGGTCCAGCAGATCGCCGCCCTCGGCTGCACGTACCTCCAGCTGGACGACACGAGCCTCGCCTACCTGAACGACCCGGCTCAGCGCGCCGACCTCGCCGCCAAGGGCGGGGACGCCGAGCACCAGCACGAGCGCTACATCCGGCAGATCAACGCCGCGCTCGCCGGCCGTCCGGACTCCCTGCACGTCACGACGCACATGTGCCGCGGCAACTTCCGCTCGTCCTGGACCGCCGAAGGCGGGTACGACTTCGTCGCCGAGGCGCTGTTCGGTGGCCTCGACGTCGACGGCTTCTTCTGCGAGTGGGACGACGCGCGGTCAGGCGGCTTCGAGCCGCTGCGGTTCGTCCCGCCCGGCAAGCAGGTGGTCCTCGGCCTGGTCACGACCAAACGCCCGGAGCTGGAGTCGAAGGACGACCTGAAGCGCCGCATCGACGAGGCGGCCCGGTACGTCGACCTCGACCAGCTGTGCCTGTCGGGCCAGTGCGGCTTCTCCTCCACCGTCGAAGGCAACGCGCTCACCATCGACGAGGAGAAGGCCAAGCTCGCCCTCATCGT
>DASVGV010000050.1:0-13444 GCA_036379355.1 Mycobacteriales bacterium | reverse complement strand
AGCGGTGACCGCGCTCCCCGGCGAGCAGGGCCCGGGTCCGGACGAGGGCCCGGTAGATGCCGCGGTGCCGGTACTCGGCGAGGGTCGAGCCGCCCCAGAGGCTCGCAAAGTCGCTCGCCGGCAGCCGGACCCAGCCGTCGCTGACGACCGTGCCGTCGCTGGTGGCTACGAAGATCGCCAGTGCCCGCGGGTCGTGCGCCTGCTCGTCGAACAACTCCGTCAGCATCGCGGTCGCGTCGCGTCGCCAGACGGCTGCCGACAGCGCCGCCATTGCCGGCAGGTCGGTTCGGTGGGCCGGCCGGATCGTGATGCCCGCGACCGCGTCGTGCCCCTCCGTGGCGGCCAGGACGCCCGCGACCTCGCCCACCACGAACGCCTCCGGCTCCTCGGGGCGGAAGCCGGCATGGACCAGTCGCTCGCCCAGGTCCGGGGGCCGGTCGTGCCCGTACGTCTTCCACTCGAACGGCTGCCCGCGCTCGGCGAAGTACGCGACCTGCGCGGCGATCTCGGCGTCGGCGGTGTGCTCGTCGAGGTCGCTCCACTCGACGAACGAGCTTTCGCTGCCGGGCGGGGCGGTGACGCGGACGACCCGGCCGAGGTCCTCCGCGACGAAGCCCGGCGGCACGGTCAGGTCGCGGCGTACCTGCTGGTCGTGCGCGGCCAGCACCGCCTCGAGGTCCATCGCCGAGATCATGCGGGGGAGCCGCAAGGCCTTTTCAGCGCAGGGCGTAGAAGGCGACGGCGGCCGCGGCGGCGACGTTGAGGGAGTCCACGCCGTGCGCCATCGGGATGCGCACGGGCTCGGCGAGACGCAGCACGCGGTCGGACACCCCGGGCCCTTCCGCACCCAGGACGACGGCGAGCGGCCGCTCGGTGTCGACCTCGCCGATGTCGTGCGCGCCGTCCGGCGTGAGCGCGAGCAGGCCGAAACCACTGCGGCGCAGGTCTTCCAGCGCGTCCGGCCAACGCTCGGCCCGGGCGTACGGCACCGCGAACACCGCGCCCATGCTCACCCGGACGGCGCGGCGGTAGAGGGGGTCGGCGCACGACGGGGACAGCAGGACACCGTCGACCCCGAGCGCGACCGCGGCCCGGAAGATCGCGCCGACGTTCGTGTGCGTGTTCACGTCCTCCAGGACGGCGAGCCGGTGGGCGCCTGCCGCGACGGCGTCCGGCGACGGGAGCGGCCGGCGCTCGACACTGGCCAGCGCCCCGCGGTGGACGTGGAAGCCGGTGACCTGCTGCAGCAGCGGCTCGTCGCCGACGTAGACGTCGACACCGTCCAGCAGGCCGTCCAGGGACGGCAGCCAGCGCTCTGACAGCAGCACCGACCGCAGCCGGAACCCGGCCGCGACCGCCCGGCGGATCACCAGCTCGCCCTCGGCGATGAACAGACCTTGCTCCGGCTCGGTACGCCGGCGCAGCGCGACGTCGGTCAGCGACCGGTAGTCGGCCAGCCGCGCGTCGCCGACGTCGGTGACGACCTGCATCCGCGCCGCGGTCAGAACGGGTGCAGCCCGGCGTGATCGCCGACGATCGCGGCGACGGCGAGCCCGACCACGAGCAGGAAGCCGGCCAGCCGTACGTGGACGAAGCAGATCGAGGCGTACCACAGCGGCCAGACGGGGAAGTTGCGCGGCCGCTCGGCAGGCGCGGGCTGCTTGAGGACATCCCAGATCTTGCGTGCCGTCGGCAGGGCCCCGAACGCGAGCAGCGCGGTCCAGGGCAGGGCCCCGACCGCCGCGCAGACGACGATCAGGACGTAGAAACCGGCGATCAGCCCGCGCGTCAGGCCCAGCGACCGGACGCGGCCGAGGATCACCGGCAGCGTCCGGATCCCGAGCGGCTGGTCGTACGGCGTCTTGTCGGTGTGCTTGCCCATGAGGACGGTCGTGCACAGCAGCGCGTACGGGATCGACGCCAGCCAGACCTGCCAGGGCAGGTGCCCGGTCGCGGAGAAGTAGGTGCCCGCCACCATGAGCGGCCCCCAGGTGACCAGCACGTCGATCTCACCGAGGCCGCGCTTCTTCAGCCGCAACGGCGGCGCGGTGTAGGCGTACGAGAGCAGGAAGCCGCCGAGCGCGAACGCAAGAACCGGCCAGCCGCGTAGGACGAACAGCGCGAGCATGATCGCGAGGTCGACGAGGTTCACCGCGAGCGCCACACCCGCGAGCTGGGTGCGGGTCGTGAGGCCGGACAGGATCGGGTGGGGCGCGTACATCGCCCGCGGGTACGCCGCCGTGTCCTGCCCGACCTCGGTGTCGAACAGGTCGTTCATGACGTTGTTCGCGACGTGCGCGCCGAGGATGCCGACCAGCGCGAGGACGAAGTCACCCCACGAGAAGTCCGGGTGGCGGACCGCCAGCAGCCCTGCGACGAGGCCCGCGAACAGCGTCATCGGGACCACGGCGAGCCGGGTGAGCACGATCCACTTCGCGCCGAAGTCCACGTGCCCGGTCGGCGGGTTGGTCGTGGTGGCGGCGTACAGCCACCCGCGGGCGCGCTGCTGCAGCGTGGGGTGCTCGGGCACGTGGGTCGCCGGGGGCAGGTCCGCCCGGGCGGCCTGCTCGCTGACGGAGGTCACGCGGCGAGCCTACGGCTCGAACTTGTAGCCCAGCCCGCGCACGGTCACGAGGTGCCGGGGCGAGCCGGGCGACTCTTCGATCTTGGCTCGGAGCCGTTTCACGTGGACGTCGAGCGTCTTGGTGTCGCCGACGTAGTCGCTGCCCCACACCTGCTCGATGAGCTGCGCGCGGGTGAGGACCCGACCGGCGTTGCGCAGGAGCAGCTCGAGCACCTCGAACTCCTTGAGCGGCATCCGCACGTGCTCGCCGCGGACGGTGACGACGTGCCGGTCGACGTCCATCTGCACCGGCCCGGCGGACAGCAGCGCGGGCGGCGTGTCGTCGGGCTCCGCGCGGCGGCGCAGGACGGCGTTGATCCGGGCGACCAGCTCCCGGGCGGAGAACGGCTTGGTGACGTAGTCGTCCGCCCCGAGCTCGAGCCCGACGACCTTGTCGATCTCGCTGTCGCGGGCCGTCAGCATGATCACCGGTACGGTCGAGCGGGCCCGCAGCTGCCGGCAGACCTCCGTCCCCGAGACGCCCGGCAGCATCAGGTCGAGCAGGACGAGGTCGGCTCCGCTGCGGTCGAACTCGGCGAGCGCCTGGTCGCCGCTGTCGGCGACGGCGACCTCGAACCCCTCCCGGGTCAGCATGAACGCGAGCGCCTCGGAGAACGACTCCTCGTCGTCGACGACCAGAAGGCGGGTCATGCGCGGTCCGTGTCCGGAGGTGCCGGGAGCCGCACCGTGAACGTCGATCCCTTGCCCGGGGCGCTCCAGACGGTCGTCTCCCCGCCGTGGTTGGTGACGATGTGCTTCACGATCGCCAGCCCCAGGCCGGTGCCGCCGGTGGCCCGGGAACGGGCAGGGTCGGACCGGTAGAACCGCTCGAACACCCGTCCCTGCTCCGCCTCGGCGATGCCGATGCCCTCGTCGGCCACGCTGACCTCGACGACGTCGTCGCGGCGGCACAGGCCGACGACGACGCGGGTGCGCTCCGGGGAGTAGTGCACGGCGTTCTCGAGCAGGTTGGCGACCGCGGTCGTCAGCTGGGCCTCGTCGCCCAGGACCTCGAACGGCGGTCCGGGTTCGATCACCACGGCGACCGTGATGTGCTTGGCCTCGGCCGCAAGGCGCGTCCGGTCCAGTGCTTCGGCGACGACGTTCTCGAGCGAGGTACGGACGAACGGTTCGGCCGGCTCGCCGCCCTGCAGCCGCGACAGGTCGATCAGCTCCTGCACCAGCCGGCCCAGCCGAGTGGCCTCGCGGCTGATCCGGCCGGCGAAGCGGCGTACCGCCTCGGGGTCGTCGGCGCCCGCCACGATCGCCTCGGCGAGCAGTTGCAGCGCGCCGACCGGCGTCTTGAGCTCGTGGCTGACGTTCGCCACGAAGTCCCGCCGCACCGCCTCGACGCGCAGCGTCTCGGTGAGGTCCTCGAGGACGAGAGCGACCCACCCCTCGGGTCCCACGAGCGTCGCGCGGGCGCGCACCGGCGGCCCCTTGCGCTGCTGGCGCCGGATCCGGACCGGCTGGCCGGCCGCGGGCAGGGTGAGGATCTTCTCCCGCGCGACGCCGTCGGCGCGGACGGACGCGGCGAGCGCGGCCAGCGGCGACGACAGCGGGGAACCGCGCGTGAGACCGAACGCGCGGGCGGCGGCGTTGGTGACCAGCACGCTCCCGTCCACGTCGGCGACCACGACCGCCGCGGTCAGGGTGTCGAGGATCGAGAGCGCGAGCTCGGCCCCGCTGGGCACGCCACCGTCCGGAACGTCGGCGTCCGAGGTCCCGTGTTCAGGTGCGGACCCGCGGCGTCGCGGGACGGCCGGCGAAGGCACGGCCCCGAGGATAGGCGGCTTCGGCCGGGCTACCGTGGACCGCATGCGCGCCGCGTACCTCGAGGAGCTCGAGTCGGTCACCCACTCGCTGGTGGAGATGACCAACCTGGTGGGCTCGGCGATGAACCGCGCGACCACCGCGTTGCTGGACGCGGATCTTGCCGTCGCCGAGTCGGTGATCACCGCCGACGGGACGATCGACCTGCTCTACCACGACATCGAGGAGCGGGCCTTCGACCTGCTGCTCCGGCAGGTCCCGACCGACGACGACCTGCGGGTGATCGTGACGAGCCTGCGGATGGTCGCCGACCTCGAGCGCATGGGTGACCTCGCTCTGCACGTGGCCAAGATCGCTCGACGCCGCTACCCCGCCAGCGCGATCTACGCCGAGAACCGAGACACGATCTTGGAGATGGGACAGACCGCCCAGCGCATCGTGACCAAGGCCGGGGCTGTCATCGCCGGCCGCGACCTGACGAAGGCCGCCGAGCTCGAGCGCGACGACGACGCGATGGACGACCTGCACCGCCAGCTGTTCGTGGCCCTGCTCGACAAGCCCTGGCCGCACGGCATCGAGGCGGCGATCGACATCACGCTCTGCGGCCGGTACTACGAGCGGTTCGCCGACCACGCGGTCTCCGTCGCCCGCCGGGTGACCTACCTGGTCACCGGCGACCGGGATGCGGTCACCGGCGGCTGACCTGCTGTCAGGCGACGTACGTGACGTCGACGGCGTACGGCGCGAACCCCAGGTTCTCGTACATCGTGACCGCCCGCGGGTTGTCCTCGTCCACGTAGAGCAGTACGTCGGAAAGACCTGCGTCGCGCAGGTGCTCGAGGCCGCGGACCGTGAGCCCTCGGCCGAGCCCGGCGCCGGACTCGTCCGGGTCCACGCCGACCACGTAGACCTCGCCGACCGGCGGCTCCTCGTCGGCGTGGACCTTCGTCCAGTGGAAGCCCACCAACCGGCCGCTGCGCTCGGCCAGGAAGAACCCCGCCGGGTCGAACCAGGACGAGGCCTCCCGCTCGTCGAGATCCTCGCGCGTCCAGCGGCCCTGCTCGGGATGGTGCGCGAAGGCCCGGGCGTTCAGGGCCAGCCACGCATCCTCGTCCCGTCCCGGCCTGAACGTCCGGACTTCGACACCCGCCGGCCAGGAGGCGGGCGGGAGCGGGTCGGCGGCTCGGCGGCGCAGCTGGCGCAGCACCCTGCTGCGCCGCAGGCCGAGGGCGGCTGCGAAGGCCTGCGCCTGCGGAAGGTCGCCGTGCGCCCAGATCTCGATCGGGCCGCCCGTCCGCGCGCGCAGGGCCTCGACCAGCGCCGTCCCGACGCCGCGGCGGCGCGCCGCGGGCCGGACCACGATCTCGGCGCTCGTGCCGTCCAGCCGGGCGTACCCGTCGTCGGTGAGCAGGTGGTCGCCACGCCGGTCGAGCTCCAGCGTCGACTGCTCGGACAGCGGAGCCACCCCGTCCTCGGCGGCGGCGGCCGCGACGACGCCCCGGACGAGGCCACGCTGGTCGGAGCTCAGGAGATCGACCCACTCGGGCGGCACGCGCGTGGACGCTAGACCAGCGCGTCAGACCAGGGCGTCGGGTGCGGGCGCCTCGGCGGGCTCGGTCGGGGCCGGCAGCGGCGGCGTCACGAACTTGTAGCCCACGTGACGGACCGTGCCGATCAGCGACTCGTGCTCGGGCCCGAGCTTCGCGCGCAGGCGGCGCACGTGCACGTCGACGGTCCGCGTGCCCCCGTAGTAGTCGTAGCCCCAGACCTCCTGCAGCAGCTGCCCGCGGGAGAACACGCGGCCCGGATGCTGGGCGAGGAACTTCAGCAGCTCGAACTCCTTGAACGTCAGCTCCAGCGGCCGGCCGCCCAGCCGGCACGAGTACGTGTGCTCGTCGATGACCAGGTCACCCCCGCGGATCAGGCCGTCGCCCTCGTCCTTCGCCTCCCGGGTACGGCCGACCGCGAGCCGGATGCGGGCCTCGACCTCGGCCGGCCCCGCGTCGTGCAGCAGCAGGTCGTCCAGCCCCCATTCGGGACTGACGGCGGCCAGGCCGCTCTCGGTGACGACCGCCAGCAGCGGCGCGGACAGGCCGGTCGTACGGAGGAGGCGGCAGAACGCGCGGACGGCCAGCAGGTCCCGGCGGGCGTCGACCAGGACGGCGTCGGCCTCGGGGGCGTCGAGCAGCGCCACGGCCTCGGCCGGGCGGACGTGCACGGTGTGCCCGAGCAGCGTGAGCGCGGGCAGCACCTCGCTGGATCCGCCGGCCGACGAGGTCAGCAGCAACACGTCACTCATGTCGGCCTCTCGTGCTTCCGGGGGAAGTGCCTCGGCGACGCCGGACGAGCCGCCGGGAGAGAGCCGCCGGTGCGCCGTTGCATCAGCCGCACCGGCAGGATAGCCGACGTGACCCGGACGCCAACCCCGCCGGCTCGGGCCACCACCGTCGCGGCCGCGGACGGAGTTCTGCTGCGCCTGACCGAGCTGGCCCGCCCGGGCCCGCTCGGCGTGGTCCTCGTGCCCGGGTTCTCGTGTTCGTACGACAAGCCGTTCGTCCGCCGCGTCGCGGCCTGGCTCGCCGAGCGGGCCGCGGTCCTCGTGGTCGACCTGCGCGGCCACGGCGGTTCTGCCGGACGCTGCACGTTCGGGGCGCACGAGGTGCTCGACGTGGACGCCGCGGTCGCACGTGCGCGGCGCTCGTACGACCAGGTCGTCACCGTCGGCTTCTCGCTGGGCGGTGCCGCCGTCCTGCGTCACGCCGCGCTCCTCGGCGAGCGGACGGCCCACCCGGTGGACGCCGTCGTCGCGGTGAGCGCTGCCAGCCGCTGGTGGCGCACCGAGACGGCCCGCATGCGCCGGCTGCATCTGCTGGCCGCGACCGCCCCCGGCCGGGTGGTCACCCGGCTGGCGCTGCGGACCCGGGTCGATGCGGCGGCCGCCGCCGACCCGCCGACCGCGCCGCTCGCGCTGGTCGGCCGCATCGCGCCGACACCTCTGCTCCTCGTCCACGGCGAGGACGACCCGTACCTGCGAGTCTCGAACGCGCAGGAGCTGTACGACGGGGCGGGCGAGCCGAAGGAGCTGTGGCTGGTTCCCGGTTACGGGCACGCGGAGCTGGCCGTGGACCGGGCGCTGGCCGCCCGGCTGGCCGGTCACCTGCCCGTGCTCGTCGGCCGCGGCGGAGCCCCTCGGGTGCGACCATGACCGGACCATGACGAGCAGCCCGCACGCCGCACCCGCGGTCCCGCTGCCGGCCGTCGAGGTGCCGCTGTCGCGGCGGCGCACCGTGCTCGCCCTGCTGCTCGGCGTGCTGCTGGCGCTGGCGGGGGCGGCGGTCGCGCACTGGCTCCCCCGGGGCTGGCTGCTCGTCGTCCTCCTGCCCGCCCAGCTGCTGCTCGCGGTGGCCTGGCCGGCGCTCAGCGGCGTCCCGGACCGGAGCGCGACGCTGCTGATGTCGATGGGCGCGGCCCTCGCGGCGGACCTGCTGCTCACCGTGCGTACCGGCCCCGTGTTCGGAGCCCTGGCCGGCGTCCTCGGCATCGCCGTCGTCGCGACCGTGCTGGCTCAGCTCGTCCGCCGCGTCCGTACGGAGGTCACGGACGTCCTCGCGGTGCAGTGCTCCACGGTGCTACTGGTGGTCATGATCTCGGTCCTGGCGGCCGTGCGCGGCCTGCCGTCCGGGCGGGACGCGACGACGGCCGGGCTGCTCGCGCTCGCCGGCGCGCTCGCCGCCGGAGGCGTCCTGGACCTGCTGTCGGTCCGCTTCTGGCTGGGACCGGCGGCAGGCGGCCGCACCCTGCTCGGCGCACTCGTAGCCGTCGGTGTCGGTGCGGCGGTGGGAGCCGCGGTGCACGGCGGCGACGGGCTCGCGGCCGGCGTCGTGGCGGCCGCCCTCGGCGTCCTCGGTGACCTGGTCGTGGCGGTCGCGGCCGGAACCCGGCGGATCACGCGCCTGCTCGGCGCGGTGTTGCCGTTCACGCTCGTCGGTCCCGGTCTGTACGTCGTCGCGCGGGTCCTGTTCGGATGATCCGGCGCGTGATCGTGCTCGTGGTGCTGTTCCTCGTGGTGCTGTTCGTGGTCGCCGACAGGCTGACCGAGGCGGCCGCGGCGAGGGCGCTGGCGGTCAAGGCCCGGGAGACGTCGCTCCTGGCGGGCGACCCGTCGGTGGACATCCACGGCTTCCCGTTCCTCACCCAGGCGATCCGGGGCCGGTACTCGCGCATCGACGTCACCACGCACGGCATCCACCGTGGCGGGCTCCGGCTGGACACGGTGAAAGGCACGTTCGAAGGAGTGCATCTCGGGCTGTCCGCCGCCCTGAACGGTCGGGTGACGTCGGTCCCCATCGACCACGCGACCGGCGAGGTGGACATCACCTACCCGGATCTGAACGCCTTCCTGGCCGCGTCGCACCTGAGCGTGCACCCGGACGGGTCGGACCACCTGACGGTCAGCGGCACGGCGACCCTCTTCGGGGCGGCGGTGACCGTGAGCGGGCCGGTCGCGATCACGGTCATCGGCGGCTCGCTCAGCCTCGCGCCCCCGATCGCGACGCTGCGCGGGCCGGGCGGCGTGCTGCCCGAGGCGGCCGCCCGGACCGTCGCGAAGGCGTTCACCGTGCAGGTCCGGCTGAACAACCTGCCGTTCGGCCTCGACCTGAAGTCCGTGCGGGTCGGCCCGACCGACATCACGATCACTGCGAGCGCCACGAACATCGCCGTGCCCGTACCGGCGGACGCGTCTCAGCAGCCGGGCGGGGCCCCGTAGCCGATTAGGGTGATCGACGTGGACTGCTCGCGGACCGGCCGGATCGCGGCCTGACGTGTTCGAGATCCCCGAGGGGCTGGAGCTGTCGCTGGTCCCCCTGGCCTTCCTGCTCGGCACGTGGGAGGGGCGGGGCGTGGTCGAGTACCCGACCATGGCACCGCTGGAGTACCGCAACCGGCTGACCATCGAGGTCGTCCCCGACAAGGCGGTGTTGCGGCACACGTCCGAGGCCTGGTCGGTCGAGACGGGGGAGACGTCGCACTGGGAGTCGGGCTTCTGGCGGCCGGGCGAGAACCTCGCGGACGTCGAGCTGGTGCTCGCGCACACCAACGGCAACGTCGAGGTGCTGTACGGGCGCGTGTCGGGCGTGTCGGTCGAGCTGGGGACCGACGCGGTCATGACCACACAGACCGGGACGCGGGCGGCGGCGCTGACCCGGACGTACGGTCAGGTCGAGGGCGACCTCGCGTACGCGATCTACCTCGCCACGCCCGAGGTGGCCATGACCGGCCACTGCGGCGCTCGCCTGCAGAAGGTCTCGGGCTGACCGTACGGCCGCGGGCGGCAAGGAGCCCCGGGCCTGTTCCCTCGTGACCCGCGTCGGGACGCGGGCGACGGAGGGGCCGTCTGGACGAGACGGCGGCCCGGGGCTCCGGTGACTGCCTGGTACTCGCCGAGCCCCGCAGCGGCAACGCGCGTTGCCACCCAGCGTCGGTGAGCGGGTTCTGCGTGGCTAGCGGACAGCCACCTCACGTGTCCGAACGGTATGCAACTGCGGACCACCTCCCTTCCCGTGTGCGGCCACGCTACGTCCACGGCCGTCCGGCGGCCAGCGACTTCGGGGTGAGACCTGCGTGTGTCGCCCCCGGCCGGAATGCCACCGGCGGCCGGGAGGATTCTGGAAGCGTGAGCCTTCTGTGCAGCGGCGCCGTCCCCGGCGAGGGGCTCGATGCCCCGGTGGCCGCCCACTACGGGGACCCGATGCGCGAGCAGCGGCGGCTGGTGGCCGGCGCCCTCGTCGACCGGTCCCACCACGGGGTCGTCACCGTGACCGGACCGGAGCGCCTGTCGTGGCTGCACGCCCTCACGACGCAGGCGCTGGAGCAGCTGCCCCCCGGTGTACCGACCGAGACCGTCGTCCTCACACCGCACGGGCACGTGGAGCAGCACGCGGACGTCCTCGACGACGGGACCTGCACATGGCTGCTGGTCGAGCCGGGCGCAGCCGCGCCCCTGACGGCGTTCCTCGAGGCGATGCGGTTCCTGACCCGCGTCGAGGTTCGCGACGAGAGTGACCGGCTGGCCCTGGTCACCGTCTCCGACGAGCGGCCCGTCGCCGGCGCGGTGCTCGCGCGCCCGCGGCGGGGGGGCACGGACGTCCTCGTCCCCCGCGAGTCCCTGCCGCAGGTGCTCGCCGCGCACGACCTGGCGGGGCTCGACGCGTGGGAGGCCCTGCGGGTCGCCGCCGGTGAGGCGCGTCCCGGTGTCGACACCGACCACCGGACCCTGGTGCACGAAGTGGGCTGGCTCGCGCCGGCGGTTGCTCTGGACAAGGGGTGCTACCGCGGCCAGGAGACCGTCGCGCGCGTGCACAACCTCGGCCGGCCACCGCGGCGGCTGGTGCTGCTGCACCTGGACGGGTCCGACCACGTGCTGCCGGACCGCGGGTCGGCGGTGACCGCCGGCGGGCGGACGGTGGGAACACTGACGAGCGCGGCGCGCCACTACGAGCTCGGCCCGGTGGGCCTCGCCCTGCTCAAACGCTCGGTGCCCGACGAGGCGGTGCTGGTCGTCGGCGCGGACGTGGCGGCGCGGATCGACCGGGACCTGTCCTCGCCGACCGAGCCGGTGGACCTCAGCGGTGTCCGCGGGGGAGGCCGCACGGCCGACTGAGGCCGCCGTCGGCCGTCAGCGGCCGAAGATGCTCTTACGCTTCGACCGCGTCTGCGTGGCGACGGGGGCACGCTGGACCGGCGCACGCGCGGCGGACGGTTCCGGCAGGTCGTCCAGCCCGAGCGAGGACAGCTCGCGCAGCAGAGCGGCCGAGTCGACGAAGGGGTTGCCCTCGGCGCCGGACGTCTCGAAGGCGGGCTCGAAGGAGCCGTTCGACGCCGCGACGGGCGTCGGAGCGGGTACGGCCGCGGGCTCCTCGGCCACCGGCTCGTCGGGCTCGGCCGGTGGCCTGGACGCGAGGTCCCGCAGGGCGGCCACGCCGTCGCCGTCGTGGGCCGACAACGACGCGTCGTCGTCCGCCGGCTCGTAGGTGCCGTGCGGGTCGCGCTGCTCGGTCGGCCCGGCGGCGAAGGGGGTGGGCCCGGCGGGCGCCACCGGCGCCTGGTCGGCCTCCACCGTGGCCTCGGCAACCGCCGCGGCGAGCGCGTCGAGGTGGTCGTACGCCAGCGGCAGGTCTTCGTCCGCCGGGTAGTCCCCGGACCGTACGGAGAGCTCGGCGGTGACCGTCGCCGACTCGTCGGGAGCGGGCTCCGGCTCGAGTGGCGGGACGTCGCTCACCCGGAGCTCGAGGTCGTCGGCCGCAGTCGCGACCTCGACGTGCGGTTCGAGCTCCTCCGCCTCGGCCGCCTCGCGCGCGGCGCGCCGGCGGGAGGTGATCTCCTGGCGCCGGCGGTCCTCGGCGGCGAAGCGTGCCTCCTCCGCCTGCCGGGCCAGGATCGCCAGCTGCATGCCGAGGTCGTCGCCGTCCGCGGTGAGCAGGGCGGAGAGGTCGTCGTCGACCGTGGCGCCGTCGCTGTCGGTCGCCGGAGCCGGTGCCGCGCCGGGTGCCTCGCGGGGCGTCGGCTCGTGCAGCTCGACCGCCCCCGACTCGACCAGCAGGCTCAGGACCTGGCCGGCCTCGAACGTGGTGAGTCCGCAGCGCACGGCCAGCTCGGCGATCGAACGGTGCCCGTCGATGACGCCGAGCAGCGTCTGGGCGAGCGGGATCTGCGCGCCCGCCAGCTCGCTGTCGTAGGAGATGCGGACCGGCACGCTGTCGGCGGACCCGGCCGCCGCGAGCGTGGTCAGGTGCTGGCGCCGCTTGGCGACGTGCGCCAGGACCGCGTCGACGTCCAGGGCGAAGTCGTCCGCGCCGCGCGTGTGCTCGGCCTTGTGGAAGCGCCAGGTGCCGTCGGTCCACGACACCACGTCCCCGATGGTGTCGAGCATCTGCTCGATGACGAACTCGGTGACGATGTCGGCGTCGACGTAGCCCAGGTGCACCAGGAGCTCGCCGAGCCGCCATCCGGCCAGGTCACCGGCCTGGGACTCGAGCGCTTCCTGCAGTGCCTCACGGGTCACGGCGCCGGCCGCCACGAGGCGCACGCCGAGGAGCGGCCGTGGCCCGGGAGAGGTGGCTGCGTACAGCGCACCGTCTTTCAGGTAGATGACGGCGTCGTGGTGGCTGGCATCGGCGCCGCCGCGGCGGACGTGCAGGCCGCCGGTCGCGGAGGCTGCGGCGAGTGAGCGCAGGACGTCGCCGAGAGTTCCGTCGGCGAGATCGCCTGACTGCATCGCTGTGCCCCTTCCGTCCGACCGTGGCTGCCGCTTGGTTGTGTCTCGGCAGGTCGGCCGCACATGTTGAGCCGGACGGGTGCGTCCGCCGGGCGGGCCCGCGACTGCGCCGACCGGGCAGTTCCGGGCGCACCTTCCAGCCGGGACGCTGCGTGTCTGCGACGATGGGCGCGGCCGGTTCACGCGGCCGGGAGAAGGAGGCAGCATGGACGGCGTCGTCACGGGCGGGAACCGGCGCATCGACCGGGTGCTCGACGAGGCGTTCCTCGCGGGCCTCGGTGAGCGTCCGCTGACCGAGGTGCGCCGGCTGCGCGACGAGGCGGACCAGGAGGAGACCGACCTGTCGTACCTGCGGCGGCTGCTGCAGGCCCGCCTGGACCTGGTGACCGCGGAGATCGCGCGCCGTGCCGACGGGGCGGCCGCACCCACCGACGTGGTCGCGTTCGTGACCGCGATCCTGGCCGAGGGCGACCGTGCCCCGGCCCGCGGTTCGGGGCGGCACGCCCTCAGCGAACCCACCCGGGCCGGCGAGAGCCGCCGTTCGGCGGAGCAACTGGTCTCGGACGCCCTGCTCACGGACTTGGTGAACGTCTCCGACGCCGTGCTCGGCGACGCCCACGAGGTGCTCGGCCGGGCCGAGTCCCTCGTCTCCCAGCAGCGCTCCGCGGTCCAGGGAGTGCTCGACACGGTGAACGCGGAGATCGCCCGCCGGTACCGCGACGGCGAGGCGAGCGTCGACACCTTGCTCGCCGACGCGACCGCGACGGACTGAC
>DASVGV010000049.1:0-5340 GCA_036379355.1 Mycobacteriales bacterium | reverse complement strand
TCCTCCCGTCCCTCCGCTCAGGGGACTGCTGCGGGGACCCAGGTGACGGGGCTGAACCCGCCCCCGGACGAGCCGGACCAGACCGCACCGTCGGCGGCGACACTGGCCCAGTACGCCGCGCTCGACTGCGCCACGGCGCCGAACGACCGACCGGCGACCGTCGACGAGGACCGGCATCACTTCGTCGTGGCGTGCGACCGGACCGGGCAGACGAAGTACCTGCTGACGCCGGCGGACCTGACCGGTGGGCAGGTCGCGTCGGCGAACGCGACAGAAGGTCAGACGAGCCAGGGTGGCGGCCAGAGCGTGTGGGAGGTCGACCTGGCCTTCGCGGACTCGGCGGTCGGCCAGGTCGAGGCGGTGTCCCGACGGCTGTACGCCAACAACAGGCAACAGCTGGCGATCACCCTCGACGGGCTGGTGCTGTCCGCGCCCTCGACGAACGGCGTGCTCGGCAAGAACATCACCATCGCCGGCGGCCAGCCGCCCTTCACGCACGCGGAGGCGGAGGCGCTCGCGAGCGTGGTCAACGCGGGTCCGCTTCCGGTTGCGTTGACCGTCACCGGCACCGGTTGACGGACCGCGACCGGCCTCGGCTGACGAACCGCCACCGTCGCGGTGGTTTCCGCGCCGGTGACCAGAACGGCCTCCATGGTGGGCTGGTCGCGGGTCACGAGCGGGCGCCGTCCGCTCCGCCAGGCGCTCTCCGCGCTCGTATGGAGGCGCTTCTGGTCACCTGGCCGGACGAACTCGGGCCAGGGACAGGTGCGGGTCGGACGCGAGTCAGCCGTCGAGGGCGGTGAGGACGGCGGCGAGCCACGCGTCCGGAACCTCGAGCTGCGGGTAGTGCCCGGCGCCGTCGAGCCAGGTGAGCGTCGCGTCGGGCCGTACGGAGACGAGGTGCTCGGGCATCGCCCGGACGGCGATCGGGTCCTCCGGCCCCCAGACCACGTGCAGCGGCGACGGGTGCGTCTCGATCGCGCCGGTGTAGCGCCGCTCGGTCGTCCGGCGCTCCTCGATGTAGCGGACCAGACGCGGCATCAGCCGCGCGCCGCCGTCGAAGCAGGCGGCTTCCGCGTGCGGCAGCATGTCGACGTCCGCGTGCCCGGGCGCAAGGGTGGCCACGAGTGCCGCGGCCAGCCGCGAAGGGTCGCTGCCGACGCCCTCGGGCAGCTGTTCGTCCGGCAGCGACAGCAGGATCTGCTGCCCCTCGGTCAGGTGGGCCATGCCGATGTAGATGCTGCCGTTGGTGACCACCCGGGTCGTGATCTCCACCGGCCAGCCGCCCTCGGCCTGCCGGGCGAGCAGCTCGCCGCCGACGGTGTCGCCCATGTCGTGCGTGAGCAGCGCGAACCGCTCCAGGCCCAGCGCCTCGGTGAGCGCAACGACGACGTCGGCCTGGCCGGCCATCGTGTACGGGCGGTCGGGCTTGGCGGAGAAGCCGAACCCGGGCAGGTCCAGGAGCACCACGCGGCGCCGGGCGGCGAGCGCGTCGACGACGCCCGCGTAGTCGATCGACGAGGTCGGGAAGCCGTGGATCACCAGCAGCGGCGGGCGTTCCTCGGCCTTCGCTGGAACGTCGACGACGAACACCGGCTCACCGAGCAGGTCCACGTGACGCCCGCGGTCGCGCCAGGCCGTCGCCTCGAGCCCGAGTGCGTCAGCTGGCATCGAGGGCCTCGAAGAACGCCGAGCCGTAGACCGCGCCGCGGTCCGACCCGAGGATGCCCGGTGCCATCTTGTTCATCATGTACGCGAAGACCGCGCGGCGCTCCGTGTCGATGATGATCGACGAGCCGCCGTACCCGCCCCAGAAGCAGATCCGCCCGGACGGGACGTACGGCAGCTCCTGGTTGGGCGCGAGGGCGAAGCCCATCCCGAACCGGACCGGGACCCCGAGGACGAGGTCCACGCCGTCGGACTGCGCGTCGAAGATCTTGTCGATGGTCTTCGGCGACAGCAGCCGCACGCCGTCGACCTCGCCGCCGTTGGCGATCACCGTCTGGAGCCGGGCGACCGACCGGGCGTTGCCGTGCCCGTTGGCGGCGGGGATCTCCGCGGTGCGCCAGGCGTCGGTCGTGGTCACGGACGCGTCCGGCAGTGGTCCCGTGAACGTCTTGATCATGACGCTGTCCGGGTCGAGGGACGCGAAGTCGATCGGCAGCGGCGGCGGCGGTACGACGGGCGCGATCCGGCCGAACTCGGAGGGGTCGAGGCCGACGTGGAAGTCCGCGCCGAGCGGGGCGCAGAGCTCCTGCGCGATGAACGTCCCCGGGGACAGCCCGGTGATGCGTCGCACGACCTCGCCGACGAGATGCCCCTGGTTCAGCGCGTGATAGCCGGAGGCGGTGCCCGGCTCCCACCACGGCGCCTGCCGCGCCAGGTGCGCCGTCGACGCCTCCCAGTCGTAGATCTCCTCGACCGTGACCGGTTGCTCCCAGCCCGAGACGCCGGACGTGTGCGACATCAGGTGCCGTACCTCGACCGACTCCTTTCCGTTGGCAGCGAACTCGGGCCAGTACTTCGAGACCGGGGCATAGAGGTCGAGCTCGCCGCGGTCGACGAGGACGAGCGCGGCGAGCGCCATCACGGTCTTGGTGGTCGACCAGACGTTGACGATGGTGTCGCGCTCCCAGGGCCGGGTCTTCGCCTCGTCGGCCCAGCCGCCCCAGATGTCCACGACCGGGGCCCCGTCCAGCGTCACGGCGATGGACCCACCGAGCTCCTCGCCGGAGTCGAGCTGTTCGGCGAGCGCGGTACGCAGCCGGTCGAACCGCTCGTCGCAGCTGCCCTGGACCTCGCTCATGGCACTCCTCCGGACTGCTTGCTCACGGCCCTGCTCCCGGCCTGGTGGTGGCCGAGACTAGCCAGCGTCAGGCGTCGTAGTCGACGGTGACCGGACCGAGCGGCAGCGACTGGCAGGTGAGGACGTAGCCGGCCTCCACCTCGTCGGGCTCGAGCGCATAGTTGCGGCGCATCCGCACCTGGCCGTCGG
The DNA here is from genome assembly GCA_036379355.1 of Mycobacteriales bacterium. Lineage (GTDB taxonomy): Bacteria > Actinomycetota > Actinomycetes > Mycobacteriales > CAJCIY01 > CAJCIY01. The sequence goes on along the minus strand of DASVGV010000049.1, from coordinate 2,345 downwards.
TGACCTTGGCCCGGCAGGTGCCGCACACCCCACCCTTGCAGGCGAAGGGAAGATCCGGCCGTACGTGCTGCGCGGCGTCGAGGATCGGAGTTCCGGCCGGGACGTCGACGACGCTCGCTCGCCCGTCGAGGAGCACCGTCACGCGGCTCCCCTGGACGGTCGCGTCCTCGTGCCGCACCTCGGCCGGCGGCACGTCCTCGACGTAGAACAGCTCGCGGTGCACGCGGTCGCGGGGGACGCCGAGGTCGGTCAGGACGCCGATCGCGCCGTCGACCAGGCCGATCGGGCCGCAGAGCCACCAGTGGTCGACGCCGGCGACGTCGACGGTGACGGGCAGCAACGCCCGAAGCCGGTCGGGGTCGAGCCGGCCGCTGAACAGGTCGACCTCCTGCGGCTCGCGGGAGAGCACGTGCACCACCTGCATGCGCGCCGGGTACGAGTCCTTCAGATCGGCCACCTCGTCGGCGAACATCACGCTCGACGCCCGCCGGTTCCCGTACAGCAGCGTGACCGTGGACCGCTCCTGCGCGGCGAGGACCGAGCCCGCGATCGACAGGAGCGGCGTGATGCCCGAGCCCGCGCCGATCAGGACGTGCTGCCCCGCGACGGTGAGGTCGGGGGTGAACCGTCCGGTCGGCACGGACACGTCGACGGTGTCGCCGGGGCGCACGCCCCGGACCAGCCGCTCGGAGACCGCCCCGCCCGGCACGATCCGCACGCCGATGCGGGGCGCCTGGCCGTACGCGGCGCAGATCGAGTACGAGCGCCGCTCGCGGCCGAGCCGGACCGTCAGCGTCTGGCCGGGAGCAAAGGCGAAGCGGTCGGCAAGGTCCGGCGGGACGGCGAACGTCACCGCCGCGCTGTCGTCGGTCAGCGGCTCGACGGCGGTGACGGCCAGCGGGTGGAACGCCGCACCCGGCACGTCAGATCGCCTTGATCGACTCGAACGGCTCCCCGCAGGCGGCGCACCGATGCAGGGACTTGCACGCGGTTCCGCTGAACCGCGCGGTCTCGCGGGTGTCGCTGCTCCCGCAGTGCGGGCATGTCGAGACGCGGATGCCCTGCAACGACAGCGGAATCGGCCCATCATGACGAACCGCGGGCTCCGGCGGAGCAATGCCCGAGGCGGCGAGCTTGTCCCGGCCGGCCGGCGTGATCCAGTCGCTCGTCCAGGGCGGGTCGAGGTTCTGCGCGACGCGCACGTCGGGATAGCCCGCGTCGTGGAGCGCGGCTTCCAGGTCGTGGCAGATCGCTGACAGCGCAGGGCATCCCGAGTACGTGGGAGTCACCGTGACGGTCACGGCGCAGCCGTCGGCCTCGACCGAGCGGAGGATGCCGAGGTCCGCCACGGTCACCATCGGCAGCTCCGGGTCGGCCACGGCTGCGGCGGCCTCCCAGGCGCTCACCCTGACGCTCACTCCGTCGCTCACCAGGTCGCCTCCGGATGCTCGCGGGCGACCGACTGCAGCTCCTCGAGCACCTCGTCGAGAGCGGGTGTGTGCCGCCCGGCGCGACCTCCGCCGTCGTCGGCCGCCACGACCGGCGCGGGCAGCCCGGCCTGCGCGAGCACCTCGCCCAGCACGCCCTCCACTCCCGGCCGCAGCGCGGCCACGTCCACACCCATCAGGTCGCCGGACAGCAGCTCGTCCAGGTACGGCCACGCCGTCGCGAGGGCGGCCTGCATGCGGGAGTGGGACGTCTCGGTGCCGTCACCGAGGCGGACGACCCAGCCGGCGGCGTACTCCCGGTGGTACGCCAGTTCGGACACGCCCCGTCCGCACACGGCGGCCAGCACCGGGTCGGCGCACGCGCGCAGCCGCTCGAACGCGGCGAGTCGCCACGTCGAGAAGACCAGCAGCCGGGCCACCAGCTCGGCGAAGTCGGCGTCTCCGCGCTCGACCAGCCGCACGTTGCGCAGGTCGGATGCGCTGCGCCGGAAGGCGAACCAGTCCTCGTCGTGGCCCGAGCCGTCGGCCTGACCGGCACGGGTGAGCAGCAGCCGGGCCTGGCCGAGCAGGTCGAGGGCGACGTTGGCCAGCGCCGTCTCCTCCTCGAGCTCGGGGGCCCTGGTCACCCACTGCTGCAGGCGATGCGACAGCACCAGCGCGTCGTCCCCGAGCGCGAGGCAGGCGGCCGACAGCGCGCCGCGCTCGACGTCGTCGGGCACGGTCGGGTCCACCCCGGCCAGCGGGTCGGCGAAGCCCGTGCCGTACGCGTAGCGGTGGTCGACGTCGGCGTCGAGCAGCCCGCCGTACGAGTTGTCCATGAGCTCGGTGTCGGACATCAGATGTGCGGGATGTCGGCGGGGATCGCGTAGAAGGTCGGGTGCCGGTAGACCTTGTCGC
>DASVGV010000048.1:0-5736 GCA_036379355.1 Mycobacteriales bacterium | reverse complement strand
CGACGGATCCGCAATCGTGATCTTCGATGCGGGTCCGGACGGCAGCACGTCGTACGGCACCGACCCCCCGCCACCGTCCGACGTGCCGCCGGCGGAGACCAGCGCGAACGAGGACCCGCACGAGGCCCCGCGCCGCAGCTGCGCGGCGCAGGCCCAGAAGAGCGCATTCTTCGACCTGAACGGTCAGCTCACCGGCCACGACGGCGTGGTGACCGCACCGCCGCAGCAGCTCAGCGACGGCGGAACGCTCGCGGGTCCGCCGTACTTCTCCGGCGGCTGGCAGGGCACCTGCGCGCTGTCCTAGGCACCGGTATGCACGCATCGGGCCGGCTCCGCTAGCGTCCGGGCGGTGCCGTGGAGCGGAGATGCCTGTTCGCTGGTCGACGCCTACCGCTCCCGAGCGACCTCGCCGGAGGAGCAGACGCAGGAGTGCCTGGCGGCACTGGGGTCCGACCTCGCCGCGGAGCTGAACCCGGTCTGCTACCTCGACGCCGACGCGGCGCTCGCGGAGGCGCGGGCCGCTGACGTGTCGTTGCCCTTCGGCGGCGTCCCGGTGGCGGTCAAGGAGCTGTTCCAGGTCGCCGGCTGGCCGTTCACCCAGGCGGTCGCGCTGCTCGCCGGCACCGTGTCGTCGTACTCGTGCGCCGTGGTGGAGCGGCTCGAGGCGGCGGGTGCGGTGAAGCTCGCGCAGACCACGGCCCCGGAGGTAGGCCTGGTCGGATATACCGCGAGCAAGGCGCACGGGGTCACCCGCAACCCCTGGGCGCCGGACCGCACGCCGGGCGGCTCGTCCGGCGGCAGCGCGGTGTGCGTGTCGGCGGGGTTCGCGCCCCTCGCGACTGCCGGCGATGGTGGCGGGTCCACGCGCATCCCCGCCGGCTACACGGGGCTGGTCGGGCTGAAGCCGAGCTTCCGGCTGATCCCGTACGGCCCACCGCCCCAGCTGGAGCCGCTGACGACCGTGTACGGCTGCGTTTCCCGGTCGGTGCGGGACACCGCGCGCTACCTCGACGTCACGGCGGGCGCGCACCCCCAGGACCCGTTCAGCCTGCCGAAGACCGAGGAGTACGAGCGGGGGCTCGGCAGCCACGACCTGGCCGGCAAGCGGGTCGTCGTCGCGCCCGACCTGCAGGGCGCGGCCGTCGTCGACGCCCGGATCGCCGACGTGGTCGAGCGGACGGCCGACGTGCTCGTCCGGGCCGCCGGACTACGCCGGGTGGATCTGTCACTCGGCATCCCGTCGCTGGGCTTCGAGTGGGCCCTGGCCGCGTTCCCCGCGATCCATCACGGCATCGCGCCGTTCATGCCCGGCGTCGCGGAGACACTGACCGACGAGATCCGCCAGATCGTCGAGGTCGCGCCGGAGGTCTACACCGTCGAGTCCGCGGGGGGCATCGACCCCGTACGGCTCGCGACGATCGCTGCGTTCGGCGCGGTGTTCGAGCAGGCGGACTTCGTCCTCTGCGCGACGAACCCGGACGACCCGTACGCCGCGGAGGGCCCGGCGCCGACCCACGTGGGCGACGTGGCGGTCGAGGCGTTCAACAGCGGGCGCCTCACCATGCCGGCGAATGTCGCGGGCGTACCGGCGATCTCGGTGCCGGCCGGGCTGTCGCCGGCCGGTCTGCCGGTGGGCCTGCAGATCATCGCTCCGCGCCTGCACGACGCAGAGCTTCTCGACCTGGCGCTGCTGCTCGAGCGGGCGCAGCCGTGGCCGCTCCTCGCGCCGGTCGCCCGCTGACCCTCCGGCCGGCGGGCTAGGCGATCACGGCCTGCGCCTGGCTGGTCTGGGCGACGAGCCGCCCCTCGTCGTCGGTGAGGTCCGTGGCCACGACGATCACGGTGCGGCCGACGTGGGTGGGCCGCGCCGCGGCATGCAGCCGGCCCGCGGTCAGCGGCCGGTAGAGCCGCGTCGTGGAGTCGATCGTGGCGGTACGCGCCCCCACCGGGAGGTTGAGGAAGGCGCACACCGCACCGATCGTGTCGGCGAGCGACATGATCACGCCGCCGTGCAGGATGCCGCCCGCGGTACACCGTTCCGGCGCCCAGGCCAGGCTGCCGGTGGCCAGGGACGGCGTGACCTCGTGGAGCGCGATGCCCAAGGACCCGGCGTACGGCATCATCGCCAGCAGGTCGTCGGCGCCCGGTGGACGGTCCTGGGTCATGGCATCGGTGCCTCTCGGTCGGCCGGGTGAGGAGGACGGACAGCGTGGTCGAGCGCTTGGCGAACATCGGTTTCTACACCCTGGCCGGGGCTGCGGACCGGCCGCGCGACCTGCTCGCGGAGGTACGCGACGCGGAGGCCATGGGGATCGGCGCCTGCTTCATCTCCGAGCGGTGGAACACCAAGGAGGCCGCCAGCCTGTCGGGTGCGGTGGCCGCGGTGAGCGACGAGATCGCGATCGCCACGGCGACCACGAACCCCAACACCCGGCATCCGCTCATCACCGCGTCGTACGCCACGACGATGCACCGCCTGTCGCAGGGGCGGTTCACCCTCGGCCTCGGTCGCGGGGTCAAGCCGCTCATGGACGCGGTGGGACTGCCGGCCGTGACGACCGCGTATCTCGAGGACTTCGCCGGCGTGATGCGCCGGCTGTTCCACGGGGAGATGATCCTCGGTCACGACGGTCCCATGGGCCGCTATCCGTTCTTGCGACTGGACGCGTCGTTCGACGAGGACATCCCGCTCGGGCTGGTCGCGTTCGGACCGGAGTCGCTGGCCCTCGGCGGCCGCGCGTTCGACCAGGTGGTGCTGCACACGTTCTTCACCGACGAGACGCTCCAGCGGTGCGTCCGCACCGTGAAGGACGCGGCCGAGCAGGCGGGCCGCGATCCGGACTCGGTGCAGGTCTGGTCGTGCTTCGCCACCATCGGCGACCACCTGCCGGAGGAGGCACGGCTGCGCAAGACGGTGGGGCGCCTCGCGACGTACCTGCAGGGATACGGCGACCTCATGGTGTCCACCAACGGCTGGGATCCTGCTGTGCTGCAGCGCTTCCGGGACGACCAAGTAGTTCGCGACGCATCTGCGCGGGGCCCCATCGACAGCCCGGCGACGCCGGTCGAGACGCTCGAGCACGTGGCGACCCTGCTTCCCGACGAGTGGCTCGCGCCGGCGGCCACGGGCACACCCGAACAGTGCGCGGCGGCGGTGCAGGGCCAGTTCGACCTCGGCGCCGACGGCGTCATCCTGCACGGCGCGAGCCCGGCGGAGCTCGCCCCGATCATCCCGGCGTACCGCGATCATGTGGGCGCCGCATCGCGTTGACGCCTCGCACGCGCCTGGCCGCCGGTCGCGCCCGTGTCGACAGGCTCGGCCCGGTGCGGCCCGCCGGGAGTGTCACGGCCGGCGCGGTTGCCTGACGGCTCGAATCACTCGCGGTCGAGCGACGCCGCCATGCCCGGAAGGCTCACCCAGGGCTGGCGGTCGACGCACCAGACCTCGACGGTCGGGTGCACGTCCGCCTTGTCGTCCAGGCTGCCCGCCTTCACCGCGATGACGCCGTCCGTCTGCACGAGCTCCGACACGATCGGCGAACCGCACGAACCGCAGAAGCGGCGGCGGACGTAGACCGCGTCGTCGCGTTCACCCGTCTCCTCGTACGTCTTCAGGTCGCCGGTGACCGTCAGCTGTCCTTCGTTGGCGATGAGGTTGACGGAGAACGCGCCGCCGCTCTGCCGTTGGCAGTGCTCGCAGTGGCAGATGGCGGTCGCGATCGGGTCGCCGGCGAGCTCGTAGCTCACCTCGCCGCAGAGGCAGCGTCCGGTGCGAGCCATGGGCGGATGCTACTGCCGCCGCCGTGCAGCCGAGGCCCCTCTCTTGACCGTGGCCGCGCCCCCATGCTGCAGTCCGGGTATGGCCGCAGGCAGGTTGCAGGGAAAGGTCGCGCTCGTGACGGGGGCGAGCCGGGGGATCGGGACGGCGATCGCGTTGCGCCTGGCCCGGGAAGGGGCCGCGGTAGCCGTCACCGCGCGCACGGTCGATCCGGGAATGTCCCGCTTCGAGGGCACGATCACCGAGACCGTCCAGCGGATCCGGGCGGCGGACGGCGACGCGGTGGCCATCGCGGCGGATCTGTCCCACCGCGAGGACCGCGAGCGCATCGTCGCGGAGGCGCAGGAGCAGCTCGGTCCGATCGACATCCTCGTGAACAACGCTGCGGTGACGTACTTCCAGCCGATCGCCGATTTCCCGGAGCGCCGCCGCGACCTCATGTTCGAGGTGCAGGTGTACGCCCCGATGCACCTGGCGCAGCTGGTGCTGCCGGGCATGATCGAACGCGGCCAGGGGTGGATCGTGAACATCTCCTCGGGTGCCGCTCGGCACCCGGCCTTTCCGCCGGACCCGGCACGGCGGGCGATCGGCGGCACGGTCTACGGCATGTGTAAGGCGGCCCTCGAGCGGTTTTCGACGGGTCTGGCCAGCGAGGTGTACGACCACAACATCGCTGTGAATGCCCTGTCGCCCAACCGAGTCGTGCCGACGCCCGGGACGCTGCATCACCACCTGGTGCGGCCCGACGACTCCGAGCAGGTCGTCGAGCCGCCCGAGGTGATGGCGGAGGCCGCGCTGGCCCTGTGTGACGGTCCGCCGACCGCGCTCACCGGCCGGATCGCCTACAGCCAGGACCTTCTCACCGAGCTAGGACGCGACGTACCGGCTGCTGGCTAGGAGACTCCGACCGCCGAGGCTGCCATGGCCGTGCCGACCCTGTGCGCATTTCGAAGTAGGTGCGCCCTAGACGGCGAGCAGGCTCGAATCCACCCCAGCGCCGTGCCCGGCAAGAAGCCTGCGGGTCGCGCGGGTGCAGAACAGGACGGCCCCGCCGAGGCTGGCGAGGGCGCCGCTGAGGAAGAACCCGACGCCGTGGGCCGAGGACGTGGTCACGGCCTGGTCGACCGCGGCCGAGGTGAGCACGACGGTGGCCGCGGCGAACGCCGCCGCACCGAGCGCATCGGTCAGCCCGCCGGGCAGGACGGTGCCAGGCCTGATGCGGCGCCGAACCAGGGCGTAGGCGGCGAGAACGATCAGGCCCAGAATGCCGGCAAAGACGCGCAGAGACACGGCGTCCTGCGCGCTCTCCGTCACGGAGCTGCCACCCATGCCGAGTACGGTCGCCGCGCCGACGAAGTTGTATCCGGCGAGCGCGTTCATGATCGCGGCGAGGCCGCCGCTCACGCCCACCGCCACCAGACCGCACCCGCCGAGCAGGATCGCGGCGCGCACAACTTCGCTGACCAGGGACGTGAACGAGTGCAGCCACGTCCCGCGCGCGAGTTCGCCGACGGGTCCGAGGCTCCGTACGGCCTCGCGTTCGGCGTCGACGCGCGTGGATCCCGACCGCTGGTAGTCGGCGGCGGCGGTGTGGAGGTGGTCGGCTGCCTCGTCCAGCAGCCGGCGGGTCGTGCGTGGATCGGCGCGGAGGTGGCGGAGCAGGTCATCGAGGTAGTCGTCGATGGGTGTGGCGGTCGCGTCCCTCATGCCAGCACCGCCTGCATGCTCGCGACGAAACCTTGCCACTCATGTCGCTGGGCCGCGAACGCCTCGCGCCCCCGCGCAGTGAGGGCGTAGACGCGCCGGCGCCGGCCTTGCGCCACGTGGACACTGCTGGCGATCAGCCCGGACTTCTCGAGTCGGTGCAGCGCTGGGTAGATCGATCCCTCGGCGAGGTCCAACTGTCCGTCGCTGCGCTCCCGCAGAGTCGAGATGATCGCGTACCCGTGGGCGGGTGC
>DASVGV010000047.1:0-14124 GCA_036379355.1 Mycobacteriales bacterium | reverse complement strand
CCGGGCTCGTGTGCTGGCCGAGATGTCGCGCGTCGCGCGGCCCGGCGGCATCGTGCTGTACGCGACCCACAACCTGAACGGCCCGTCGTTCGACGAGCGACCGTGGCGTCGCCAGCGGCCGGAAGCCGGCATGCCCCCGGCCCCGGCGGTGCGGTCGGTCGCGCAGCAGGCCTGGCACTCGGCGCGCGACCCGCGGATGTACTCGAGCTACTGGCGCAACCGGCATCTCGACCGGCACGACGGGTGGGCGACCGGGCCGCTGCGCGCCCACGGGTTCCGCCTGGTGACGCACTTCGTCGCCGCCGAGCGGCTCGCCCTCGAGACCGGCAACGCGGGCCTCGATCTCGTCGACGTGTTCTCGTTCGGCGGTCGACGCATCGATCCGGCCGGCCCGGAGACGCACACCCACTACTTCCATGTGGTGGCGCGGAAGCCGGCGGCCGGCTGACCGTCGTCCTGGAGTCAGGCGGGGGGGAGGAGGACGAGAGCGCCGAGGGGCGGGACGCGCAGCGTGGCCCCCGCGGGCTGGCCGTGGACAGCCTCGTCGTCGGCGCGGACGACGCCCATGTTGCCGACGCCCGAGCCGCCGTAGGCCTCGGCGTCGGTGTTGAGCGCCTCCCGCCACTCGCCGGCGAACGGCAGCCCGAGCCGGTAGCCCTCGTGTGGGATGCCCGCGAAGTTGACCACGACCGCCGCGCACGACCCGTCGCTGCCCCATCGCAAGTAGGAGAACGTGTTGCTCGACGCGTCGTTCGCGTCGATCCACTGGAAGCCCGCCGGTTCGGTGTCCTGCGACCACAGCGCGGGGGTAGCCCGGTAGAGCGCGTTCAGGTCGGCGACGAGGGCGTGGACGCCCGCGTGCCCAGACTCCCGGAGCAGGTCCCACTGGAGCGACGAGTCGTGGTCCCACTCGGCGTCCTGGCCGAACTCGCCGCCCATGAACAGCAGCTGCTTGCCCGGGTGGGTCCACTGGAATGCCAAGAGCGCCCGCAGGTTCGCCAGCTGCTGCCAGCGGTCGCCCGGCATCTTCCGTAGCAGCGAACCCTTGCCGTAGACGACCTCGTCGTGCGAAAGCGGGAGGACGAAGTTCTCGGAGAAGGCGTACATCATCGAGAACGTCATCTGGTGGTGGTGGTAGCCGCGGTAGATCGGCGCCCGCGACGCGTAGTCCAGGGTGTCGTGCATCCAGCCCATGTTCCACTTGAACCCGAAGCCGAGACCGCCGAGGTGTGTGGGCCGCGACACCGCCGGCCACGCGGTCGACTCCTCGGCGATGGTGACCGCGCCGGGGTGGTTCTTGTAGACGGTCGCGTTCATCTCCTTGAGGAAGTCCACCGCGTCGAGGTTCTCCCGGCCGCCGTAGACGTTCGGCAGCCACTCGCCGTCCTTGCGGGAGTAGTCGAGGTAGAGCATCGAGGCGACCGCGTCGACCCGAAGCCCGTCGACGTGGAACTCCTCGAGCCAGTAGAGGGCGTTCGCCACCAGGAAGTTGCGCACCTCGCGGCGGCCGAAGTCGAAGACGTACGTGCCCCAGTCGGGCTGCTCCCCGCGGCGCGGGTCGGCGTGCTCGTACAGCGCCGTGCCGTCGAACCGGGCGAGCGCCCAGTCGTCCTTGGGGAAGTGCGCCGGCACCCAGTCGACGATGACGCCGATGCCGGCCTGGTGCAGGACGTCGACGAAGTAGCGGAAGTCGTCCGGGTCCCCGAACCGGGACGTGGGCGCGTAGTAGCCGGTCACCTGGTAACCCCACGAGCCCGAGAACGGGTGCTCGGCGACCGGCAGCAGCTCGACGTGCGTGAAGCCCTGCGCGGTGACGTAGGAGGTGAGCTCATGGGCCAGCTCGCGGTACGACAGCCCCTGCCGCCAGGACCCCAGGTGCACCTCGTAGACCGACATCGGCGCCGCGTGCGGCTGGATCCCCGCGCGTGCGGCCAGCCAGTCGGCGTCCTGCCACTCGTGCGCCGACGCGAACACCCGGCTGGCGTTGGCGGGCGGCACCTCGGTGGCGAACGCCATCGGGTCGGCCTTCTCCCGCCACACCGAGTCGGCGCCGAGGATCTCGTACCGGTAGAGCGTGCCCGCGGCCACCCCCGGGACGAACAGCTCCCAGACCCCGCTGCTGCCGAGCGACCGCATGGGGTGCGCCCGGCTGTCCCAGTAGTTGAAGTCCCCGGCGACCCGCACCCCGCGGGCGTTCGGCGCCCACACCGCGAACGACGTGCCGGTGACGCCGCCGTTCGGCGTGTCGTAGTGCCGCACGTGCGCGCCGAGCACGTCCCACAGCCGCTCGTGCCTGCCCTCGGAGATCAGGTGCAGGTCGACCTCGCCGAGCGTGGGCAGGTAGCGGTACGGGTCGTCGGCCTCGAAGCTGCCCGACGGGTAGTCCACGCGCAGCCGGTAGTCGGGGATCTCCTCGCGCTCCAGCACGACGGCGAACACGCCGCCGCCGGACTGCTGGTCCATCGGGTACGCCCGCCCGTCGACCACGACCTGGACGCCGGTCGCCTCCGGCCGCAGCGCCCGGATCAGGACGCCGCCGTCGACCTGCCGCGCGCCGAGCAGGTCGTGCGGCGCGGCGTGCGCGCCCCCCACGAGCACGTCGAGGTCGGCGGTCAGGATCGGGGGCAGCCCGTCCGCGGTCTTCCTGGCCGGCGCCCGCTTGCGCGGCGTGGTCTTCGCGACGGCCGCGACCGCCGCCTCGGTCGGGGTCTCGGCGGCCGGCTTGCGCTTGCGCGGGGGCATCAGGCGACGAGGCTCTCGATGGACGACAGGGGGATGGTCAGCCACGTGGGCCGGTGCCGTGCCTCGTAGACCACCTCGTACACCGCCTTGTCCGCCTCGAAGGCCTGCAGCAGGAGCGCGTCGTCGCGCGGGTCGCGGCCGGCCGCGGCGGCATACCCGTCGCAGAAGGCCGATCTGTTGCGGTCTGCCCACTCGGCGGCGCGGTATTCGAGACCGCCCTGGGTGAAGGTGTGATCTGCCAGTAGAGACCGCGCCGCGTACGTGAAGCTGCGCAGCATCCCCGCGACGTCCCGCAGCGGCGACATCAGCGCGGTGCGCTCGGCCAGCGGCCGGGCCGGCTCGCCCTCGAAGTCCAGCAACAGCCAGCCCGTACCCGTCCGCAGCACCTGGCCGAGGTGATAGTCGCCGTGCACGCGCTGCCGGGGCACGGCGCCGGCCTGGGCGACGCCGGCGTACAGCGCGGCAAGACCGCCGGCGTACGGCGCGAGATCGGGTACCTCCAGGACGGCCCGGTCGAGCCGCTCGGTCATCCGGGCGACCGTGGCGCGGGCCTCGTCCGCGCCCGCGGTCCCGCTGGGCAGCACGTCCCGCAGCAGCTGGTGGACCTCGGCGGTCGCGGCCCCCAGGCGATGGGACTCGGCGGCGAAGTCGCCGCCCACCTCGTCGGCGTGCAGGTCTGCCTCCGCGTACAGGTCGCGGACCGACGCGGTGGCCATCGACCACCCCTCGCTCGCGCTCGCGACGAACGCCTGCGCGACGCCGAGCGTGGTTGGGACGCCGTCGACCGGGGCCTCGTACCAGCCGCGGACGGGCGCCACGTGCGCCGAGCCCGCCTCCTGGAGGGCCCGCGTCACCTCCAGGTCGGGGTTGAGCCCGGGGGACACGCGGCGGAACAGCTTGAAGATCAGCTCCTCGCCGAAGACGAGCGAGCTGTTGGACTGCTCGACGCCGACGAGCCGGGGGTGGAGTCCCGCCGTGACCTCGCCGAGGCGGTGAAAGGCCAGTTCGCCCAGGCTGCTCTCGCTGATGAGGTCCGCGAGCAGCAGCCCGGCCGCGTCCGGGTCGTGCGGCGCGTCGTAGAGCCACGCGCCGTCGGCCTCGCCGATCAGGGCGTGCCCGATGTCGTCCCAGGGCGCGGTCCGCCGCGACAGCGGCACCTGGTAGTGCTGGACCTCGTCCCCGTCGAGCGTCACATCGACCAGAACCAGAACGAGGTCGGTCCCGCCGCCCGTCCGCACGTCGCCGAGCGGCGAGGCAGTCAGCGCGGTGACCGGCCGCCCCTTCGCTCCGTACCAGCGCTGCTGGGGCACCCAGGCCGCCAGGAGGTCCTCGAGCGTCGTCACGGCGCGAGCACCTCCTGTTGGGTCAGCGCGAACCAGTAGAAGCCGTGCCCCGCGAGCGTGAGCAGGTAGGGCAGCGTGCCGATGCGCGGGAAGTGCACGTGCCCCATCAGCTCGACCGGGGTCATGCCCTCGAACCGGGACAGGTCGAGCTCGACCGGCTGCGCGAACCGGCTGAGGTTGGCCACGCAGAGCACCTTGTCATCGCCGAACTCGCGGACGTACGCCAGCACCGATGCGTTCGAGGCGGGCAGCTCCGAGAAGGTGCCCATGCCGAACACCGGGTGCTCCTTGCGGACGGCGATGAGGCGGCGGGTCCAGTTCAGCAGGGACGTGCCGCTGCGCAGCTGGGCCTCGACGTTGAGCGAGGGGTAGCCGTAGACGGGGTCGAAGTTGACCGGCAGGTATAGGCGCTGCGGGTCGCAGGTCGAGAAGCCGGCGTTGCGGTCCGGCGTCCACTGCATCGGCGTGCGCACGCCGTCGCGGTCGCCCAGGTAGATGTTGTCGCCCATCCCGATCTCGTCGCCGTAGTACAGAACCGGCGAGCCGGGCCGGGAGAGCAGCAGCCCGGTGAACAGCTCGATCTGCGCGCGGCTGTTCTCCAGCAGCGGCGCGAGCCGGCGGCGGATGCCGATGTTGGCCTTCATCCGCGGGTCCTGGGCGTACTCGGCCCACATGTAGTCGCGCTCGTCGTCGGTGACCATCTCGAGCGTCAGCTCGTCGTGGTTGCGCAGGAAGATGCCCCACTGGCAGTTGTCGGGGATGGCCGGCGTCTGGGCCAGGATCTCCGTGATCGGCAGGCGGTTCTCCCGCCGTACGGCCATGAACAGCCGTGGCATCACCGGGAAGTGGAACGCCATCTGGCACTCGTCGCCGTTGTCGCCGAAGTACTCGACGACGTCCTGCGGCCACTGGTTCGCCTCGCACAGCAGCACCCGGTCGGGGTAGAGCCGGTCCACCTCGGCCCGCACCTGCTTGAGGAACTCGTGCGTCGCCGGGAGGTTCTCGCAGTTGGTCCCCTCCTCCTCGAACAGGTACGGGACCGCATCGAGCCGGTAGCCGTCGATCCCCAGGTCGAGCCAGAACCGCAGCGCCTCCATCACTGCGGCCCGCACCTTGGGGTTCTCGAAGTTCAGGTCCGGTTGGTGGGCGAAGAAGCGGTGCCAGTAGTACTGCTTGCGGACCGGGTCGAACGTCCAGTTCGAGGTCTCGGTGTCGACGAAGATGATCCGCGCGTCGGCGTACCCCTTGTCCGAGTCGGCCCACACGTAGAAGTCCCCGTACGGGCCGTCCGGGTCGGACCGGCTCGCCTGGAACCACGGGTGCGCGTCGCTGGTGTGGTTCATGACGAAGTCGATGATCACGCGGATGCCGCGGGCGTGCGCCTCGTCGACCATCTCGACGAAGTCGGCGAGCGTGCCGAACTCGGGCAGCACCGCGAGGTAGTCGCTGACGTCGTAGCCGCCGTCGCGCAGCGGGGAGTCGAAGAACGGCGGCAGCCACAGGCAGTCCACGCCGAGCCACTGGAGGTAGTCCAGCTTGGCGATCAGCCCCTGGAGGTCGCCGGTGCCGTCGCCGTTCGAGTCGGCGAACCCGCGCACGAGCACCTCGTAGAAGACGGCGCGCTTGTACCAGGTCGGGTCGACCGACTCGCCCGGCTGCGGCGGGGTCACAGCCGCTCGGCGACGAACAGGTGGGCCGGCTCCCACAACGGGTCGAGCCGGACGTACGGGTGCATACCCCACGTCCAGCGGTCCCCGGAGCCGAGCTGGTCGGTGACGGTCACCAGCGCATCGCCGCGCCAGCCGAGCGCCTCGTGGTCGAGATGCAGGACGCACTCATGGGTGGTGTTCGGGTCGAGGTTGACCACGCACAGCACCGCGCGACCCGGCGTGGCCGGGTCCTGCCGCGAGTAGACGAGCAGGGCGGGGTCCTCGGCGGTGTGGAACACCAGTCCGCGCAGCCGTTGCAGCGCCGGTTCGGCCCGGCGGACCGCGTTGATGCGGGCGAGGTACGGCGCGAGCGTGCGGCCGGTCTCGGCGGCGCGCTCCCAGTCGCGCGGCCGCACCTGGAACTTCTCGGAGTCGAGGTACTCCTCGCGTCCGGGCGCGAGCGGCAGCGACTCCAGCAGCTCGTACCCGGAGTAGATCCCGTAGCTGGGGGAGAGGGTCGCGGCGAGCAGTGCGCGGATCTTGAACTGCGGCATGCCCTGGTGCTGAAGGTGGAACGGCAGGATGTCCGGCGTGTTCGGCCACAGGTTCGGCCGCATGTAGTCGGCGGTCGGGCTGGTCGTGAGGTCGGTGAGGTACTCGCGCAGCTCCCACTCGCTGACCCGCCAGGTGAAGTACGTGTACGACTGGGTGAAGCCGATCTTCGCGAGGGTGTGCATCATCGGCGGGCGGGTGAACGCCTCGGCGAGGAACACCACGTGCGGGTCGGTCTTCTTGACCTCGGCGATGAGCCACTCCCAGAACGCGAGCGGCTTCGTGTGCGGGTTGTCGACCCGGAAGATGCCCACTCCGTGGGCGATCCAGTGCCGGACGATGCGCAGCACCTCGTCGCGCAGGCCCTCGGGATCCGCGTCGAAGTAGAGCGGGTAGATGTCCTGGTACTTCTTCGGCGGGTTCTCCGCGTAGGCGATCGACCCGTCGGCGCGGTGCGCGAACCACTCGGGGTGCTTGGTGACCCACGGGTGGTCCGGCGAGCACTGGAGAGCCAGGTCGAGCGCGACCTCCAGGCCGACATCGCCCGCCGCGGCCACGAGGGCGTCGAAGTCGGCGAGGTCGCCGAGGCTCGGCTCGATCGCGTCGTGCCCGCCCGCCGGCGAGCCGATCGCCCACGGCGAGCCGACGTCCTTCTTCCCCGCGGTCAGCGTGTTGTTCGGTCCCTTGCGGAAGCTGGTGCCGATCGGGTGGACCGGCGGCAGGTAGACGACGTCGAAGCCCATCTCGGCGATCGCCGGCAGCCGCTTCGTCGCACCGGCGAGGCCGCCTTCGGAGCGGGGGAACAGCTCGTACCAGGCAGAGAACGTCGCACGGCGCCGGTCGACCCAGACCGGAAACCGCTTCGACCTCGTCAGCAGGTCGCGCAGCGGGTGGTCGGACAGCAGGTCGACCATCGACGGGTGCTCGGCGAGGGCCAGCCGGGCGGGCACGTCATGGCCCTGGTCGCGGAGGCGGGCGGCGGCGTCGAGCACCGCGTCGCGGCGGGCTTTCGGCACCCCCGGTGCCGCGCGCTCGAGGAGCAGTGCCCCCTCCTCGAGCTCGAGGGCGACGTCGACACCCGCCTCGACCTTCACCTCGACCGCGTGCCGCCAGCTGGCGATCGGGTCGGCCCATCCCTCGACCGTGAGCGTGTACGCCCCGGGCGGCCCCACCTGGACGTGGCCCACGAACAGGTCGATGCCCGGCTCGGCCAGCGACAGGTGCGCCCGCGCGGCGTACCGGCCGGGACCCTTCAGCACCGCCGTGGCCCCGACCAGGTCGTGTCCCTCCCGGAACACGGTGGCCCGGACTTCCAGCAGCTCGTCCTCGGTGGCCCGCGCCGGGTACGCGCCCCCGTCGACCACGGGGTGCACGTCTGTGACGGCAATGCGACCGATCATCGCGGCGACCTTACCCAGGCGTCCGGGGGTCAACCGGTGCCGTCGGGCGCGGATCGCGTCCGGCCAGCACGGTGACCAGGAGCACCGCGCAGGCGGCGGCCAGCAGCGCCAACAACAGCGTGTTGCCACCGGGGCCGGCCCAGGACGCGTCCGCCAGCCGCCACGACCCGTTGGGCCCGACGGCGTTCCGCCGCAGGTTGGTGAGTGCCGACATGCCGGTCAGGACCACGAGGCCCGTCGCGGCGAGGCCGAGGACGGCGCCCCCGGCGCGCAGCAGCGCCCCTGGTGTGCGGTCGGGGCGGCGTTCGGCGAGACAGGCGTACAGCGCGAGCGGCACGATCGCGGCGAGCGTGTACCGGCCCTGGAGACCGAACGACCCGCGGATCTCGATCACGGCGAAGGCGGTGGTGGCGAGGAACACCACGACCAGGCCCAGAACTGCGACGAGAACTCCGCGTCCGCGGGCCCGCAGGGCCAGCAGCAGCAGCACGACTCCGGCGCAGGTCCAGCCGAGGATCACGACCCAGTCGGGTACGTACGTATCCGCCCAGCCGAACTGGGTGAACACCTGCCGGGGAAACCCGCCGAGGGCCTGCCACACCTCGTGGTGCAGATGACTGCTGCTGAGCGGTGTCTGGGTGCCCGTGACCGGGTTGCGCCCGAAGAACACGGTCCAGACGAGGTTGGCGACCGCACCGGCGACGGGGGCCGCCCAGGCACCGATCCGCGCCGGCCCGAGCCGCGGGATCCAGGACAGGCCGCGCGCGGCCAGTGTGAGCAGGACCGCCTCCGCGGCGAGAAAGAACGGGCCGCCGTCCTTGGCGATCGCCAGCGAGATGCCGCCGGCGACCACCGCCCATGCGCCCGCGCGGCCACGGTCGCGGTGCACGCCCAGGGCGCCTGCCGCCAGGGCGAGCGCGCCGCAGACCTCGATGCCGTTGGTGGCGGCGGCGGTGGCGGCGAACGCGGTGATCGGCAGGAACCCCGCGAACCAGGCGATCCGCTCCCGGCGGCGGCGCGTACACGCGAACCCGAGCCCGAGGAGCGCCAGGCACCACCCGGCGGACACGGCCCGCCCGTAGTAGTCGGCCGCGGCCGGGTTGGACGCGGACAGCTCGGCCAGGCCGAGAGGCACGTACGCGAGGGGGAAGTACGCCCCGACGTGGCTGCGCGCCCGCCCGTGGATGAGCGTGAACAGGGTGGGGCAGTCGGCCGCGGTCTTCGTCGTCTGCACGTAGCAGGGCGCCTTGTCGAGCAGGTTCAGGCGCGCGGGCAGCGTGAAGCTGCGGGTGACCTCGGCGGCCAGGTTGGACGCGGGGCCCGGCGGCGATGGTGCCCGTCCGTGCCACTGCCCTTCGGCAGCGGACATGCCGCGGATGAGGTGCGCCTGCTCGTCCGGCGTCCCGCCCGGCGGCGTGCCGAGCAGCCACACGACCAGGACCAGAGCCACGCCGACGACGGCCGCCACCAGGCGCGGCCCGCCCCACCCCCGCGGTCCGGTCCCCACCACCGCACCGTAACCGGCCGGGTGCCAGGACAGGACCGGCGCGCGCGCAGCCGCTGGCTAGGGTCGTCGGTCGTGAGAGCTCTCCGCCGCTTCACGGTCCGCGCCCAGCTCCCCGAGCCACTCGCCCCCCTCGGCGAGCTCGTGCTGAACCTGCGGTGGTCCTGGCACCCGGCCACGATGGACCTGTTCGCCTCGGTCGACCCGCAGCTGTGGGAGGCGTGCGGTCACGACCCGGTGTGCCTGCTCGGCGAGGTCGCCCCGGCCCGGCTGGAGGAGCTCGCCCACGACGCGGACTTCCTCGGCCGCCTCGACGAGGCCAGCCAGGGCCTGTCGGCGTACCTCACGACCGACCGGTGGTACCAGCGGCTCGGCGCCGACGCGCCGGCCGGCATCGCGTACTTCTCCATGGAGTACGGCCTGACCGCCGTGCTGCCGCAGTACTCCGGCGGCCTGGGCATCCTCGCCGGCGATCACCTCAAGACGGCATCGGATCTCGGCGTCCCGATCATCGGCGTCGGGCTGCTGTACCGCGCCGGTTACTTCGTGCAGGGGCTGTCCCGGGACGGCTGGCAGACCGAGCGCTACCCGGGCCTCGATCCCAACGGGCTGCCGCTGTCCCTGACCGACATCCGGGTGGCGGTCGACCTTCCCGAGGGGCGCGTGCTGCACGCGCAGGTGTGGAAGGCGCAGGTCGGGCGGGTACCGCTGCTTCTGCTCGACACCGACATCGAGGACAACGAGGAGTACGAGCGGTCGGTCACCGACCGGCTCTACGGCGGCGGCACCGACCACCGGCTGCTCCAGGAGATGCTGCTGGGGATCGGTGGCGTCCGCGCCGTGCGCGCCCACGTCGCGGCGACCGGGGTGCCCGCCCCGGAGGTCTTCCACGCCAACGAGGGGCATGCGGGCTTCGGCGCGGTCGAACGCATCCGGGAGTACGTCGAGCAGGGCCTGTCGTGCGACGCGGCCCTCGCGACGGTCCGCGCCGGCACCGTCTTCACCACGCACACGCCCGTCCCCGCCGGCATCGACCGCTTCCCCCGCGACCTGGTCGAGTCGCACTTCGCGACGGTGCCCGGGGTCGGCGTCGAGGAGATCCTGGCGCTCGGCGCCGAGGCGGACCCGGACGTCTACAACATGGCCCATCTCGGGCTGCGCACGGCGCAGCGCAGCAACGGCGTCGCGCTGCTGCACGGCGCGGTGAGCCGCAGCATGTTCGGCGACCTGTGGCCCGGGTTCGACGCCGACGAGGTGCCGATCACATCGGTCACCAACGGGGTGCACGCGCCGACGTGGGTGGCCCGCGAGGTGATGGAGATCGCCGAGCCGGTCCTGTCGCCCGACGCCGACGCGGGCGGCGGCTTCGTCGACCTCGCCCGGATCGACGACGCCACGATCTGGCAGACCCGCCGGCTGCTGCGCGCGCGCCTGGTCGACGACGTCCGCGACCGCCTCCGCCAGTCGTGGCTCGAGCGCGGCGCGCCGCGGGCCGACCTGCGCTGGATCGAGACGGCGTTCGACCCCGACGTGCTCACCGTCGGCTTCGCCCGCCGGGTCCCGTCGTACAAGCGGCTCACGCTGATGCTGCAGGACCCCGAACGGCTGCGGGCCCTGCTGCTGCACCCCGACCGGCCGGTCCAGTTCGTCATCGCCGGCAAGGCCCACCCCGCCGACGACGGCGGCAAGGAACTGGTCCAGCAGATCGTGCAGTTCGCCGACCAGGCCGACGTCCGGCACCGGATCGCGTTCCTGCCCGGCTACGACATGGCCATGGCCAAGGTGCTCTACCCCGGCTGCGACGTGTGGCTGAACAACCCGCTGCGGCCGCTGGAGGCCTGCGGCACCAGCGGCATGAAGGCCGCGCTCAACGGCTGTCTCAACCTGTCGATCCGTGACGGCTGGTGGGACGAGATGTACGACGGGGAGAACGGCTGGGCGATCCCGACTGCGGACGGCGTCGAGGACCCCGAGCGCCGGGACGCGCTGGAGGCGGACGCGCTCTACGACCTGCTCGAGAGCAGCGTCGCGCCGGCCTTCTACGCCGGGTCGCTGCCGGTCCGGTGGGTCGCGATGGTGCGGCACACGCTGGAGTCACTGGGCCCGCAGGTGCTCTCGACGCGGATGCTGCGCGACTACGTGCAGCGGCTGTACATGCCGGCCGCCGCGTCGGTACGGGCCACCCGGCCGGCCGCGCAGGACCTCGCGTCGTGGGTCGGACACGTGCGGTCGGCCTGGCCGTACGTCCGCGTCCTGCACGTCGAGTCGACGCGGGAGGGGGACGTACCGGTCCTCGGCGAGACGCTCGGGGTCCGCGCGACGGTGGACCTCGGCGGGCTGAACCCCGACGACGTCGTCGTGCAGCTGGCCGCCGGGCGCGCCGACGAGCGCGACCAGCTCCGCGACATCGAGACGACACCGCTCGCATACGTCGAGCACGTCGACGGGGGAGTGCGCTACGAGGGTGAGCTGCCGCTCGAGCGGTCCGGCACGATCGGCTACACCGTGCGGGTGCTGCCGTACCACCCGCTGCTGTCGAGCACCGCCGAGCTCGGCCTGGTCGCCACCGCCTGACCCGCCCGCTAGCGGTCCGGGCTGGGGGCGCGGAGCAGGACGACGGCGTACGGCTGGAGCGCGATCGTCCCGCCCACGGGCTCGGACGTCAGGGGATCGTCGCGGGCGGTGTCCAGGACCCGCTCGTACGTCGGGGCCCAGGCGGGCAGCGTCACGGTCGTCGCCGTCGACTGCGGGTTGAGCCACAGCAGGAACGAGTCGTCGACGATGCGCTCGCCGCGCGGTCCGCGCCCGGCGATGCCGTCGCCGGCCAGAAACATGCCGAGGGTCTCGCAGCTGACCGACCAGTCGGTCATCTCGTGGCCGTCGGCGGCGAACCAGCCGACATCCTTGCGCCCCGCGCCGTCGACGACGTCGCCCGAGAAGAAGTGCTGCCGCCGCAGCACCGGATGACGGCCCCGCAGGGCGAGCAGGCCCGCGACCAGGTCGGTGAGCGCCGGATCGTCTCCGGCCGGATCGTGGGTCCGCGCCCAGTCGAGCCAGGACACCTCGTTGTCCTGGCAGTACGCGTTGTTGTTGCCCGCCTGGGTCGCCCCGATCTCGTCGCCGCCGCGCAGCATCGGCACCCCCGCCGAGAGCAGCAGCGTCGCGAGCAGGCCCCGCCGCCGAGCCCGCCGGTTCGCCAGCACGGCGGCGTCGCCGGTCGGTCCCTCCACCCCGCCGTTCGCACTGCGGTTGTCGTCGGTGCCGTCGCGCCCGTCCTCGCCGTTCGCCTCGTTGTGCTTCTGCTCGTACGACACCAGGTCGGCAAGCGTGAACCCGTCGTGCGCGGTGACGAAGTTGATCGACGCGTACGGGGCCCGGCCGTCGTCCTGGTACAGGTCGCTCGACCCGGTGAGCCGGGTCGCGAGCTCGCCGACGCCGACCGGCGCGCCGCGCCACACGTCGCGAACGCAGTCGCGGTAACGCCCGTTCCACTCGGTCCACAGCGGCGGGAACTCGCCGACCTGGTAGCCGCCGGCCCCGACGTCCCACGGCTCGGCGATCAGCTTCACCCGGCTGATCACCGGGTCCTGGGCGATGCAGTCGAAGAAGCCCGACAGCTTGTCGACGTCGTGCATCGACCGGGCCAGCGCGGCGGCCAGGTCGAAGCGGAAGCCGTCGACGCGCATCTCGGTGACCCAGTAGCGCAGGCTGTCCATGATCACTTGCAGGACGT
Source organism: Mycobacteriales bacterium (assembly GCA_036379355.1). GTDB lineage: Bacteria > Actinomycetota > Actinomycetes > Mycobacteriales > CAJCIY01 > CAJCIY01. The sequence goes on along the minus strand of DASVGV010000047.1, from coordinate 1,201 downwards.
GGGGCTGGCGCGCGTCGAGGGTGTTCCCGCAGCCGGTGTAGTCGACGTACCGCTCGCCGTCGAGGCGGTAGTAACCGCCGTCGTCGAGCCCCCGGAACGACAGCGTCGGGCCGGTCTCGTCGCCCTCGGCGGTGTGGTTGTAGACGACGTCGAGCAGCACCTCGATGTCCGCGTCGTGCAGGGCCCGGACCATCGCCCGGAACTCGCGGACCTGCTGGCCGCGGCTCCCGCTCGCGCTGTAGGCCGCGTGCGGCGCGAAGTAGCCGACCGAGTTGTAGCCCCAGTAGTTCGTCAGCCCCGAGACCTGCAGGTGCGGCTCGTCGACGAAGTGGTGCACCGGCATCAGCTCCACGGCGCTGATGCCCATCCGCGTCAGGTGCTCGATCGCCGCCGGGTGCGCGAGTCCCGCGTACGTCCCGCGCAGCGGTTCCGGGACCGCCTCCATCTGCTTCGTGAACCCGCGCACGTGCAGCTCGTAGATCACGGTGTCAGCCCATGCGTGGTGCGGCCGGTGGTGGTCGCCGGCCCCCCACGGGAAGCCACCGTCGACGACCACCGACCAGGGCACCCGGCCGGCCGTGTCCTGTCCGAACGCGAAAGCCGCCTCGTCCCAGGCAAAGTCACCGGTCATGGCCCGGGCGTACGGGTCTGCCAGGAGCTTGGACGCGTCGTAGCGCCGGCCGTTCGCGGGCTCGTACGGGCCATGCGCTCGGAAGCCGTAGCGCTGACCCGGCCCCAGCCGCGGCACGTACGCGTGCCACACGTGTGCGGTCTGTTCGAGCAGCGGCAGCCGTGTCTCGGTGCCCGCCTCGTCGAGGAGGCACAGATCCACGGCGTCCGCGTGTGCCGCGTAGACCGCGACGTTCGTGCCCTCGCCGTCCCAGGTCGCGCCCAGCGGCACCGGGCTGCCCGGCCAGGTCGGCGGCGCATCGGTCACGGAACGAACCTAGCCAGCGTCGGTAGGGTCGGTGCCTATCCAGCGGGAGGTGGACGCGTGTCCTGGGAGTTCGTGCGACTCGAGCCGGACGAGGAGTCCGACGGCGCCGTCGTGACGCTGCGGTTCGAGCGGCCGCCGATGAACCCGCTCGACACCCAGCTGCAGTCCGAGATCCGCGACGCTGCCGGCCAGCTGGCGGCCGACCGGGCGGTGCGCGCGGTGGTCGTCTACGGCGGGCCGAAGGTCTTCGCCGCCGGGGCGGAC
>DASVGV010000046.1:0-15556 GCA_036379355.1 Mycobacteriales bacterium | reverse complement strand
CGATCGTGGTGAGCGCGCCCGGCGGCCCGGAGGCCATGCACTGGTCGCCTGTTCCCGACCCCGAACCTGCCCCCGGCGAGGTCGTCGTGGAGGTCGTCGCCAGCGCGGTCAACCGGGCGGATCTGCTGCAGCGCCAGGGCTTGTACCCGCCACCGCAGGGGGCGAGCACCACCCTCGGCCTGGAGTGCTCCGGGCGGATCACCGCTCTCGGCGCCGGCGTGTCCGGCTGGTCGGTCGGCGACCAGGTGTGCGCCCTGCTGGCCGGCGGCGGGTACGCCGAGCAGGTGGCCGTACCCGCCGGGCAGCTGCTCCCGGTGCCCGCGGGCGTCGACCTGGTGGACGCGGCAGCCCTGCCCGAGGTGGCCTGCACCGTGCACTCCAACCTCGGCCACCTGCTGCACGAGGACGAGCTGCTGCTGGTGCACGGCGGATCGAGCGGCATCGGGACCTTTGCGACCCAGTACGCCGTGGCCCGCGGGGCGCGGGTCGCCGTCACCGCCGGGAGCGCGGAGAAGCTCGACCGGTGCCGGGCCCTCGGCGCTTCGGTCCTCGTCAACTACCGCGAGCAGGACTTCGTCGAGGAGGTACGAGCGGCGACCGGCGGGCGCGGCGCGGACGTCGTGCTCGACAACATGGGCGCGGTGTACCTCGCGCGCAACGTGGCGGCGCTGGCTCCCGGCGGCCGCCTCGTGGTCATCGGCATGCAGGGTGGGACGAAGGCCGAGATCGACCTGGGCGTCCTGCTGTCCAAGCGCGCGTCGGTCACGGCCACCGCACTGCGCTCCCGGCCGCTGCCGGACAAGGCGCGGATCGTCCGCCGCGTCCGCGACGAGGTGTGGCCGCTGATCGAGGCGGGGCGGGTCCGCCCGGTCATCGACACCGTCGTCCCGATGGCAGACGCCGCGCGGGCCCACCGCCTCGTCGACGAGAGCTCGCACGTCGGGAAGGTCCTGCTGCGGGTGTGACCGGAGGCCACTCGCGCCACGCGAGAGGATGGGCCGATGAGCGACGAATCCCCTGTGATCGTGATCGGTCCGGACGGGCAGCCGGTGCAGCTGCCGAACGCCGCCTCCGCCGAGGAGGCGCAGAACCCCGTCACGCAGATGGTGTCCGAGCCCGACAAAGTGATGCGGATCGGCACCATGGTCAAGCAGCTGCTCGACGAGGTGCGCCAGGCGCCGCTCGACGACGCGAGCCGCAAACGGCTGATGGAGATCCACGACCGTTCCATCACGCAGCTCGCCGAGGGGCTGTCGCCCGACCTGCGCGAGGAGCTCGAGGCGTTCACGCTGCCGTTCGGCACCGACGAGGTGCCGAGCACCGACGAGCTGCGGATCGCCCAGGCGCAGCTGGTCGGGTGGCTCGAAGGTGTGTTCCACGGGATCCAGACGGCGCTGGTCGCCCAGCAGGTCGCAGCCCGCGCGCAGATCGAGCAGATGCGCGGGCGAGGGCTGCCGCCCGGCGTCGGCCAGCAGCCGCAGCAGCAGGGACCCGGCCAGTACCTCTGAGCCGCCGCGCGGCGCGTGAGAAGGTGCCGGGACCGGCGTCGCGAACGGAGAACGCATGGCCCGCACTGCCCCGCACGGCCACGGCGAGCACACCGAGCTCCCGGTCGACCGGGTCGAGCGTTGGCTCGCCGAACACGGCATCGCCCTCGAACCACCGGTCCGCGCCGAGCTGATTTCGGGCGGTCGGTCGAACCTGACGTACGGCCTCACGGGTGCCGACGGGCGCGTGGTCGTCCTGCGCCGCCCGCCCCAGGGCGGCGTCCTGGAGAGCGCGCACGACATGGGCCGCGAGTGGCGGTTCATCGACGCGCTGCGCGGCACGGCGGTCCCCGTAGCCGACGCGCTCGCCCGCGACGAGACCGGTGACGTCATCGGCGCCCCGTTCTACGTGATGTCGTACGTCGAGGGGCTCGTGCCGCACGATGCGGCGGCGGCCGAGGCGCTGTCCCCCGACGCCCGGCTCGCGGCGGCCGGGAGCCTCGTCGACACCATGGTGGCGCTGCACGGCGTCGACGTGGACGCGGTCGGCCTCGGGGACATCGGCCGGCGCGAGGGATACGTCCAGCGGCAGCTGCGGCGGTGGAAGCGTCAGTGGGACCAGTCCAGCTGCACCGACATCATCGCCATCGGCGAGGTGCACGACCGGCTGAGCGAGCGCGTCCCGGCCGAGGCGCGCACCGGGATCGTCCACGGCGACTTCCGGCTCGGCAACATGATGTGCGGCCCGGACGGCCGCATCCGGGCCGTCCTGGACTGGGAGCTGGCGACTCTGGGCGACCCGCTGGCGGACCTCGGCTGGCTGCTGTCGTCGTGGGCCGAGCCCGGCGAGGCGTACGCCGGTCCCGGAGGCGCCGCGCCCCCGTCGGTGCTGCCCGGGTTCCCGCCGCGCTCCTGGTTGGTCGAGCGGTACGGCGAGCGGTCGGGCGCCGACCTGTCGGCCATCGACTTCTACGTGGCCTTCGCGATCTGGCGCGGCTGCTGCATCAGCGCCGGCGTGCTCACCCGCTACCAGTCCGGGGTGATGGGCGACGACGGCTTCGACGCGAGCCCGCTCCGCGACCAGATCGTCGAGCGGGCCGAGGCGGCCCTCACGCGGCTCCGGCAGATGTGACGCCGCTTTGAGACACTGCGCACATGCGCATGCTCGTCACGGGTGGCGCCGGGTTCATCGGCGCCAACTTCGTCCACCAGACCGTCCGGGAGCATCCCGAGTTCGAGGTGACCGTCCTCGACGCACTGACCTACGGGGGTGACCGGGCGTCGCTCGCCCCGGTGGCCGAGTCGGTGACGCTCGTCGTCGGCGACGTGACGGACCGGCCGCTCGTCGACCGGCTGGTCGGCGACCACGACGTGGTGGTGCACTTCGCGGCGGAGTCGCACAACGACAACTCGATCGCCGACCCGGGCGCGTTCGTCCGCACCAACGTGCTCGGCACGTACGAGCTGCTGGAGGCGGTACGGCGGCACGGCACCCGGCTGCACCACATCTCGACCGACGAGGTCTTCGGAGACCTGGAGCTGGGCGACCCCGCGCGGTTCACCGAGGCGACGCCGTACAACCCGTCGAGCCCGTACTCGTCGACCAAGGCGTCGGCCGACCTGCTGGTGCGCGCCTGGGTGCGCACCTACGGCCTCCCGGCGACGATCTCCAACTGCAGCAACAACTACGGGCCGTACCAGCACGTGGAGAAGTTCATCCCACGGCAGGTGACGAACCTGCTGGACGGCGTGCGGCCCAAGCTCTACGGCAGCGGCGCGAACGTGCGGGACTGGATCCATGTCGACGACCACAACGCGGCCGTCCACCTCATCCTCGAGAAGGGCCGGATCGGCGAGACCTACCTGATCGGCGCCGACGGCGAGGTCTCCAACCGGGACGTCATCGCGACCCTGCTGGAGGTCCTCGGCAAGCCGGCCGACTTCTTCGAGCACGTCAACGACCGTCCCGGCCACGACCTGCGGTACGCGATCGACTCGACGAAGCTGCGCACAGAGCTCGGGTGGGCGCCGCGGTACACCGACTTCCGTGCCGGCCTGGAGGCCACCGTGCGCTGGTACGCCGACAACCGCGCCTGGTGGGAGCCGAAGAAGGCCGCCACCGAGCAGATCTACGCAGGACTCGGGCGCTAGGGCGTCGGAGAAACCGCCGCCGGGACGACGAGAAGGGGTGAGCGCACCGCGGACGGCCCCCGACCGGGGGCCCGAGCTGCTCACGCTGTACGACGAGGCGTTGCCGCAGGTGTACGGATACCTCCTGCGGCGGTGCGGGGATCGCGCCGTCGCGGAGGACCTCACGAGCGAGACGTTCCTCGCCTGCGCCGCGGGGTTGCGGGACGCGCCGCCGCTCACCGTCGGGTGGCTGATCGGCGTGGCGCGGCACAAGCTCCTCGACCACTGGCGGCGGCAGGCGCGCGACCAGCGGCTGCTCGAGTCGCTCCCCGGCGGTCGCGACGAGGATCCGTGGGACGTGGCGCTCGACCGGCTCCGGGCCGAGGAGGTGCTGTCGGGTCTGGGACCGCACCACCGGGCCGTACTGACGCTGCGCTATCTCGACGACCTGCCCGTCCCCCAGGTCGCCGCCGCGCTGGACCGCACCCTGCACGCCACCGAGGCGCTGCTCGTCCGCGCCCGCGCGGCGTTCCGCACCGCGTACGAAAGGAGTGCCGGCGATGAGTCCTGACCCGTTCGAGGCGCTCCGCGGCGCGGACACGGCCGTTCCCGCCGACCCTGCCTTCGCCGCCGACCTGCGCGACCGGCTCAGCCGCGCGCTCGCGAGAGGAGCACCGCCCGTGATCAACACAGTGGCCCGCCCCGTCACCGTCGGGGCGCTCACCCCGTACCTCGCCGTCGCCGACGCGCGTGCCGCGAGCGCCTGGTACGCCGAGGTCCTGGGCGGCACCGTCACCGATCTCATCGAGATGCCCGACGGTCGGGTCGGGCACGCCGAGGTCCACCTGCCGTCCCTGCGGATCTATCTGTCGGACCCGCATCCGGAGATCGGAGTGGTCGCCCCGGACCCGGACGGGGTCCCGGTCACCTTGCACCTGGACGTCGACGACGTGGACGCCGTCGTCGCGCGGATGTCCAACCGGGGCGCCACCGTCGAGCGCGCGACGGCCGACTCGCCATACGGCCGCAACGCGACGCTCCGCGACCCGTACGGGCACCGCTGGATGGTCATGGCCCCGATGCCGTCGCGGCCGCGACTGCCCAGCAACGGCGTCAAGGAGGGCGACGTCTCGTGGATCGCACTGGTGGTCCCCGACGCCGAGCGGGCCCGGCGCTTCTACACCAGCGTGCTCGGCTGGGAGGTCAAGCCGGGGCGCCACGTCGGCTACCAGGTGGTCGGCACGTCGCCGCTGCTGTTCCTGTGGCCGGCGGGCGACGCGCGGGCCGCTGGCGCGACCGAGACCGCGGTCGGCTACCGCGTCGACGACATCGAGGCGGCGGTCGCCCGCGTGCGCGCCGCCGGCGGAACCGCCGGGCCGATCGAGCACGAGGACTACGGCGCGCTCTGCGACTGCATCGACCTGCAGGGCAGGCGGTTCGGGCTGCACCAGCTCGACGACTCACCGATTTTGGAGCCGGGCGCCCGCGCCCGGCAGGGCGACCTGTCGTACCTCACGTTCGGGGTCGAGGACGGGGAACGGGACCGCGCGTTCTACGCGGACGTGCTCGGCTGGACCTACGCCGACGGCAACCCGGTCGGCCTGCTGCCCGAGACGGGCATGTGGTCACCAGGCGAGCGGAAGGTGCTGGCACGACAGGACGAATGGACCCTGAGCCTCGGCGCGGTGCTGTGCTACCAGGTCGACGACATCGCGGCCGCCGTCGAGCGCCTGCGCGGTGCCGGCGGGGAGTGCGACGACCCGCGGCAGCGGCCGTACGGACTGGAGGTCCACGGCCGAGACGACCAGGGCATCGAGCTCTACCTCCACCAGCTCGCGCCCTAGCACTCCGACAGCCGGGCGAGCACGCGCGCGACGCCGTCCTCGTCGTTGCTGGCGGTGACCTCGTCCGCGACGTCGATCACCGCAGGGTGCGCGTTCGCGACGGCCACCCCGTGGCCGGCCCACGCGACGAGCGGCACGTCGTTGAAGCCGTCGCCGAACGCGAGCACCTCGTCCGCGGCGACGCCGAGAGAGTGCGCGTACGTCGCGACGGCGGCGGCCTTGTCCACCCCCGCGGCCGCGATCTCCAGCAGACCGACCGTGCCGGAGGAGTGGGTCAGCTCGACGGGGTGGCCGGCACACGCGCTGCGGGCGACGTCGTACAGCGACTCCACATCGGCGTGGGAACGACTGCGGCACAGCAGCTTCAGGACTGGCCGGGCGGTCAGCTGGGCCAGGTCGAGATGCGGCGCGGTCGGATCGGGACGCACGGAGGGGAAGTCCGGCTCGCTGGCGAACGGGGGGTCGGACGCCCACTCCACGGCGAACCGCGCATCCGGGATCCGCGCCCGGATCGCCTCGGCGCAGGCCCGCGCGTCATCCCGCTCGATGGTGAGTGCGCGGATCACCGCACCGGTCGCGAGGTCGTAGGTGAGCGCGCCGTTCGCGACGATTGCCGCGCCCTCGCACCCGAGGTCGGCCGCGAGACGGTCCACCCATCGGCGCGGGCGACCGGTCACGAGGACGTACGGCACGGTCAGCCCTCGCAACGCGGAAACCGTTGCGGCCGAGGGGGTTCCGTCCGACTGCAGCAGCGTGCCGTCGACGTCGGTCGCGACGAGCCGGATCACGGTCAGGCCGGGCTGAGCAGCTCGCGGCCGCCGACGTACGGCCGGAGCGCCGCCGGAACGACGACGGAGCCGTCCGGCTGCTGGTGGTTCTCGAGGATCGCCACCAGCCAGCGCGTCGTGGCCAGCGTGCCGTTGAGAGTCGCGCAGGTCTGCGGCCGGCCGTCGGCGTCGCGGAACCGGATGCCGAGGCGGCGGGCCTGGAAGGTCGTGCAGTTCGACGTCGAGGTGAGCTCGCGGTAGGTCCCCTGCGAAGGAACCCACGCCTCGCAGTCGAACTTGCGGGCGGCACTCGACCCGAGGTCGCCCGCCGCCGTGTCGATCACGCGGTACGGGACCTGCACCTTCGCCAGCATCTCCTCCTCCCACGCGAGCAGGCGCTGGTGCTCGTCCGCCGCCTCGGCCGGGTCGCAGTAGACGAACATCTCCACCTTGTCGAACTGGTGGACGCGGATGATGCCGCGGGTGTCCTTGCCGTACGACCCCGCCTCCCGGCGATAGCACGACGACCATCCGGCGTACCGAAGGGGACCTGCGGACAGGTCGAGGACCTCGCCCATGTGGTAACCGGCCAGCGGTACCTCGGACGTGCCCACGAGGTAGAGGTCGTCCGCCTCCAGCCGGTAGACCTCGGCGGCGTGCGCGCCGAGGAAGCCGGTGCCCTCCATGACCGGCGGCGCGACCAGGGAGGGCGTGATCATCGGGGTGAAGCCGTTGTCGACTGCCTGGGCCATCGCGAGCTGGAGCAGGCCGAGCTGGAGCAGGGCCCCCACGCCGGTGAGGAAGTAGAAGCGCGCGCCGGCGACCTTCGCCCCGCGCTCGGTGTCGATCGCCCGCAGGCCCTCCGCGATCTCGAGGTGGTCGCGGGGAGCGGCGATGTCGGGAGGTGTGCCGACGTCGCGGAGGACCACGAAGTCCGCCTCGCCGCCGGGCGGAGCGCCCTCGACGACGTTCGGGACGGCGAGGTGCGCGGCGCGCAACGCGGCGTCCGCCGCGGCCTGCTCGGCCTCGGCCGCCTTGACCTCCGCGGCCAGCGCCTTGGCCCGTTCGAGGACCGCGGGCCGGTCCTCGGCGGAGGCGGACCGCACCGACTGGGAGGCCTCCTTCTGCGCGGCGCGCAGCCCGTCGGCGCGGGTGACGGCGGCACGACGCGCCTCGTCGGCGGCCAGCAGCGCGTCGACCGCGTCGTCCGGCTCGCCTCGGGCGGCCTGCGACGCGCGGACCCGCCCCGGATCGTCGCGCAGCGCGCGCAGGTCGATCACGGCCGCACCGCCGCCGGGGGACACGCCCGGATCGGGCCGAGGAGCACGGTCACGCGCGCCGACCCTAGACCCGTTCGCCGCGGCGTACTGCGGCCAGCCACGCATCCGCGTCGGCGTAGTCGGTGTCGTCGTTGCCTGCGCGGTGCGGCGCGGACGGCGAGTGATCGGCCTTCGGGTACGACCCGAGGAACCGGACGTGCCCGACCCGGCGCAGCGCGGTGAGGGTCTCGCCGACCCGGGCCTCGGCCACGTGCCCGTCGGCGTCGACGTGGAAGCAGTAGTCGCCGAGCGCCGCGCCCGTGGGGCGGGACTCGAGCCGGGTGAGGTTCACGCCGCGGGCCGCGAACTCGGCCAGCATCTGCGCGAGCGCCCCGGGGGCGTCCCCCCGCTCGTACAGCACCATCGTCGTGCGGTCCGCGCCGCTCGGTGCGGGCGGCGCGGACGGCGGTGCGAGCAGGACGAAGCGGGTCACGCCGCCCGTGGTGTCGGCGATGTCGTCGGCCGCGACGGCCAGGCCGTGCACCGTCGCGGCGGCGGGCGCGGACACGGCGGCGTCGTAGCGCCCGGCCGCGACGTCACGGGCGGCGGTCGACGTCGACGCTGCCGGCACCAGCTCCGCGCCGGGGAGCCGCGCCGCCAGCCACGACCGGCACTGGGCTTCGGCATGCGGGTGCGTCGCGACCGTGTGCACGTCGGCCAGAGTCGTGCCCGGGCGTACGAGCAGGACGAAGTGCACGTCCAGGAGCACCTCGGCGCGAACGACCAGCGGCGGTGACTCGAGGTCGGCGAGCCCGTCGAGCGTCGGCGGGACCGAGCCTTCGACGGAGTTCTCGAACGGCACCAGTGCCTGGTCCACGTCGCCCGCGCGGACGGCCGCCAGGGCGGCGGGGGTGGACGCGAGGGGAACGTGGTCGCCGGCCGTTCCCACGGACAGGAGAGCCTGGTGGCAGAAGGTCCCGGCGGGCCCGAGGTACCCGGTCCTCACGCGACCGGCTGGTCCGGAGCGGACGACTGGCGCCGGCGCAGCCGTGCCTCGCCGACGGCGGTGCCCCGCAGCGCGAAGCCGATCGCCTGCTGCTCCTCGGGGGACAGCGGCGAGTCACTGGTGCCGGTCTTCACGCCCTTTGCGTACGACCGCGTCTCGGTACGGCCGTTGATGCTCGTGAGGGTGATGCCGTCGCCTGCGTCGTCGAGCAGCGCCGCGGAGAACGACATGCGGCCGCCCATGTCCTCGAATGCGTCGTAGCGCACGACCGCGACGTGCCGGATCGCGTCGGCCAGCTCGGCACGGGCGTTGTCCAGCCCCACCGAGACAGTGCTCAGGCCACCGCGCAGGGCGTCGATCTCGTCCTGCTGGCTCGCGATCTGCTCGAGCAGCCGCCCGCTCTCGGCCGCCTCGGCCACGCCCGAGTACGCGCGGCGCACCCGGCGCAGGCGCGCGCCCACGGCGGCGGCGGTCCCGAGCCCGACGATGCCGACCGCGACACCGGCGATGGCGACGTACTGGACGGTGTCGGCGGACAAGAGCACGCCGCTCAGTCTAGGGAGACGCGTCCACCGGTGAGCGGGACTCGGCCGCGCCGGTCGGGTGCCCGTCGCGGCGCAGGGACCAGGCGCGGACTGCGAACGCGAGCACGATCACGAGCGACGAGACCGCGAACAGGTCGCCCACGAGCCACCACCACGCGCCCGCGACGCCGCCGGTCCCGACGTGGTTGCGGTACGAACCGGTCCAGTTGAACAACCACAGCAGCGACATGCCCGCGGCCAGCACGTGGTGCCGCTCACGCAGCAGCCAGGCCATCAGCGCGTAGACCCACACGTAGTGGTGGATCCAGGCCACCGGGGACAGGAGGCACGACAGCAGGCCGCCGACGACGATGAACAGCAGCTCGTCACCGTCGCGGTGCGCCCGCGTCGTCGCGTACAGACCGGCCGCGAGGACGACGACGCAGAGGACGATCCACACCGCGTCGCCGGTACGGCCGTGCAGGGCGGTGCGCAGCAGCGCGCCGCGGAGGGACTGGTTCGCGGGGTCGGTGTTGCTGCCGAGGCGGTCGGGCTGCTGGACCGAGTCGGTCCAGAACTGGTGCGAGGACTGCGGCGCGACGACCCAGACGAGGCCGGCGGTCACGACGAACGCCGCGGCGCCGACGGCGGCCTCCCGCCATCGCCGCGCCACCACGAAGGCGGGGATGAAAACCAGTGGTGTCAGCTTGATCCCGCTGGCCAGCCCGACGAGAGCGCCGCGCAGGCGGCCGGTCCGGTTCGTCATGAGGTCGAACAGCACCAGGCACATCAGGAAGATCCCGACCTGGCCGAGGTGGATCTGCTGGATCCCCGGCAGCATGTACGCCGTGTAGACCCAGACCGCCGGCAGCAGCACGTACTCGAACCGGTTGCCGGCGACGCGCATCCGGGTGATGACCGGTCGCAGCAGCAGCCGCGAGGACCAGAACAGGCAGCCGTAGACCGCCAGGTCCCACAGCACCGCGTCGACGTGCAGCGGGACGAGGGCGAGCGGGACGGCGAGCACGGCGGCCAGTGGCGGATACGTGAACGGCAGCAGCGAGAACTCGCTCCGGACGTACCAGGAGTAGATCGCCCGGTGGTGCAGGATGCTCACGCCGGCCTGCCGGTAGACGGTCAGGTCGACCATGAACGTGTCGCCCTGGACGTGCAGCTGGTGCCAGGCCTGCGGGAACACCGCCGCGAACGCGATCAGCCACAGGTACGTGCGCGGCGAGCGCAGGATGCGCAGCCAGCGGGGGTCCGGGGCGGGCTGGGGCGCGGGGGCGGACGCGAGGGCCTCCCGCGTCGTGACCGCCACGCGTGGACCTCCTCGCTCGTGCGCCAGGCCCGGTCGGCCACGCCGCGCGCGGGAGGGCCGAGACGGGCCGGCGCCGGGCGCAGCGAATGGGGATGGCGTCGGGACGCGCGCCGCCGACGAATCGTATCTGGACGCCCGAGCGCGACCGGTGGGTCCACTAGGGTCCGGGCGGTGGCTGCCACCGCGACGCCGGTCGGCGTGACGAGCGAGGTCGGGCGGCTGCGTACGGTCCTGCTGCACCGACCCGGCCCGGAGCTCGAACGACTGACCCCGCGCAACGCGGCGGACCTCCTGTTCGACGGGCTGCCGTGGGTGGAGCGGGCCCAGCACGAGCACGACGCCTTCGCCGAGACGCTGCGCGGGCGGGGCGTCGAGGTGCTGCTGCTGCGCGACCTGCTGGTCGAGGCGCTCGCTGTCCCGGCCGCCCGGACGCTGTGCGTCGACGCCGCCGTGGCGCCCGGCCAGGTCGGGCCGGCACTGGCCGCACGGCTGCACGAGACGCTCCTCGCGATGCCGCCCGAGGAGCTGGCAACGGTACTGACGGCCGGGCTCACGGTCGGGGAGCTGGCCGCCCCTGTGGGATCGCTGGTGGCGGCGCTCGGTGCGCCCACCGACTTCGTCGTGCCGCCGCTGCCGAACCTGCTGTTCACCCGGGACTCGTCGGTCGTCGTGGGCGACCGGGTCGCGGTGACCCGGCCGTCCCTGGCCGCGCGCCGCCGCGAGGTCTCGCTCACCGCCGCGGTCTGGCGGCACCATCCGCGCCTGGCCTCGGCGCCGGTGCTGGACACGACCGGTGCAACCGGCATCGAGGGCGGCGACATCCTCGTCCTCGGCGCCGGCGTGCTGGCGGTCGGCGTCGGCCAACGCACGTCCGCTGCCGGAGTGGAAACCCTTGCTGCGCAAGCGTTCTCGACCGGTACGGCACACACGGTGCTGGCCGTGCCCATCGCTCAGGAACGCGCGACCATGCACCTGGACACGGTGTGCACGATGGTCGACGTCGACGCGGTCGTGATGTACCCGCTGGTCGCGCGGACCTTGCAGGCGTGGACGGTCACGGCAGGCGGCGTCCGCGGGCCCGCGCCGTTCCTCGAGGTGGCGGCCGAAGCCCTGGGCCTGGAGCGGCTGCGCGTCGTCGACACCGGGCTCGACGCCGTCACCGCCGAGCGCGAGCAGTGGGATGACGGCAACAACACCCTGGCCATCGCGCCCGGGCTCGTGGTCGCCTACGAGCGCAACGTGCAGACCAACGCGCGGCTCGCCGACGCCGGCATCGAGGTGCTGCCGATCGCCGGGGGCGAGCTGGGCTCAGGCCGCGGCGGCCCCCGGTGCCTCAGCTGTCCCGTGCTGCGCGACCCGCTGTCCTGACCACGGCGCGGCGTCAGTCGTCGAGGAGCCGTTGCGCCAGCCGTACGGGGGTGCGGGTCGTGAGCGTCGCGAGGCTGGTCCGTCCCGACAGCAGCCGCCGGAACTCCCGCCACCCCGGAGGTGACGCGAGCGCTGCGTGGAACACCGCCGGGTGGCGTTCGAACGCGCGCAGCAGCCGGCGGCCGGCGTCGACCTCGGGCTGCAGCGTCCGCTGGATCACCAGCGGGTAGTGCGCCGTCCGGTCCGCGGCCGCGAGCTCGCCGGCGATCCGCCCGGACCGGAGGGCGAACGAGATCCCCTCCCGCGTCCATGGCTCGAGCAGCCCGGCCGCGTCGCCGGCGAGGAGGACGCGGCCACCCGCGCTGACCAGGGGCGAGTCGTCGGCGCGCACCCGCGTGTGGTGGCCGCCCTCGACCAGCGGTGCGCCGAGGCCGAGCCGGGCGACCAGCGCGCCGTAGTAGCGCCGCAGGTCGTCGGCGCATGCCTTGTCGCCGATGACGCCGACCGTCACCTGGTCGCCCTTGGGGAACAGCCATCCGTACGAGCCGGGGACCGGGCCCCAGTCGAGCAGCGCTCGCCCGGTCCAGCCCGGCGGCGCGGGGAACTCGCCCTCGACGCCGAGGTCGACCCGCTCCGGTCGGACCCCGACGTACGCACCGAGACGCGAGGCCACCCCGTCCGCGCCGACGACCGCGCGCGCCCGCAGTGGCATGCTGCGGTCCCGCAGGCGAAGCCGTGCGCTGCGCTGCGTCTCCTCGACGCCCGTGACGACGACGCCGGTGCGGATCTCGGCGCCGGCAGCGGCGGCGGCCTCGAGCAGCGCGGCGTCGAACGTGTCGCGGCGGACCATACGCAGGAACGGCGTGCCGTCGCGTCGGGTCCAGGACCGGCGGCCGTCCAGCGTCGCGGTGAGTGTCGTAACCTCGTCGTGCAGGTACGGCCGCACGTCGAGCCCGGCGACGTCGACGGCCAGGCCGAGAAGCCCTCCGCCGCAGCGCTTGTAGCGCGGGGGGTCGGCCCGTTCCAGCAGGACGGTCGAGGCGCCCGCGGCGGCGGCGGCGCGGGCCGCGGCCGCGCCTGCGGGACCGCCCCCGACCACCGCGACGTCGTACACGCGTCTAGCGCAGGGTCAGCTGCCGCGACACGACCTCGGCGCGCGCCCGCTTTTCGTCGCTCGTCAGCGCACCGCCGGCTGCGAGGGCCTCGTCCAGCCGCGTGCGGAGCGCGGCCGCCGGTTCCTCCACCGCCGCCGCCTCGGTGTCTGCGGCCAGGTCCCAGACGGGGATGACGATGCCGAGGGCGCGGAACGCGCCGACATACTTGCTGCCCGCGCCGACGCCCAGCGCGCCCGCGACCTGGAGCCGCGCGAACGCGTCGAGCAGCGACTCCTCCTCGTCCGGTACGGCCCAGCGCAGGTGTCGCTTGGCGCCGATGGCGCACCAGTACGCCGCGCTGACGCTCTCGAGCCGCGCCGTCGGGACGACGCTGGCGTTGGCCTCCTCGAGCGCCGCGGCCGCCTCCTCGCCGGGCGAGTCCACGCCCTCGAGCCACCAGTCGAAGCCGTCGTGCACGGTCATCTGCAGGGGCGCCGGGTCGAGCAGGCTGACGAATCCCGCCCCCGCCGACGGGGTGCCGAGCGAGTCCAGGCCGTTGCCGGGCTCCGCCTCCAGCACGCCCTCCAGCGCCTGCCCGAGGTCGCGGTCGAGGTCGGCGCTACGGCTGGAAGCCTGCAGTGCCAGCATGCGTGTGCCGTCCTGGCGGACCATCGCCGGCCAGGCGAGCGGCAGGACCGTTCCGAGCAGGACCTCGCGGTCGGTGCCGTCGGCGAGGCGGAGCGGCGCGGTGGCGCTCGGCACGACCTCGCGGAGGGCGACCAGGTCGCACTCGTCGACGCGACCGGCGAACGGGCGCGCGTTCACCGCGACGCCGGACGACCGGCCGTGGCAGGCCTTGTAACGCCGGCCCGATCCGCACGGGCACGGCGCGCGGCCGCTGACGACCGGGACGTCATCGGACGGCTGCGGGCCGCGGCGCGTGCGCTTGCTGCTCATCCGCGAAAATCTACCGGCGCGAGGTCAGCAGGAGACGCGCGCCCAGACCGTGGTCTCGCCGGATCGGGGCCGCTCGACCCCCCACGTCGCGGCCACCGCGTCGACGATTGTCAGCCCGCGCCCGGACTCGGCGCCCGGTACGGGGGTCCGCTGGCGGGGCACGCCCCCGCCGCCGTCGGTCACCCGTACCTCGACTGAGCCGTCGACGATCGCCCAGTCGACCTCCAGGCCGCCGGCGCCGAGCGGCGCCCCGTGGCGCACGGCGTTCCCGACGAGCTCGGCGAGCACCAGGCACGCGTCGTCGGCCACGGTGGCGGGCACGCCGGCGACGGCGAGATCGCGCGCCAGGCGTCTGCGTACCGCCGGTGCGCTCGACGCCGCGAGCGGGACCAGGACCACGCAGACCTCGCAGGCACGGGGAGTCGTCACCGAACAGTGGCGCTCCAACGCCGCTGCCCCACCGGCGCGCGGATGAAACCCGCCGAACGGTGCAGTCCGGGCAGAGGCGGACGGATCAGCGAGCGACCAGCCGGTCGTGCAGCCGCTCGAGCCCGAGCCCGGTGAGCGCCCACAGCGGTGCGTACGCCGGCCGGACGAGGCCACGCCAGCTCATCGGCGGCTCGGTCCGCCGGCCGCGTGGGCGGGTGTAGTCCCACGGCACCTCGCCGGTCACGGCCCGGATCGCCTCGCCGCTCACCGCCTCGATCGCGTAGATGCCGGCGGTCCAGATGCCGGCGCGCTGCCAGCAGGGACGGTTGCGCAGGGCGTCGTGCGCCGGCTCGAACAACCACGCCGCGCTGGCGTAGATCGGGACCATCCACAGGTACGTCGTCCCCGTGAGCCGCCAGTTGCCGTCGCGCGGGATCGACTTCACGGCGGTCTGCACCACCTCGGCGAGCAGGCCCGCCGCGGCATAGACCGCCGCGCGTTCGACCCGCCTCACCCGACGTCGGGTGCTGCGCCGTTCTCCGACACCAGCGGGCCGGCCGCCCGGGCCCACGCGACCATGCCGCCCTCGTAGTTGGTGGCGTCGAAGCCTTGCTGCCGAAGGAAAGCGGTCGCGCGCGCCGACCGGCCACCGCCGTGGCAGACCGCCCAGATGGGTTGGTCCTTCGGCAGTTCGCCGAGCCGGTCGGGAAGCTGGTCGAGCGGGATGTGGGTGGCGCCCGGCGCGTGCCCGGCCACCCACTCGTCGTCGCGGCGGACGTCGAGCAGTAGCGCGTCGGCAGGCATCCCGGGGCGGTCGGTTGCGGTCATGGCCCTATTTCAGCAGCCTCGACAGCCGGCGGTCGGCGAGCGGCTGGCCGCCGGTCTGGCAGGTGGGGCAGTACTGCCACGAGGTGTCCGCGAACGACACCTCCCGGATGGTGTCGTCGCAGCGTGGGCACGGCAGCCCGGTCCGCCCGTGGACCTGCAGGCCTGCCTTCTTCTCCGCCTTGAGGGCCGCCGCACCGAGTCCGGCGGCCCGCGCGACCGCATCCCGCAGTCCCGTGGTCAGCGCGTCGTACAGGGCGCCGACCTTCTCCGCGGTGAGCGAGGAGCAAGGCGTGAACGGCGACAGCCGAGCGGCCCAGAGCACCTCGTCGGAGTACGCGTTACCCACGCCGGCGAGGACCGACTGGTCGGTGAGGACGGTCTTGACCCGCGCGCCCTTCGCCTGCGCCAGCAACCGCGCCAGCGCCTCGGGGGTGAAGTCCGGCGAGAGGACGTCCATGCCGAGCCGCGCGACACCGGGAACGGCCCGCGGATCGGTGACGAGGTAGACCGCGAGTCGCTTCTGCGTTCCGGCCTCGGTGAGG
>DASVGV010000045.1:0-26405 GCA_036379355.1 Mycobacteriales bacterium | reverse complement strand
TCACGGAGCGGCACGAGATCGCCGCCGGGCAGTCGCAGGCACTCGCTCACCGCGCCATCCTCCCCACCCTCGCGCCGGGTGGCGACCCGGCCTCGCGGACGAAATCTGCCAAACTGCGCACTCGGTCACCGCTGCCACAGCGGGCCCGACGCAGCGGCGGGAGACGATCATGATGGGTACGCGGCGCCTCGCCGCCCTCCTGGTCGCGGTCGCGGCCCTCGCCGCGGCGGCCGTCCAGGCCTGGCCGGCGCCGGTCGCCGCCGCCACCCCCGCCCCGACGGTGACGGCCAGCGCGAGTCCGGCGTTGGCGCAGGACGCACCTGACCCCGACATCGTCCGCGTCGGGTCCACGTTCTACGCGTTCACGACCGGCACCACGTGGGGGAACCAGATCGGCATCGCGAAGACCACCTCCGCCGACCCGCGGACCCAGTGGACGACTGTGGGCAGCGCCTTTCCCGGGACCCCGTACAGCGGCAGCGCCGGCCTCGCGCCCTGGCAGCGCAACAACACCGCCACCTCGCCGGGCGTCTTCCAGGTGGGCAGCACCTGGATCATGTTCTACGACGCGGTGGTCGCGACCCCCGGAGCGGGCCAGGGCAAGTACTGCCTGAGCGTGGCGACCGCGGCGAAGGTCACCGGCCCGTACACGGACTCCTCGAGCGGTCCGCTGGTGTGCCAGGCGAGTCTCGGCGGGTCGATCGACCCACAGCCGTTCGTCGACCCGCAGACGGGTGGCGCGTACCTGCTCTGGAAGAGCAATGACGGCTCGTCGGCGGCTGCGTCGCAGGTGTGGTCGGCGCCGCTCACCGCGAGCGGCACCGCACTGGCCGCCGCGCCGGCGGCGATCTTCACGATCCATTCCGCCACGTACTCCTGGCAGACCACGACCGACGACCCGTCGATGGTGTTCGCGGGCGGGCAGTACTACCTGTTCTTCTCCGGCGGCGACTACCTGTCGAACTACTACCCGGTCGGGTACGTCCTGTGCAGCAACGGACCTCGCGGCGGCTGTGACCTGAACGAGCCGTCCGACCCGATCCTCAAGGGGTACGGCGGCACCGGTGGCGGCATGGAGTTCACGGACGCCAGCGGCGCGTGGTGGATCGCGTACCAGACATGGAAGCCGAGCGGCTGCACCAGCTATGCCACCGCCGGGTGCCAGCGGCAGCTGTTCGTCGCCCCGATCTCGCTGCCGAAGGCCACGCCGGCGATCACCACGACGGCGCTGCCGAAGGCCCCGGTCGGCAGCCCGTACGACCAGTCGCTGGCCGCGACGGGGGGAACCGCGCCGTACACCTGGTCGATCACCGCCGGGACACTGCCCGCGGGGCTCAGCCTCGACGCGTCGACCGGCGCCGTGAGCGGGACACCGTCGACGACCGGCACCGCGAACGTGACGTTCGAGGTCACCGACGCGAGCGGGCTCACCGCTTCGGCGGCGATGCCCGTCAGCGTCGTGGCGCCCGCGGCGTACAGCGCGATCACGCCCGTCCGGATCTGCGACACGCGCGCCGGCAACCCGTCGGGCCTGTCCGGTCAGGCCGCCGCGAACTGCCCCGCCGGCAGCACCGTGCCCGCGGGTGGCACGCGGACCATCGCGGTGGCCGGCGACTTCCGCGTCCCCACGGACGCCACCGCGGTGGTGCTCAACGTGACGGCGGTCGCGCCGACCGGGACCGGGTACGTCACGGCCTTCCCGGCCGGCGCCGCGCGGCCGGTGGCCTCGACGATCAACGTCACGCCGGGCGTGGTGGTGCCGAACCTGGTCGAGGTCGGCACCGGCGCAGGCGGCCAGGTCAGCCTGTACGCCAGCGCCGGCACCGACCTGGTCGTGGACCTGGAGGGCTACACCTCGCCCTCGACGTCCACCGGCGAGTACGTGCCGCTCGCCGCGCCCGAGCGCATCTGCGACACCCGGCCGGGAAACCCGTCGAGCCTGAGCGGAGCGGCGGCCGGCAACTGCAGCGGCCCGGGCGGCGCCGGGAGCACCCTGACCGCCGGCGGTACGAAGACCATCGCCGTCGCGGCCCCGGACTTCGACATCCCCGCCGACGCCACGGCGGCCGTGCTCAACGTCACCGTGGCGAACCCCGTCGCGACCGGCTTCCTCACCGTGTTCCCGGCCGGCGCGGCGCAGCCCACGGCGTCCAACGTCAACTACAACGCGGGCCAGGTGACGGCCAACCGGGTCGTCGTGCCGCTGTCCGGCGGCGATGTGTCGATCTTCAGCCACGCCCGCGCCGACGTCGTCGTCGACGTGTCCGGCTACCTGACGGCGAGTGGAGGAGGCAGCGCCTTCAGCGCCGCACCCGCGCCCGTCCGCATCTGCGACACGCGACCGGCAAACCCGTCGCAGCTCGCCGGCGGCGCGGCCCAGTGCACCGGCCGGACCATCGGAGCGGCGGGAACGCTGCGGGTGAACGTTCGTGGTCTCGCGGGCGTCCCGGCCGGCGCCACCGCCGTCGTGGTCAACCTGACCGGTGTGGCGCCGACCGGCACCACGTACCTGACCGTGTTCCCCGGCCCCACCCGCCCGTTCGCCTCGGACCTGAACCCCGCGCCGGGTGAGGTTCGCGCCAACCTGGTGGTAGCGACGATCGCGTCCGACGGCACGATCTCGGTCTTCAACCACGCCGGCAGCACGAACGTGATCGTCGACGTCGAAGGCTGGTACGGCTGAACGCTGCCGGCTCCGAGGGCGAGGTTCTGCTCCTCAGCCGCGCCGCGTCGCCGGCAGAACCTCGCCCGCCGCAACGCCCGAAAAAGTGGAGCTGAGGGGATTCGAACCACGAAACGCACGCTTCCGATTTGCGACGATACACAAACGCGCAGGTCAACGCGGTGGTCCTGGGAAGTCGGCGGCCGTTCGGTGCCGTTCTGCGCCAGTCCGTTATGCCCCGAGGCATAACGGATGATCTTGGATGGTCGGTCCCAACAACCGTACTTGGCCTGGCCCGCGAGGTCTGGCTTCCACATGGTCAGCTTCCCGCCCGACCTACGCCGCTTGTTCCGCGACGATCTCGGCGTCCGGGTGCGCGGCCTCCTCGCCCCGTTCCCTACCACTGAGACTGAGCGGGGACGCAGTCCGCGCCGACCAGCCGCCAGCGACGCAACGCTGTCCTCGCTGGCCCAGCCGAACGACGCGAACCGTCAGATCACCACGGCCGACCTGCAGGAGCTGCAGCGATGAAAGCGCACACAGCGACGGCGGATCCACCGGGCCGGTCGGAATGCTAGTGCTGCGGCACCATCGCCGACCCCGACCACGTTGTCGCTCTGGGCAACCATCCCGAGGTCACGGTCGGCGTGCGCTCTGCTCATGCCATCAGCAGGTGGGCCTGGGAGATCGAGGACCAGGCTTGTACCGGGCTCGCGGTCCGCATCCGTGACCGTCTCCGACGCCTGCGCGCGACGGTGATCGGGCCGCAGCTGGCATCAGAGCCGGTTCATTGGGCGCCTGCTGCGCTGGCTCGGCAGGCACGCGCCCTGAGCAACGCATCGCCCAGCGCCGTTATGTCCGGCACGCCCGACGGACCGCACGCGCCCGGATAGACCCGGCACGCCAGCCCGACCGGCGCCCTCTGGTGGGGGAACAGGTCTGTGCCGTCGAGGAGGAACGTCGGCGATCCCACGAAGTCGTAGTGGCGCGCAGCCGCATCGGTGTCGATCACGTGGACGGTGACGTCCAGGTCGGTGATGCCCGTGGCTTTGGCGGCCTCGCGAAGCACGCGATGGGCCGCCTGCTCGTTCGCGCAGTCCGTCACGACCAGCAGCTCGACCAGCACCCCTCCTGTCTACCGCAGCGCCGGCCAGGACGCGGTCAGTCCGGCTGCGTACGACCGGTAGGGTTCGCGGTGAAGGGGAGTAGCCCGTCTACCGGCGGTCGACATGCTGGCGCTGCGAGGTGCCCGGTCGCCGGGCCCGCGATCTCGTGTGGGTGGGCGAGACCTTCGACTCAATGGCCATGCGGCCGGGTCGAAGGCATCTGTCCTCCTCCTGGTCTTGACCGGGAGGGTGTGCGCGGGGTGGATTTCGTCGTTGTCGGCATCGTGTTCGGCGTGATCTTCATCTCCGAGTTGCCGGACAAGAGCCTTTTCGCGTCACTCGTGCTGGGCACCCGGTACCGCGGCTTGTACGTGTGGGTCGGGGTGGCCGCGGCGTTCCTGGTGCATGTGGTGATCGCGGTTGCAGCCGGCCAGGTCCTCACCTTGTTGCCACATCGGCTGGTCGAGGCCATCGTGGCGGCGTTGTTCCTCGCAGGCGCCGCGTTCCTGCTGCTGAGCCGGGAGCAGACACAGGAAGCGGAGGGCATCGCGGAGGGCGCGATGGCGACCCGTGGGGCGCCGAGCTTCCGGCGGGTCGCGTTGACGTCGTTCGGGGTGGTGTTCGTCGGGGAGTGGGGCGACATCACCCAGATCGTCACCGCCAACTATGCGGCCCGCTACGCCGACCCGATCTCGGTCGGGCTGGGCGCCGTGCTGGGCCTGTGGGCGGTCGCCGGGCTGGCGATCGGCGTCGGGTCGAAGTTGTTGGACCGGGTGCCGGTGAGTGTGGTGCGTCGTGTGACTGGCGTGATCTTGCTCGGGTTCGCCGCCTACAGCGCGTACTCCGCGGTGCGGGGCTGAGCTGCTGCGCGGCCGGGTCGTGAGCGCTGGTCACTGCGTATCGGTTGCCGGGTCGTGGCTGCCGGCTGGGCTGGTATGCACGGTGGCTGCCGTCAGTCGAGGGACCTGCTCGAGGAGATGCGCTTCGGCGTGGTGGGCGAGCTGGTGGGCGGCGAGCAGAGTGAGCTGCGCGTCGACGGTCGCGTCGACTTCGGCGCGCAGGGTGTGCCCGATCCAGCGGATGCGCAGTTCGCGGACGTGGTCGATGCCGGTGACGCTGGTGACTGCGGCGATGGCCCGGTCGACCAGGGCAGGGTCGACGGCGTCCATGAGCCGCGCGCCGACCTGGCGGACGGCCGAACGCAGGACCCCGAGGATCGCCAGGGTGATGACCAGTCCGATGATCGGGTCTGCTTGACGCGTGCCGAGCGCGACACCGGCGGCACCGAGTAGGACGGCCAGGCTGGTAAACCCGTCGGTGCGGGCGTGCAGGCCGTCCGCGACCAGTGCGGCGCTGCCGATACGCCGCCCAACCCGGACGCGGTATCGGGCGACGACCTCGTTGCCGGCGAACCCGGCCACGGCGGCAGCCGCGACGGCCCACAGGTGCGAAACGGCGCGGGGATGCACGAGTCGGTCGATGGCTTCGTACCCGGCGAGCACGCTGGACAGGGCGATCATTGCGATGACGAACAGGCCGCCGAGGTCTTCGGCGCGACCGTAGCCGTAGGTGTGGCGCTTGGTCGGCGGCCGGTTCGCGAGCCGGAACGCGATCAGCAGCGGTACGGCGGTGAGCGCGTCGGCCAGGTTGTGCAGGGTGTCGCCCAGCAGCGCGACCGACCCGGACAGCACGACGACGGCCGCCTGGACGGCCGCCGTGGCGGCCAGGATGGCCAAGCTGATCAGCAGCGCTCGACGGCCCTCGGCGTTGGCTTCCAACGACTCGTCGACCTGGTCGGCGGCATCGTGGGAGTGGCCACCGACGGCCTCGGACACGCCGTGCCGGAGCCGCGCCCACACCGACCCACCGTGCTCGTGGTGGTCGTGGTGGTCGTGGTGGTCGTGGTGGTCGTGGTGCGGCGGAGTGCTCATGACTGCGGGATCCGGCCGGTGCGATGCCAGGCGGACCGCCGGAGCAGCCGCAGGCCGTTGAGGCCGACGATGACGGTGGACCCTTCGTGACCGGCCACCCCCAGCGGCAACGGCAGATATCCGGCCAGATCCCACGTCACCAGTGCGGTGATGACGAGGGCAGCGATGACGAGGTTGGCGGTGACCACCCGGCGGGCTCGGCGGGACAGGTCGATGACCTTCGGCACGGTCGAAAGCTCGTCGCGAACAATGACAGCGTCGGAGGTCTCCAGGGCAAGGTCCGAGCCGTGCCGCCCCATCGCGAGGCCGAGATCGGCGGCGGCCAGGGCGGGTGCGTCGTTCACTCCGTCGCCTACGAGCAACACGGTACGGCCGGCGCGTTGCAGCGCGTGGACCTCGGCCACCTTGTCGGCGGGCAGCAGTCCGGCGTAGACGTCGGTGATGCCGACCTCGTCGGCGAGCCGGGCTGCGGCGCCCGCGTTGTCGCCGGTGAGCAGCACCGGGGTACGTCCGGTCAGCCGGGTCAGCGCGGCGGTGGCATCGCGCGCGTCGGGGCGGACCTGGTCGACCAACGCGAGCACTCCGGCGGGAGCGCCGTCGATCAGGACCACGGCTGCGGTGCCGCCGGTGGCTTCGATCGCAGCGACGGACGCGCGGATCTGCCAGCCGGCTGCCGAGTCGACGGCGGCGGCGGACATCTCGTCGAGGAGCCCGGGGGATCCGACCCGGACGACGTGCGTACCCACACGCGCGGTGATCCCTCGCCCAGGCGCGGAGTCGAACTCGGAGGCCGGCAGGAGATGCAGACCGCGGTCGCGGGCGGCCCGGACGATGGCGGCGGCCAACGGGTGTTCGCTGGGCCGCTCCGCGGCCGCGGCGAGCGCCAGCAGGTGGTCGGCGTCCAGCGGGCCGGCGGGCAGGGGCACGACCTCGGCGACCCGGGGGGTGCCCTCGGTGAGGGTGCCGGTCTTGTCGAACGCGACGGTGTCGCTGCGGCCGAGCTGTTCCATCACGACCGCGGACTTCACGAGAACGCCATGCCGGCCGGCGTTGGCGATCGCGGACAGCAACGGCGGCATGGTGGCGAGCACCACGGCACACGGCGAGGCGACGATCATGAACGTGATCGCCCGCAGCAGCGCCGTCTGGAGTGCCGCGCCCAGCGCGAGCGGGACGAAGAACAGCGCCAGGGTGGCGAGCACCATGCCCGCGGAGTAGCGCTGCTCGACCTTCTCGATGAACAGCTGCGTCTTCGCCTTGGTGGCCGACGCTTCGGCGACCAGAGCCACGATCCGGGCGACGACGGAGTCCGCGGCGGCCCGGCTCACCCGCACGCGCAGGGCCCCCGTGCCGTTCAGGGTGCCGGCGAACACCTCGTCCCCGGGCTCCTTGAGGACCGGGAGCGGCTCGCCGGTGATCGACGCCTGATCGACCTCGCTCGCCCCGTCGAGGACTTCGCCGTCCGCGCCGATCAGCTCGCCGGGCCGTACCAGCACGATGTCGTCGACGGACAGATCCGCGGTGTCGACCAGTTCCTCGCCGCCGTCCGCATGGAGACGGGTGGCGCGCTCCGGCGCCAGATCCAGCAGCGCCCGGACGGAGTCCGCGGTGCGCTTGGTGGCCAACGCCTCCAACGCGCCGGACGTCGCGAAGATCACGATCAGCAGCGCGCCGTCGAAGACCTGTCCGATCGCGGCGGCGACGATGGCCGCGACGATCATCAGGAGGTCCACGTCGAGGGTCCTGGCCCGGGCCGACCGCACGCCGGCCAGCGCGGGCTCCCACCCGCCGCTGGCATAGCAGGCCAGGTAGAGGGTCCACCACGTCCAGGTCGGCGCGCCCACCAGTTGCAGGACGCCACCGACGACGAACAACGCCAACGCGAGCCCGGCCCAGCGCATCTCCGGCAACGAGAAGACACCGCCGACCATCGCCGCCCGGGACCGGCCGACCGGCGGCGGCGCGGCAACGGCACGCACCGGACCGGCCAGGGTCGACGGCATCCGCGATGCTCCCTTCTCCCGGTGCGATCGGCGCCGAACGGTCCGACCACGCCACGCTACAGGACATTATGAATACCTGTTCATGCAAGTTGTACGGTAGCTATGCTCGACGCATGGGTCATGGTGTACGGGGTCGCGTCACGCCACCGGCGCGGCTCGACGCCACCAGCGCCGCGGCAGTCGCCGACACCTTGCAGGCGCTGACCGCGCCCAGCCGGCTGCTGATCCTCTCCCGGCTCCGCGAAGCACCCTCGACCGTGACCGAGCTGACCGAAGCGGTCGGCATGGAGCAGTCCGCGATCTCGCACCAGCTCCGCCTGCTGAGGGCCATGGGCTTGGTCGTGAAGGCCCGCAGCGGACGGAACGTCACCTACTCGCTGTACGACAGCCACGTCGCGAGCCTCCTCGACGAGGCCGTCTACCACGCCGAACACGTCCGTCTCGGCGCGCCAGACCACCGCGTGGACGCCGGCTGAGTTCCCTCGCCCGGGCCGCTGACACGCTCGTCGCGACGGTTAGCTCGTGACCTGGTGGGCGGACCTGCTCGTGGCCCTGGCCGCCGGACTGGTGGTCACGTGGCTTGGCCTGGTCGCGGTGCTGCTGGCGGTCCGACCGAGCCGGGCGGTGATCGGTCAGGCCGCGCGACTGCTGCCTGACCTGGTGCGGTTGCTGACTCGGCTGGCTCGCGACCCGCAAATTTCCCGCGGGGTCCGGATCCGGCTGTGGCTGCTGCTCGGCTACCTCGCATCGCCCATCGACGTCGTCCCCGACTTCATCCCGGTGCTGGGCTTCGCCGACGACGCGATCGTCGTCGTAGCTGTGCTGCGCTCGGTGGCTCGCTCTGCCGGCCGGGAGCCGCTGCGCCGGCACTGGCCGGGCACCACAGATGGACTCGCCGTCGTGGAACGGCTCGCCGGACTCAGTGAGCGGTCTACTAAGGGAGGCTCGTCATGACGGGTTTCGCCACCGCGGCATCCGGCCGCCGATCCCTAAAGCTGCTACATCGCGGCCGGTTACTGGAGAGTGTCACGCTCGCTTGGAACTTGGTTGGGATCGTCGTACTCGCGTTCGCGGCGGTGAGCGCCGGATCGATCGCGCTGGCCGGGTTCGGCCTTGACTCGCTGATCGAGATCGGCGCCAGCACCGTGGTCCTGTGGGAGTTGGCCGGCACCGGCCCCAACCGGCAGCGCCGCGCCCTGCGGGCGATCGGAGTCGCGTTTACCGCACTCGCTGTCTACTTGGCCGTGCAGTCCGCCGTGATCCTCGCCACCAGTTACCACCCAGGCCGTAGCTGGCTCGGCATCGCCTGGACCGCAGTCACCGCCGCCGTCATGTTCGCCCTTGCCGCCGGCAAGGCCCGCACCGGCCGGGCACTCAACAACCCCGTGCTGCGCACCGAAGCACGGGTCACCGCCATTGACGGGCTACTCGCGGTCGCCGTCCTCGCCGGACTGGTCCTCAACGCGGCCATCGGCTGGTGGTGGGCCGACCCCGCCGCCGGCTATGTCCTGGTCTGCTACGGCGCCAAAGAAGCTCGCACCATCTTCATGCGACAGCGGTAACCGCCGCGGCGACCGCGCCGGAGATGGCTGAACTCGACGGCGTGGGCGCAGTCGATTGACGTATGCCGATACCACTGTGTCCGGTCGATGGCTCTTGATCTTGAGGTGCGAGCCTGTCACGTGCGCTCTGTGGCCGCGACGGGTGGTCGGTCAGAATGCGGTCAGCGGGTAGCTCGGGGGCGGGTCGTGGAGTGCGGCGTACAGCCCGGTGGTGAGGCTGACCAGGACCGCCCCAGCGGGAGCGGGATACCCGTGGCGGACCAGGACTTCGCCGACGTCGAGCGCGAGCGCCAGGGTGAACCTCTCGTCGCGCTGGGCAAGCCACGGGTAAGCGTCCGCGGGTTCGTCGATCATGCCGTCCTCCTGACGGTGCGCTGACCCCAGGGTCGCCCGCGCGCCGCGGCCCGGCGACCCGGCCACGTCGGTTGTGGATGCAGCGGCCGATCCCGGGCTACGCGCTCCCCGATGCGCGGCGCCCGAGAAGCTGAGTTTGCCCGTTGGCCGATAGCCGTGACGCCGGCGACCCAGCCGCGGGGCACGGCGGAGCGCCCACGACAGGCGAGCCGGCCGAGAGACCAGCGAGGGCGCGCGGGCGGCCACGGGTCACCGAATCTGCCATCCGACCTGCGGTGGGGACGTTCGTGGGGACCTTCGTGGGGACCTTCGTGGGGCGGTACCTAACGTGGCAGCCGACCCCCCAGCAGTGAGCCGTCCAGCGACCGTCTCGCCGCGGGGACGTTCGTGGGAACGTTCGTGGGGACGTTCGTGGGGACGTTCGTGGGGACGCCCCCGCCGTGCACTTTCCGGTGTGGAAGCGAAACAAGGCAGACGGACCGGCTCGTCCCGGTACGCCCGGTGGCGTTCGGCCGGTCGGGCGGCGTTCTTGCCCGCCCGCCGGGCGGGAGCGGCGAGATGATCTCGGTCGCGATGCTGTCGGGTGGCGCGGCCGCCGGCAGCTACTACTTGGATCGGGCGGCGGACTGCACGGCCCGGTACTACACCGGGGAGCGGGAGCCGGCCGGCGTCTGGTGCGGATCGGGCGCGGCCGCGGCCGGGCTCACGGGGGAGGTGACCGGCGCTGGGCGGCAGGTCTTCGGGCAGCTGCTGGCGGGCCGGTCGCCGGATGGCGCCCAGGTGGGCCGGCCGGTGCTGCGCCCGGATGGGCGGGGCCTGCTTCCGGTCCGGCCGCTGGTGGACGCGGTCCGCGCCCAGGCGGCCGCGCATGACCTCGGGCTTGGCGCCGTGTTCGACGGTTCGGCGTCGGCGGATCGGTTCGCCGGGCTCGCCGTCGCGGTGGACGCGTCGGCCCGTCGTACGGCCGTGACGGTCGACGCGTCCGAGGCGGCCGTCGTGGCGCGGGCGGCGGGGCTGGACCCGGTCGAGGTCTTCCGCGGCGACGATGGAGCGGACCGGTTCGGCGCCGCGCTGGCGCATGCCGGGGGGAAGGTCGACCGCCGCCGCGCGGGCATCGACGTGGTCGTGTCACCGCCGAAGAGCGTCTCGGTGTTGCACGCGCTCGGCGGCGAGGACGTGCGGCGGGAGGTCGGCTCCGCGCACGACGCGGCCGTCCGCGAAGCCCTCGCCTACCTCGACAAGCACGCGGCGCACGGGATGCGCGGGCATCAGGGGGACGGCCAGCGGGCTGAGCGGATCGGGACCGAGGGGTTCGTGGCGGCCGCGTTCACCCACCGCACCTCCCGCGCGGACGACCCGCAGCTGCACACGCATGTGGTCATCGCGAACATGCTCCGCGGGACGGACGGCCGCTGGTCGGCGGTCGACTCGCAGGCTGTGTTCCGCCAGGCCCGCACCGCCGGGGCCGTCTACCAGGCCACCTTGCGGGGGCAGCTGACCTGCCGGCTCGGCGTCGCCTGGGGGCCGGTGCACAAGAGCGTCGCGGAGATCGACGGCATCCCCGACGAGGTGTGCCGGGAGTTCTCCACCCAACACGTGCGGATCGAGGACGAATGCGCCCGCAGCGGGTCGGAGTCGCGGGCGGCGCGGCAACGCGCCGCCTACCGCACCCGCCCCGGCAAGTCCCACCGCAGCCCGGACCAGCTGCGGCCGGGGTGGGAGGCGCGGGTCCGCGACCTGGGCCACGACCCAGCCCGCATGATCGACGGCGCGATCGGGCAGGGGGTCCCCCCGCCGCCCCCCGACATCGACCGGCTCGCGGCGCGGCTGCTCGGACCCGACGGCCTGACCGCGCACACCACGGCGTTCCTCCGCCGTGATGTGACCCGCGCCCTGGCGGACGCGCTGCCGGCCGGCACGCCGATCGACACCGACTCGTTGGAGGCCCTGACCGACCAGCTGCTGACCCATCCGGGCGTGGTGCCGCTCGAGCTGCCCGCTTCGAACGGGGAACGGCAGTGGACCACCGCCGACCTCCTCGCCACCGAGCGCGCCGCCCTCACGCACGCGACCCGGCAACTGTCCCGGCGGCCGATCGACGCGCACCGCATCGCCGACGTCGTCTCCGGCGCGCACCTGACGCGCGAGCAGCGGGTCGCGGCGGTCAACCTGGCGATCTCCCCCGCGGCCGTGCAGGTGCTGGTCGGACCGGCCGGGTCCGGCAAGACCACCGTCCTCGCGACCGCCTCAGCCTGCTGGAGCGCCGACCGCCGGCCGGTGCTCGGTGCGGCGCTCGCCGCGACCACCGCCGAACGACTACAGACGGCCACCGGCATCACCTCGCAGTCGCTGGCCCGGCTGCTCGCCGCCGCGGACCGGCCCGACCCGACCACCGGCCAGCCACGCGGGCTCCCGACCGGCGTTGTGGTGGTGATCGACGAGGCCAGCATGGTCGGCACCCGCCAGCTCGCCCGACTGCTGGACCACGTGCAGGCCGCCGGCGGGCAGAGCGTGCTCGTCGGCGACCCGGCCCAGCTGCCCGAGGTCGAAGCCGGCGGCCTGTTCACCGCCCTCGCCCAACACACCGCCGCCACCCGGGTCCTGGCCGGCAACACCCGCCAGCGCCATGACTGGGAACGCGGCGCCCTGCTCGCGCTCCGAGCCGGCGCGGTCGACGAGGCGATCGAGCACTACCTCGCCCACGACCGCATCCACCTACACCGCACCCCGTCCCGGCTGGCCGACCAGATCGCCGCCGACTACCAGACCAGCCAAGCTGCACACGGGCCCTACGGGGTGGTCGCGCTCGCCTCCCGCCGCGCCGACGTCCACCGCTTGAACGCGGCGATCCGCAGCCGGCTGCACGCCGATGGCACCCTCGGCCCCGACACCGTCACCGTCCAAGACGCCGACCGGCGGCCGATGCCCCTGGCGGCCGGCGACCTGGTCATGGTCACCCGCAACGATCCCCGCACCGGGCTGCTCAACGGCACCCGCGGCCACCTCACCCGCGTCGCCCGCCAGCACCTCGGGCTGCGGACCGAGGACGGACGCGACCTGACCGTGCCGACCGGCTGGGCCAACAGACGGCTCACCCACGCGTACGCGATGACCGTCCACAAGGCCCAGGGGCTGACCACCGAGCAGTGCCTGATCTACGGGACCAGCGCGCTGTGCCAGCAAGCGGGCTACGTCGCCCTGTCCCGAGGCCGCGAGGCCAACCACCTGTACGCCACCACCGTCATCGGCCTGGACGCCGACCGCGGCACCGACCGGCCCGGCTTCCAGCTGCTCACCGGCCCCGACCCCGCCCGCGTCCTCGACGCCCTCGCCGACCGGCTCAGCCACGGGCCGACCCACACCCTCGCCAGCCGGCAACTACCCCCCGACGACCAGCTGCTGCGCCCCCTCGCCGAACCGCCCGACCGCCGGACCGGGATCTCACGATGACGCAGCCCGCAGTGCACCAACTACCTGCAGCGCAGCGGCTTCCGGTCGAAAGCCCTGCTGCCCGGCGCCTCGCGGCGGCCGGCCGGGTCGCCGCCGTCCCGACGGACGAAGTACCACCGATGTACACCATCGCGGAAGCGGCCCGGCTGCTCCGCGTGCCAGAGGGCTGGCTCCGCAAGAAGGTCACCGCCGGCGCCGTGACGCACACCCGGCTCGGCAAGCACGTCCGCTTCACCGCCGACCACCTCCGCCAGATCATCACGGCCGGCGAACAGACCCCACCGACCGCAACCGCGGCCGCCGGTTCAGGCCTGAGCCCGCGGGCGCGACGCCCGCGACCAGTCGCGTAGACGCGACCGGTTCCCCACGCCCACGTTGTGTACTACACTTTATGGGTGGCGGTGACGTGGGCACCGAGCGCCGACAAGCACGACATCCCGCACGAGGACGCGCTGCACGCCATCCGCCACGCGCACTACGTCGAGTCGGAGTTCGATGAGCCACGCCCTCCAGGCAGGGTGCGGCCCACCTTGTTCATCGGGCCGCCGCGACGACCCGGCGGCGCATTGCTAGAGGTGATGGTGGAAGTGCTCCCTCCCCGTGACCTGCGCATCTTCCACGTCATGATCGCCCGCCAGAAGCACCTCGACCGGATGAGAGACGGCCAATGAGTACCACCGACAAAAGCTACCAGCGGGCCGCGGACTGGGCCGAGACCGAGATGACGCTCAAGCCCGACTCGACCACCGCGCTGCGGAGCAAGGACGCCGCCGCGTTCGGCCGCGACCTACTCGAGCGTGCCACTGGTGGCCGCCCGTCGATCGACCCGAAGGCCCGCGCCGGTCAGCACTCGCCGGTCCGCCAGGTGCGTCTGCCGGTCGAGGTGAACGAGCAGCTCGCGGCACTCGCGGAGGCGCAGCACCGTCGCCCGAGTGACGTGATCCGCGCGGCGCTCGCCGACTACCTCGCAGCGCACACCGCCAGCTGACCCCGCGGAGCTCGGGCGGCTACGCCGTCGCCGGTTCGTCAAGCGGCTCGCCCGCCTGCGCGCCGCCCTGCCGGGTCGCCCTGACGACCTTGTCGCCGCCGAGGGCTCGTTCGATCGCGAGGTCGGCGACCTCGTGGGTCTGGAACAGCAGGCCGCCGTACACATCTACGGTGATCTTGATGCTCTTGTGGCCGAGTCGCTTCTGGATCACCGGCAGCGGTACCCCGGCAGAGATCAGCCAGGCGACATGTGAATGACGGAGATCATGAAACCGCGGCGTCTTCGCCAGCCCCTGCAGTTGCGCGGCCTTGATCGCGCGCTGCCAGCCGCGGTACCACTTCCCGTGCACGAGCCGGCCGCCGCCATTCGCCGGGAAGACCAGTTCGTCGGGGCCGCGACCTGCGGCGGCCCGACGCAGTGCGTCGACGATCGGCCCGGCGAGGGTGATCCGCCGCCGGGACTCCCGCGTCTTCGGCTTGCCGAGGTAGAACCCGGCATGCTGTTCGAGCGCGAACTCACCGCGCCCGTTGCTCTTCCACGCCCGGCGCACGGCCAGCGAGGCGGGGGAGCCGTCGAGGTCCAGGTCCTTGACCTTGAGCCCCGTCAGCTCCCCCCACCGCAGCCCAGTCCCGACCGCGATGGTGAGCAAGTCGCGGTCCGCCGCGCGGATGCAGTCGCGAAGCAACGCGAACTCCCGTTCGGTCAGGAACACCTTGTCGTCGTCGTCCTCGGTGTCGTCGTCGACTGGCGGCAGCTTCACCCCCACGCACGGGTTTCGAGCGATCAAGCCCTTCTCTACCGCGCTCTTGAACACCGCAGCGAGCAGACCGTGGTAGTTCGCGATCGTCTTCGGACTCGCGCCTCCCCTCCGCCGGGCGACGATCCAGTCCCGGTCGTCGTCGGACGTCATGTTCTCGATCGTGGGCGTCACTCGCATGATCTCGGTCAACCACTGGTTGAGCGAAGTGAGTTGCTGGACGTACTTCGTCTGCGTGTCCGGCCCCGTGCTCGTCAACCGGCGCACGTACGCGATGCCGAACGCCAGCAGCGGATGCTCTTCCGCCGGCTCTGGCGCCTCGCCGAACCCGACGCCCTTCACCCAGCCGTCCGGCCACCGCTGATCGGCCGCGTCGACGAGCGCGGCGAACTTCAGCGCCGACCGACGGTCAGTGAACGTCTCGGACTGCCACGGTGCTCCACGGCGACCGCCAAGCAGGAACTGAACCTTGTACGTGCACTCGCCGGAGCGATGCTTGCGGGTGACGACGCTCGCCATGACGCGCCTCCAAGATCAACCGTTATGCCTCGGTTATGCCTCGGAAGCGAACGTAGATCGACTCGGCGACCATCAGTGCAGGTCAACCGGCATTTGTGGACAGTGGAGCTGAGGGGATTCGAACCCCTGACCCCCTCGATGCGAACGAGGTGCGCTACCGGACTGCGCCACAGCCCCTGAACGGGACCGTCAGGCTACCAGCGACAGGTCGCGTTACTCGCCCGAGGCGCGGTCGAGGATGCCGTCGAGCAGGTCCAGGCCGGCGGTCATCGTGTCGGGGTCGGTGTCGACCTCGTCGAGCAGCGGTACGTGCGGCTGGCGCACCCGCTCGGGGGCCGGCGGCGAGACCGGCCGCTCGTAGAAGTCGTCCGGCACGCCGACGTGGACGGGCGGGCGGTGCGTCGGCTTCGGCGGCACCTTGCGGACCTGCGGCGCGTCCACCAGCGGGGTCTCGGTGACCGCGTCGAACACGATCTGCTTGCCCGCACCGCGCACCACAGGCGGTGCGACGTCGTGACCCGATGCGTACGCAAGCCCCTGTGCCGCAGGCATTTCCGGCACCATGTGCGCGGGCCGGTGGCGTTCGACCGGCAGCGGGCGGCGCGGGGACACGGGTTCGGTGGTCAGGGCCGCTGCCGGACGCGACGACGACCGGACCGGCGGCGCGACGAAACGGTCGGCGAGAGCAGACGCCCGCAACTGGGCGAGGCCCGCCGCCGCGAGGACGTCGGCGAGGCCTTGCACGGCCCACCAGAAGCCGCCGAGCAGCACCGCCACCAGCAGGCTGACGAGGATCACGCCCACCATGACGGCCAGGCCGCGCCGGCGGGCGGCGATGCGGGCGGCGCGCCGGCTCGCGGATGGCGGCCGCGGCTGCGACTCCACCGGCTCGGTCGCCGCGGAGGCCTGCAGCGCGCGGGAGATCACCTCGGCCCGCTCGGCCGACGGGGCCGAGGACCCGAGCAGGTAGCGACGGTCGACCAGGCCCCCGCGGCGGCCCCGCCGGCGCGACAGCACGCGCATCGCACCGGCGAACCGGTCGGCGGCGGCACCCTCGATGTTCCGGTCGTGCCGATGCAGGAACATCGGCACCAGCACGACCAGCCAGAGGACCACGAGAACGGCGAGGACGGCTGCACTCACGAGCCGATCACCAAGCCTTCACACGGTGCACGGGGGAAGTGCGTACGGGGCGAATGGGGTTGCCTCGACGCTAGCCACGGGGCGCCCCCGAGCGGCGCAACCGAGCGGCGTGTCACCGCGTCCGCAGGTACGAATTTCCTGACCGTCGGGTGTCTGCCCGTCAGGCCCGGACCGCGTCGCCGTTCGCGACCAGCGCCGACAGCACGCCCCCCGGCAGATCCTCCGCCAACAGCACGTACCCCACGTGGTCGCGGTAGTCGCCGTCGATGGCGAGGTAGCGCCGGCGCCTTCCCTCACAGCTGAACCCGCACTTCTCCGCGACGCGGACCGATGCCACGTTCTCGGGGCGGATGTTCGCCTCCAGGCGGTGCAGGCCCGCGGTGCGGAAGCAGTGGTCGGCGACGAGGGCCACCGCCGTCGGCATGACGCCGCGGCCGGCGACCGACCGCGAGACCCAGTAGCCGAGGTACGCCGAGTTGAACGCGCCGCGGACGACGTTGCCGACGTTGACCTGACCGCACAGCTCGTCGCCCCAGAAGATCCCGAACGGGATCGCGGAGCCCGCACGGACGGCCGCTCGCTGGGTCCGCAGCAGGTGCAGGAAGCCCGCGGTCGTGTGCCGCTCGGCCCACGAGACGTACGGCTGGTCCGGCGGCATCGCCTCCCAGTGCACCAGCCAGTCCTCGTTCTCGAGGCGGGCCGCCACCCACGCCGCCGCGTCGCGGCGGCGCAGCGCACGCAGCGTCAGCGGCCCGTGCCGCAGGTCCGGCACGGGCACGTCACACGCCCCGGCGTTCGAGCAGCACGGCGTCGAGGGCGGCGCCGGCCTCGACCTTCTGCGCGTCCTCGGGGACCACGAGCAGCGCGTTCGACGCCGCCAGCGCGCTGAGTGTCGGCGCGCCCGCGGCCACCGGCGTCGCGAGGTAGCCGCGCGTCGCGTCGTGGCGCAGCTGGGCGCGGACGTACTGCCGCTTCCCGGGAACCGTCCGGACGGCGCGCGTGACCTGGGCCCGGACCTGCGGCCGGCCGGTGGCGGTCGCGCCGAGCATCCGCCGGATCGCCGGGCGGACGAAGATCTCGAAGCCGACCATGGCCGCGACGGGGTCGGCGGGCAGGACGAACACCGGGGTGCCCTCGTCCCCGATGCGCCCGAAGACGTGCAGCGCACCAGGGTCGAGCGCGACGTGGTGCACGCTCACCTCGCCGAGCCGGTCGAGGACCTCCGGCAGCGGGTCGTACCCGCCGGGACGCAGACGCGCGGAGACGACCACGAGGTCGGCCTGGATGAGGTGGTCCTCGAGCACCGCGGACAGCGCGTCGACGGTGTTGCGGACGGCCGGCAGGCGGTACGGGGTCCCGCCGGCCTCGCGGGCGGCGGTGGCCAGCGCGTGCGAGTTGCCGTCGAAGCTGTGGCCGCCTTCGACGAGCTCGCCCGCCTCCAGCAGCGCGTCGCCCGTGGACAGCACCACGACGCGCGGCCGCGGGTGCACGCGTACCCGGCTCAGACCGAGGGAGGCCAGGATGCCGGCCTGGACGGCGCCCAGCTGCATGCCGCGCGTCAGCACGGTCGAGCCCTCGGCCACGTCGTCCCCGCGCCGGCGGACGAGCTGGTTGGCCGACGGGCTGCGCTGGATCGCGACGGTCCCGTCCCCGGGCTCGGTCCAGCCGAGCGGTACGACCGCCTCGGCGCCGGCCGGCAACGCGACGCCGGCCGCGACCCGCACCGCGATACCCGGCTGCACCGAGAGGGCGGCCACCGGCCCGCCGCCGACCACCGGGAGGCGCGCCGGGTGCGCGCGGCTGGCGTGCCCCACGTCGGCGAGCTGGACCGCGTACCCGTCGACGGCGGCGTAGTCGAACATCGGCAACGGTCGCGGTGCGACCACGTCCTCGGCCAGCAGGGCACCGGCCGCTTCCACCAGTTGCAGCTCGAGCGGTTCGAGCGGGGCGATCGCGGCGAGCACGGTCGCGAGCTGCTCGTCGACCGACACGTCCGCGACCGGCGGGGACGTCACGACGGCAGCTCGCGGGCGAAGTCCTTGATCCACGCCCGGAGCTCCGGGCCGATGTCGGTGCGCTCGCAGGCCAGCTGGACCGTGGCCTTCAGCCAGCCGATGCGGTCGCCGGTGTCGTAGCGCCGGCCGGAGAAGACCACGCCCCGCAGCTCGCCGCGCCGGGCCTGCACCGCCATGGCGTCCGTCAGCTGGATCTCGCCGCCCCGGCCCGGCTCGGTGTGCTCGAGCAGCGCGAAGATGTCCGGCGACAGGACGTACCGGCCGATCACCGCCAGGTTGCTCGGAGCGTCGTCCGCAGCCGGCTTCTCGACCAGGTCGGCGATGTCCACGACGTCGCCGTCGGGCTCCCCGCGCACCGCCGCGCAGCCGTACAGGGAGATCTGGTCCGCCGGCACCTGCAGCAGCGCGACGACGCTGCCGCCGTACTGCTCCTGGACCGCGATCATGCGCTCGAGGATGGGGTCGCGGGCGTCGATGAGGTCGTCGCCGAGCATCACCACGAACGGGCTGTCCCCCACGTGCGCCGCCGCCTGGAGCACCGCGTGGCCGAGCCCCTTCGGCTCGCCCTGACGGACCGAGTGGACCTGGAGCAGGTCGTTGGAACGGCGGATCGCGGCGAGCCGGTCGTTGTCCCCCTTGGCGGTCAGGATCTGCTCCAGCCAGGGGTTCGCGTCGAAGTGGTCGACGATGGCGACCTTGCCGCGCCCGGTGATGAGCAGCACCTCCGGCAGGCCGGCGGCGGCGGCCTCCGCGACGACGTACTCGATGGCGGGCGTGTCGACGACCGGCAGCAGCTCCTTCGGTACGGCCTTGGTCGCCGGCAGGAACCGGGTTCCGAGACCGGCCGCAGGGATCACTGCCGTCCGGACCCGTTTCGCCATGCACCGAGGCTATCCGGTCGTCCCGTGCGAGATGGGCGTCAGTGGTCGGCCGCGAGCGGACGGCCGGCGAGGGTGTCCGGCGTGTCCCCGGCGACGCGGTAGCGGTCGCGCCCGGCCGCCTTGGCGGCATAGAGCGCGCTGTCGGCGGAGCGCAGCAGGACGCGGGCGGACTCGCCGTGCTGCGGAAAGACGGCGACGCCGATCGACGTCGTCATCAGCAGCTCCTCCTCGCCGGGCGCGCCCATCGGCCGGCTGCGGATCGCGTCGCGGATGCGGTCGGCGAGGAACACCGCACCGTCGAGGTCGGTCTCGGGCAGGACCAGGATCAGCTCCTCCCCGCCGTACCGGGCCAGGATGTCGACCTCGCGGACCACGCTGCGCACGCGGTTGGCGACCTCGATCAGGACGGCGTCGCCGCGCTGGTGGCCGTACCGGTCGTTGACGCGCTTGAACCGGTCGAGGTCGAGCATCAGCACGCTGAGCGGTCGGTGGAACCGCGCGGCCCGCTCGACTTCACGGGTCAGCGCGAGGATGGCGTACCGGTAGTTCCACAAGCCGGTCAGGCCGTCGGTGATCGACAGTCGCTGCGCCTCCTGGTGCAGCAAGACGTTGTCGACCGCGTTGACGGCCTGCGCCACGAACGAGTCGACGATGCGGACGTCGCGGTCGTCGAACGCGAGGCCGTCCGCCCGGTCGTAGAGCGCGAGGACGCCGGTCACCCGCCCACCGCTGCGCAGCGGGAGCGCGAGGACGGCCTTGCCCTGAGGCTCGTCGGGCGCGAGGGCCAGCGCGTTCGGGCCGATCGTGCCGCGCAGGGCCTCGCCGGTCACGGCGACGCGGGCCGCGACGCCCGGCATGCCCCGCTGCCAGAAAAGGCGGACCGGCCGGTTGGCCTGGCCCGGCGCAGCGGACGCCCCGCGGATGCGGCCGTCGAGGCCACGGCCGACCCGGAGGTAGAGGGTCTGCCCGCTGGCGGACGTGAGCAGCAGGGCGCCGGCGGTAGCCCGGACGCTGACCATCGCGGTGTCGACGATCACGCCGAGGATGCGGTCCAGGTCGTGCGTGGACGACAGCGTGTCGCCGAGCCGGGACACGTTGCGCTGGAGCTCGTCCCGGCTGACGCGCAGGTCGGTGATCGTGCGGCGCAGCGCCTCGGTCATCGTGTTGAACGCCCGCGACAGCCGCGCGACCTCGTCGTCTCCGGTGACGGGCAGCCGCGTGTCGAGGTCGCCCTCGGTGACCCGCTCGGCGGCCTCGGACAGCTGGCTCAGCGGGCGAGTGGCGGCCCGGGCGATGCGCCACCCGGCGAGCGCGGCGAGGGCGAGCGCGAGCAGGCCGACGAGGATCACCAGCAGCAGGATCAGGCCGGTCCGCGGCTCCGGCCGGCTGACGACCAGCTCCGTACCGCCCAGCAGCGGGATCGTCTCGTACGTCGCCCCGTCGCCGTGCGCGAGCGTCACCGGAGCGTGCCCCGAGGTGGCGATCGCGGCGAGCTTGGCGGCGAGCGTGCTGTCGTTCAGCGAGGTCGCGGTCGGCGGCTGCGGGCTCTGGGTGGCGAACGCGATCGTGAGGTCGGCGCCCGACCCGCGGACGAGCGTGGGCAGCAGGCTGCCGGCCGTGCCGCCGGCCAGGCTCGGGTCCAGCGCACGGGCGACAACCGCGACGCCGCCACCCTTGCGCGGCGCGCGGGCGGCGACCACACGTGGCCCGCCGACCCCCCCGCTCGCCGCGCTGGCGCAGTCGGGCGCGGCCGGCAGGACTGCGAGCAGCGCCGCGCCGTCGTCGCCGGCACGCGCCGCGGAGGTCAGGACAGCGCCCGCGGCGGAGGTCACGATCGCCGCGCTGCCCTGACTCTCGGCGGCGCGGACGACCGCGGCGTCGAGGTTCCCGCTCGCCTGCCCCAGTGTCCGGGCCAAGGCCGTCTGGGTACGGCACACCGCCTGGAGGTTCGCCTGCACCTGGGCGCGCGCCGACGTGACGCGGGCGTCGGTGGCGTGGCCGGCACTGGTCGGCAGGACCACCGCCAGCACGATCACGACGACGACCACCGGGATCGCGACGGCGACCAGGAGCGCTGCGACCAGGCGCGCGCGCAGCGGCATGCCGGCTCCCTTCACCGCTCGTCGGCCCGGGCACCGGCACGCCCGGTCCGAGCAGCGGATCGTCCCATGGCGGCGAGCGTCACACTGCCGGTCGTGGACGCAGCGCAGGGGCCCGCGGGCGACGGTGCGGCGGGCAAGGCGGCGTGCCGTCGCGCGGTGCTCGCGCGGCGGGCTGGGCTCGCCCCGGACGTACGGGCGCGCGGCGACGCCGAGCGCAGCGCACGGCTGCTCGGCGCGCCCGTCCTCGCCGGCGCGCAGTGCCTCACTGTGTATCTCTCGGCTGGTACGGAGCCGAACACGAGTGACCTGCTCCAGGCTCTCGCCGTCCGGGGCCGGCGGGTGCTCCTGCCGCGCCTGCGGCCGGACGGCGGGCTCGACCTCGTGGTTGACGACGGCACCCGCCGGCCGGGCCTGCGGGGCACGGTCGAGCCGACCGGACCCGCGGTGCCGGAACGGCCGGACGTGTGGATCGTCCCGGCGCTCGCGGTGTCGCGGGCCGGGGTACGGCTGGGGCGCGGCGGCGGCGCGTACGACCGCGTCCTGCCGCCCGGCGTCCCGGTCATCGCCCTGCTGCACGCCGGCGAGCTGGTCGACGCGCTGCCGGCCGAGCCGCACGACCGGCCGGTGACGCACGTGGCCCTGCCCGACGCCCTGCTGACCGTGCCCGTGGTGACCTAGCCCCGAATCCGGATCCGACTGTCGTACGATTGGCACTCGGCACGTGAGAGTGCCAACCATCGAGCTTTGCGGAGAGACCAGCGTGCCGACCTACCAGTACCGCTGCACCGAATGCGGCCGTGACACCGAAGCGGTCCAGTCGTTCACCGACGCCGCGCTGACCGAGTGCCCGCACTGCGGGGGTCTGCTGCGCAAGCATTACGGCGCCGTCGGGGTCGTCTTCAAGGGCAGCGGCTTCTACCGCACCGACTCGCGCGCCTCCTCCGGGCGGTCGGGCGGCGGGAACCACGACGGCGCCAAGGCCGACACCGGCAAGACCGACGCGGGCAAGGGCGACGGCGCGAAGAGCGGCTCGACCGCGAGTGAGGGCAAGAAGTCCGAGGGCGCGTCGGGCGCCAAGGCTGCGTCCTCGTCCTCGTCCACGTCGTCGTCCTCGTCCGGATCGTCCTCCGGTTCCGCCGCCTGACCGTCCACAGATCGGTCCGAGGGCGGCCACACCCATCGGCGGCTGCCTAGCGTCCTGGCCATGGCAGCGCAGCGGGACGTCGCATGAGCCGGGTGCCCGCTCCGTCGCGCCGGGACGGCATCCGCTGGTGGCTCGACCGGCACCGGCGGCCGATCAGCGCCGCCTGTGCCGCGGTCGCCGTCTGGGCGGGCCTCGCCTCGGTCCACCACAGCGCCGCCCCGACCGTCGCGGTGCTGGTCGCCGCACACGACCTCGTGCCCGGCAGCGTGGTCGCCGCGGGCGACCTGCGCACCGTCGGCCTGCCGCCCGGCGTCGTGCCGGCCGCCGCGCTGCGGCCGGGCGCCGACGTGGTGGGGCAGGCAGTCGCGGTCGCCGTCCCGGCCGGGCTGCCGCTCACCCGCACGGTCCTCTCGGTCAGCCGACTGCTGCCGGCCGGCACCGAGGCGGTGCCCGTCCGCCTCGCCGACCCCGGTACGTCGGAGCTGCTGCATCCCGGCGACCGGGTCGACGTGCTGGTCGCGCGCGGCAGCGATGGCGTCCCGGCAGACGCGGACGCGGCCGCCGCGGGTGCGGCCGGCGACGGGGCGGTGGACGCGGCCGCCCGGGCGACCGTGGTCGCCGCCGACCTCGCCGTGCTGTCCGTGCCGCCGGTGCGCGCGGCGATCGGCGACCAGGGCGGTCTCGTCGTCGTCGCGGCCAGCCCCGAGCAGGCGACCGCGCTGGCGCGCGCCGCGGCCGGCGGGCGGCTGTCGGTCACTGTCCGGGGCACCGCGGCCGCCTCACCGCCCTGACCCGTGGGCGCTGCCCCTGGCCCGGACCGGACCGTCCACGGCATGATGCGCGGACCCCGCGCCAACCCACGCCGCGCGGTCCGACAGAGAGGCGCCTCATGAAGATCGACGTCAAGGGGTTTCGCGACTTCATCCTGCGCGGCAATGTCGTCGACCTCGCCATTGCCGTGGTCGTCGGCGCCGCCTTCACCGCCATCGTGAGCGCGTTCGTCAGGGACATCATCACGCCGCTCATCGGCGCCATCTTCGGTGGCAAGGGAGCGTTCGGGAACTACAGCTTCACCCTGCACAACAGCGTGTTCCACTACGGCGACCTGATCAACGCGATCATCTACTTCCTGATCGTGGCGGCGATCGTCTACTTCCTCGTGGTGCAGCCCGTCCAGGCCCTCCTGGCCCGGTTCAACCCGCCCGTGCCGGACGAGCCGCCGGCGACCAAGGAGTGTGTCGACTGCCTGTCGACCATCCCCGCGGCGGCGCGGCGCTGCGCCTTCTGCACCGTCGAGCAGTAGCGCGTCCGCACCGCCCACGACGAGCAGAACCTCGCCGGCGCGGCTACCAGCTCGAGCGGCCGTCGTGGTGGGGCGGGCGGTCCTCGAGCAGCCGGCGCTCCTCGGCGTCGCGGTCGGCGGCGCGATCGCCCCAGGCCTCGTCGCGATCGGCGTCGCTGCGGTCGGGGACCACCGGACGCTCGTCCGCGTCGCGCCGCTCGCTCACGACCCCATCATCGCCGAACGCCATGCGCGGATGCCGGCGGGCAGACGGACGACGGGCCGCCCACCCCACTGGGTGGACGGCCCGTCGCCGACGTGTGGACCCGAGAGCTACAGGGACCGGACCTGCTGGGCCTGGGGGCCCTTCTGGCCCTGGCCGACTTCGAACTCGACCTTCTGGCCCTCGTCCAGGCTGCGGTAGCCGCTGCCCTGGATCTCGGAGAAGTGCACGAACAGGTCCTTGGAACCGTCGTCGGGGGTGATGAAGCCGTACCCCTTCTCGGCGTTGAACCACTTGACAGTGCCTTGCGCCAACGTAACTCCTACAACATGCGGGTGGTTCGAGCGCCCGCACATCACGGACCCGCCCAACCGCGGCGTGCGGAAAGCGTGCCACAGAAGCGGCCGGACGGGTACCAGGGGCCGGAAAATGCTTGTTCAGGACGGCGGCGCCGTCGGGCGCATGCGCATCCCCCGAACCACCGAAATCGCGATGACCACGCCCAGCAGGCCCAGGCCGATCAGGATCGAGTAGTGGTTCACGACGTGCGCCACGTGGTCGACCTGCGCGTGGAAGTGGTGGCCGACCGCGATGTACAGGCCGATCCACGCCATCGTGCCGACGAAGTCCGCGATCGCGAAGGCCAGCCACGACACGCCGCTCGCGCCGAGCAGCACCATGACCAGCCGGGTCGGGATCGGGACGAAGAACGAGATCGTGAGCAGCGGGGGTCCGAAGCGCGCGACCCACCGCTCCGCGCGGGCGACCGTCCGCGGCTTGATGCTGCCGTACTGCTCGATGAAGTGGGCGACGTTGTCGCCGTACCGGCGGCCGGCCCAGAAGTAGAACGGGTCGAACTTCGCCAGCCCGATCACGGCGAGGACCAGGACCAGCCAGAGCGGGATCGTGCCCGCGTACGCCGCGGCGCCGCCGGTGAGCAGCGCCGAGATCGACGCGGTGGCCACCAGGTGGATCTTGACGTGGGCGAGCAGGAAGGCGGCCAGCGGGTACGACGCGAAGCCGAGCGCGACCGACAGGAAGATGCCGCCGAGACACACCACGTCCCCCGGCCGGATGTGCTCGAGGGCTGCCGCGAGGTCCAGCGGCTCGCGCCCCGCTGCCGCGCGCGGGGCGGTCCCGTCCGTGCGTTCTTCGTCCGGCGGCTCGGGCGCGTGCGGTGCGGCGGTCGGTACGGCGGCCGGAGTCGCCTTCGCGTCGTCGCCCACCCGACCAGCCTAGGTGCGCGGCGCGGACGGGGAGCCCCGTCTCGTGGCCGGCCGGTGAGGGTCGATACTGGATGGCCCCCGTCGCGACCATCCCCGCCGAGGCCCTGTGTCCGAGACCCGTCAGCCCGACGCCGTCCTGGCGTCGGAGCTGGCCGCCGAGCAGGCGGTCGTCGATCGGCTGTACGCACGGCTCGACGTGCTGCGCGCGGAGACCGCGGACCAGCTCGACCGCGTCCGCCGGACCCCGACCACCCGCACCCCGCAGGCGGTCAGCGAGCGGGACGCGTTCGACCAGTTGTACTCGCAGCGCCTCGACCAGCTGCGCGCCGTCGAGGAGCGCCTGGCCTTCGGCCGCCTGGACCTGGCCGACGGCGTCGTCCGTCACATCGGGCGGATCGGGCTGTCGGACGGGGCGCAGAGCCAGATCCTCGTCGACTGGCGGGCACCGGCCGCGGAGCCGTTCTACCAAGCGACGCCGGCCGACACCCGCGGCGTGGTCCGCCGGCGCCACCTGTCGACCCGCGGGCGCACGGTCACCGGCGTCGAGGACGAGGTGCTCGACCTGGACGCCGTGCACGAGGGCCAGGTCGTTGCCGGCGAGGGCGCCCTGCTGGTGGCCCTGAACGCGAGCCGGACCGGCCGCATGCGCGACATCGTGGCCACGATCCAGGCCGAGCAGGACCGGGTCGTGCGCGCCCCGCTCGACGGCGTCCTGGTGGTGCAGGGCGGTCCGGGCACGGGCAAGACGGCCGTCGCGCTGCATCGCGCGGCCTACCTGCTGTACACGTACCGCAGCCGCATCGCGCGCTCGGGCGTCCTGCTGATCGGGCCGAACCGCAGCTTCCTGCGCTACATCGAGCAGGTGCTCCCCTCGCTCGGCGAGACCGGCGTGGTGATGCGCACCCCCGCCACGCTGTTCCCCGGCGTGGAGGCGACCGGTCGCGAGCCGTCGGCGACCGCCCAGGTCAAGGGCAGCGCGCGGATGGCGCAGGCCATGGCCGAGGCGGTACGCCGCCGGCAGCGGGTCCCACGGGTGGCCGTTCCGCTGTCGGTCGAC
>DASVGV010000044.1:0-2219 GCA_036379355.1 Mycobacteriales bacterium | reverse complement strand
CCGATGCGACATCGGTCTTCGGGCTGTCGAACAGGCCTCGGATCCGCACAGCTGTGTCTTGATGCACCGGTCGGGCGTCGCAGGTCAAAGCCCGAAATACGTGCGAACCGACTCCTCGAGTCGGGCGAGCTCGGC
This sequence comes from Mycobacteriales bacterium, assembly GCA_036379355.1. Taxonomy (GTDB): domain Bacteria; phylum Actinomycetota; class Actinomycetes; order Mycobacteriales; family CAJCIY01; genus CAJCIY01. The sequence continues at coordinate 2,084 of DASVGV010000044.1, read as the reverse complement.
AGGGTGGAGCGGGAGCATGGCCGTCAGCGGCGGGGGGCGGCCGGAGTCCCCGTGGGCAGCGGTGCCGGTTCGCCGCCGTAGAACTCGGCCGTGGATCACGCACGACCGGTCGTTCCACCCACGGCCGTCGACCTCGCGCCTGGGTTCAAGAATGTCGTACCCCGGTGGCAGAGTGACGTCCGAACGAGGGGTGGGGGCATGGGGACGAAGAAGGTGTGGTTGCGCTCGCACGTCGAGCGGGGGCTGATGGAGATCTGGCAGACGCCGACGTTGGTTCGCGATCACGACGGCGACTACCCGTACCGCGGGCAGACGTCGATGGCGTGGGTGGCGATCGACACCGCCACCAAGCCATGGATGATCAACGTCGTCGCGCAGGCGGCGCGCGGCGTTCCGCGCACGGTCAAGGTCCTGCGCGAGATCAACGAGCTCAACGGCCGGGCCAGGGCGGTGAAGGTGTTCTGGCAGCAGGGCTTCGTGACCGTCCAGCACTCGCTGCTGGCCGACGCGGTGACCGTCCGGTCCCTGCGGCACGCGGTCGACGGTGTCACTGGCGTTGCCGACGACATCGGACCGATGTTCGCGGCGCTTCACGACGCCGAGACGATGTTCCCCGCCGAGGTGAGCAGCCCGTGAGGGTCGACCGGGTAGCGGGCGTGCTGCTGGGGGCGGCAGCGGGCGACGCGCTGGGTGCGCCGTACGAGTTCGGGGCGCCTGGCCGGCTGACCGCCGTCGGCCGGGAGATGCAGGGCGGCGGCTCCTTCGAGTGGCGGCCGGGCGAGTGGACCGACGACACCCAGATGTCGCTGCACATCGCCGCGTCGCTCCTCGCCCACGACGGCGTCGACGGGGCCGACCTCTTCGACCGGTTCCGGCGCTGGTCGAAGGCCGCCGCCGACGTCGGCGTGCAGACACGGCGGGTGCTCGGCAGTGGAAAGCCCTGGGACACGGCGGCTCGCGACGACTACGCAAGCGGCCACCAGGCCGCCGGCAACGGATCGCTCATGCGTACGCCGTCCGCCGCAGTGTTCTTCGCCTCGGCCGGCGCTGAGGCATCCGCCGACGCGGCACGACGGATCTCGGCGCTCACCCACGGCGACCCGATCGCCGGCGAGTGCTGCGTCGTCCTGCACGAGCTGGTTCGGGTCGGGCTGAACGGCGGGACGCCGCGTGACCACGTGGACGACGCACTCGCGCTCGTCCGCCCCGAGCACCGCGCCTTCCTCGCCGACTGGCTGCGCGACACGTGGGAGCCGACGCCCGGCGAGGGCAACGGCGTCTGCTGGGTCACCCTCGCGCAGGCGCTGTGGGCGGTCCGCCGGCACGACACCTTCGCCGCCGCGGTACGGGCCGTGGTCGACCTGGGTGGCGACACCGACACCGTCGCCTGCGTCACCGGCGCGCTTGCCGGTGCGACGTACGGCGCGCAGGACATCCCGTCGGCCTGGACGTCGGCGCTGAACGGCCTCGTACCCGGCGACGACACACCCGCGGCCACCGACCGGGAGAGCCTCCAGGCACTGGCCTTCCGGCTCGCCGTCATGACGGTGGCGCCGCTCGCGCAGCTCGGCCCGCCGTTGCCGATCGTGCAGATCGCGCCGCACCTTTTCGCCACCGACCTCGCCGGGGCGATCGACGCCGAGGGGTACGCGGTGATGTCGCTGTGCCGTACCGGCGGGCTCCTCGATCCGGCCCGGCAGATCTGGCTGATCGACTCCAAGGATCCGCGCGACAACCCGCGGCTCGCGGTCGCCGTGGCTGACGCGGTCGCCGAGATCGAGCGGCTTCGCGCCGACGGTCGCGACGTCCTCGTGCACTGCCACCACGGGCGCAGCCGTACGGGTCTCGTCGTCCGGGCGTGGATGCAGACGGTGCAGGGCCTGTCCCACGGCGAAGCGCTGAACACGGCACGCTCGATCAGCGACCGGTTCACACCCTGGAACGACGCGTTCGAGTCGTACCTGATGGAGCTGTAGATGTACGTCGACGGGGACGGGCTGGTGCTCAGCCCGACCGACCTCACCAAGCACCTCGCCTGCGAGCACCTGACGACGCTCGACCTCGCCGCGGCGCGGGGCGAGCTG
>DASVGV010000043.1:0-42101 GCA_036379355.1 Mycobacteriales bacterium | reverse complement strand
GCGCCTTGCCTGGTGGAACACCACGCTCACCGACTCGGCGCACCACGCCGGGGGAGCGCATGCGCCGATCGCGACGGCCGGTCTGGTCGACGCCGACCGGCGGCTCGGCGTGTTCCTCGACCTGCTCGTCGAGCGCGACCTGCTCGACGGCACCGTGATCCTGCTGACCGCCGACCACGGCATGTCCCACGCCGACCCCGACTGCCGTGGCGACTGGGACCAGGCCCTCGCCGACGCCGGCGTCGCCGTCCGCGACGAGGCCTACGGCTACCTGTACCTCGGCACCTGAGCCGACCGACGGCCACCGCCGGCGGAGATCAGCGGGCGCTACTCGACGCGTCCGCCGCGGGGCGGCGGGCCCGGCGATCAGCGTGCTGACGAGCCCGACGATGGGGTTCGTGAGCGCGACGGAGTGCGGGTGACCTGCTGTTCGATGCCGTCGAGGAGCAGGTCGAGGCCGGCCTCGAACTGGCTGCGCTGGTCGTGGGTCGCGAAGGTCGCAACCAGGCGGCGGGCGGCCGGGAACTCCGCCGGGTCGAGCGCCTGCATGTGCTCGCCCATGGCGGCGAGGTGGCTCTCCCGATCGACATCCCGGTCGGTCGGCGCGGTCTCCTGGGAGACGTAGCCGAGGACGAAGCTGAGCACTGCGGTCATGGCATAGAACGCGTCCCGGTCGCCGAGGCCGGCCCGGAAGCAGATGCGCCCGAGGTGGTCCCAGATGCGCAGCTGGTTCGGTCCGCGGTCGGAGGACACGAGCTGCTGGCGGCCGGCCCACGGCCGCCGCCCGAGGCCGACGTACATCTCGACCGCCACCCGGCGAAGGTCGCGGCGCCAGCCCGCCGCGGTCGTCGCCTTCTTCGCGCGGGCCGGGATCGCCGCCCAGACCTCCGCGGCGACGGCATCGAGGGCGAGGTCGAGCAGGGCCTCCCGGTTGGGGACGTACCAGTAGAGCGACGCCGCTCCGGCGCCGAGGTCGGCGGCGAGGCGCCGGAACGACAGCTGGTCGGCGCCCTCGCGATCGAGGATCGCGAGGGCGGCGCCCACGACGATCTCCCGGCTGAGCTCCGGGCGGGGCCGCTTCGTACGCGGTGGATCCGCGAACACGGACCGGTGGGCCGGATCGGTCGACGGCGCGGGCGATGTGGCCATGCGGACATTCTGCCACAGGCTTGACGAACACTGTACGAGACTCGTACAGTGTTCGAGAAATCGTCCCTCCGCTTGGAGACCCCATGACCAACCCCGCCCGCGTCCTGTTCCGGAATCCCTTCTACGACGGCCAGCTCGTCCGCACCCTCGCGGCGGCACCGGCCGGCGCGGCCGACCTGGGCGAGGCCCTGGCCACCGCCCGGCAGGTGGGCCGGCTCTGCGGTGCCTCGTGGCACGCGGCTTGGTCGGCCCGCGCCGCCGTCGCGCTCGACGCCGCCGAGTCGAGCGCCGCCGCCGGAGATCGGGTGAGCGCCCGCCTGGCCTACCTGCGGGCGAGCGAGTACGCCCGGCAGGCCTTCTACTTCACCCGGTCGGACATCGACGACGACCGGCTCCAGTCCGGCTACCGCACCCACGTGGAGGCCTTCCGGGCCGCACTTCCCCTGATGGACGGCGGGGCGCACGTGGCCCGGATCCCTTACGAGGGCACGCATCTGACCGGCTACCTCCTCACCCCGCCCGGACCGGCGCGACCCCGGCCGACCCTGGTCTTCCCGGCGGGGTACGACTCGACGGCCGAGGCGGGGTGGGTGAACGCGGCCGGCGCCCTGGCGCGCGGCTACAACGCCCTGATCTTCGAGGGCCCGGGGCAGGGCGGCGCGCTCTACGTCCAGCACCTGTTCTTCCGCCACGACTTCGAGCACGTGCTCGGCCCGGTCCTCGACTGGCTCCTGGCCCGCCCCGAGACCGACCCGGCGGCCGTCGTGCTGGTCGGGCGCTCCTTCGGCGGCTACCTGGCACCGCGGGCTGCCGCCTTCGAACACCGGATCGCCGCCCTGGTCTGCGATCCCGCCCAGCCCGACATGGGCGCACGCATCCCCGGCGGCTTCGTCGGCAAGGTCGCGGGGCCGGTCGCGACCCTCCAGACCAGGCTCAGCGCCGGCCGGGCGGAGTTCTTCGGGGCGCGCATGGCCGCGCACGGACTGCACGCCATCCCGGACTACTTCGCCGAGCTGAAGCGGTTCACGATGATCGACCACGCCGCCCAGATCGCCTGCCCGACGCTGATCGTCGAAGCCGACCGCGACTTCGCGGGCGGCGGGGGACCGCGGCTCCAGCAGGCGATGACGCCCGGCCGCGCCACCCTCGTGCGGCTCACTGCGGCCGACGGAGGTGAGGGGCACTGCGCGGGACTCGGGCAGGACCTCTGGGCCCAGACGGTCTACGGCTGGCTCGCCCGCACCCTGACTGCCTCTCCGTCCACCACGACGAACGCCCTGACAGGAGCAGCCCGATGAGCATCGACCTCGACGACCTGACGGTCCTTCCCGCCGCCGACCGCGACGCGATCGCCGCGACCCTGATCGACCTCCAGACCGGGTTCACCGAGCGCGACGCCGAGCGGTTGCGCACCGTCTACAGCGACGACGCGGACTGGGTCAACGCGTTCGGTAGCCGCAAGAGGGGATCGGCCGACATCGTCGCGTACCTGCACGGCCTGTTCCGCGACGATAACTTCGCCGCCGGCACCCTCACCGCCGAGCCGGACAGCCGCGCCCGCGTGCTGACGCCCGAGGTCGTGACGGTCTCGACCCACCTCGCCATCACCGGTCAGGGCATGCTCGACGGGTCGAGCCTCGACCGCGACAACCACTCGCTCCGGGTCCTGGTCCGCCAGCCGGACGGGTCGTGGCCGATCGTGTCCGAGATGTACATGGACGCCCACCAGGAGCAGTCGTACCGCTACCACTCCTGACGTGGTGCTGTCCGCCAACGGGGTGAGGCGGCCTGGACGCCTCTGTCCGGTCCGTGCCAGATTAACTGCGGATGAGGCGATTTCTCCGAGGTTGGGCGCCGGTCGCTCTGGTGACCGGTCTGCTGTTCGTGGCCTCGGCTGCCGTGGCGGCGCCCCGCGCCGGCGCCGCGCCGCGGACGGCGACCACGGCGCCCGCCAGCACCCAGCAGGTGGTCGTCACCGGCGCGTACGGGTCGTCCCACGCCCGGCTGGACACCTACCAGTACCTCGGCGGCGGCTGGCAGCACGTGCTGTCCACCACCGCGGAGGTTGGCTACAACGGCCTGTCCGACAACCACTGCGAGGGCTGCGGCACCACACCGACCGGCACGTACGGCTTCGGCTCGACGATGTACGGCGTCTCCGCGACCGCGCCCAGCGGCCGGTACGCCTACCACCATCTGGTCTGCGGCGACTGGTGGGACGAGAACAGCTCGAGCCCCTCGTACAACCAGTTCGTCCACGAGCCCTGTGGCGCAGCGGGTCCCGGCGGTGGCAGCGAGGCGCTGTGGACCGAGACGGTCGCCTACCAGCACTTCGCGGTCGTCGACTACAACACCGACCCGGCGGTGCCCGGCCGAGGATCGGGGATCTTCCTGCACGACGACACCACGTCGGGGGTCACGGCGGGCTGCATCGCGATCGCGCCCTCGGCACTCGACGCCGTCCTGGCCTGGCTCGACCCCGCGCAGAACCCGGTCATCCGCATCGGGACGCCCGCCGAGGTCGCGGCTCCCACACCCGCGTACGTGCCCTACGTCGGCGACCTCTACGGCGTCGCCACCCAGCACACCGGTTCGGGCACGACCGAGGTGCATGCGCTGTCGCGCGTGTACGGGTTCGGCGCATTCTCCCTGCACTCGACCACGGCACTCGGCCCGACCGACCTGTCCACCTGGCAGTTCCGGCTGGCCGACTACAACGGCGACGGCGTCCCGGACCTCTGGGCGATCAAGACCGACGGCGCGTCGGGCCACACCGAAGTGCACATCCTCGACGGCGCGGACGGCTATCGCACCTTCCTCCTCCACGCGGCCACCGCACTGCCGCCGACCAACCTCACCGACTGGACCTTCGGAGTCGGGGACTACAACGGTGACGGCACCCCGGACCTGTACGCGATCGACACCCACGATGCCGGCTCGCACTCGACCGCGGTCTTCGTGCTGAACGGCCGGAACTTCGGCCAGTACCTCCTCGAGAGCGGCACCGCGCTGGCCCAGGTCAGCCTGAAGACCAACGCATTCGTGATCGCCGACGCGAACGGGGACGGGCACGCCGACATCTGGGACGTCAAGACCCAGGACACTGGGAGCGGCCACACCGAGGTACACGTCCTGAACGCCCTCAGCCCCCAGCAGTTCCTGGTGCATGCGGCGACCGCGCTGCCGGACACGGACCTCGCCACCTGGACGTACGCGGCCGGTGACTACGACCGCGACGGGCAGGCGGACCTCTACGCCATCGACACCCAGGACGCCGGCTCCCACTCGACGGCCGTGCACATCCTCAGCGGCCGCAACTTCGGGCAGTACCTGCTCCAGACCGGCACGGCACTCGCCCCGACCAGCCTCGCAACCTGGGCCTTCGACGTGCCCTGACGTTCTCCCGGCGCCGCGCGCGAGACGATGCGCGCATGCCCGCACAGCGCCTCGTCGTCGACGGCCTCGGCCGCCTCCCACAGTTCGCGCACGCCGGCCTCGCCGGCGATCTCGTCTTCGTGTCCGGCACCCTCGGCACCGGGGACGGGTTGCACCTCGCGCCCGGTGGGGTCGGGCCGGAGACGGCGCAGACCCTGCGCAACATCGGACGCATCCTCGCCTCGGCGGGGGCGGGCTGGGACGACGTGGTGAAGGTGAGCGTCTACCTCGCCGACATGGCCGAGTTCGCCGCCATGAACGACGCGTACGGGGCGTTCTTCGAGGGCACGCCGCCGGCCCGCATCACCGTCGGCGGCGTGGATCTGGCTCTCGGCGCGCGGGTCGAGATCGAGTGCGTCGCGCAGCGGCCGACGGCGCCTGCAGCGCGTGCGCCGCTGCCGCGGCGGACCGGGTTCGTCGAGCACGACGGCGAGAGCATCTACTTCGAGGTCGTCGGCGAGGGCGGCGTTCCCCTCGTCCTGAGTCATGGCGCCGGCGGCAGCCACGCCGTCTGGTACCAGCAGGTCGCGCCGTTCGCCGCCGATCGCATGGTCGTCACCTGGGACCATCGCGGGTACGGGCGCTCGACCGACCGCGCCGGGCTGTCCGGCCCCGAGGTCGCGGTCACCGACCTGCTGGCGCTGCTCGACGAGCTGGGCATCACCCGCGCCGACCTCGTGGGCCAGTCGATGGGCGGGTGGACGACGGTCGGCGCGGTGCTGGAGCGGCCGGGCTTGGCGCGCGGCGTGGTGCTGGCCGACACGCTCGGCGGGTTCGTGTCCCCGGAGATCCTCGCGGGGCTGGCCCACCGGCCACCGCCCGTCTCGGACACCGGCGAGGTGCTCGGCGTGCACCCCGCGTTGGGGGCCCTCTTCTCGGCGCGCGAGCCGGAGCGGGCCCACCTGTACCAGTCGCTGGGCAGGATGGGGAGCGCCGACCCCGCGGTGATCCTGCCGCGGCTGCTTGCGGTGAGCCACGGCGCCGGCGAGGCGGCACGACTGGCGATGCCGGTTCTGTGCGTGGTCGGTGACCAGGACCCGCTGTTCCCGCCGCCCTCGGTCCGGGCGCTCGCAGGCCTGCTGCCCGACGCGCGGGTCGTCGAGATCAGTGGCTGCGGCCACTCGCCGTACTTCGAGGATCCGGACACCTGGAACGGTGCCGTACGCCAGTTCCTTCGGACGCTCGACGGGGCGTGACGCGCCCGGTCAGCGACCGGAGCGCCGGCTGCGCAGGTCCTCGATCTCGGCCTTGAGCGCCGCTACCTCCGCCTGGAGGTCGAGGACGCGGCGAACGCCGGCCAGCGTCAGGCCCTCGCCGACGAGGCCACAGATGTCGGACACGCGGTCGATCTCGTCGCGGCTGTAGCGACGCTGGTTGCCCTCCGACCGGCTGGGAGTGATCAGGTCGTGGGACTCGAGCCGGCGCAGGAACGCCTGCTGCACGTCGAGCAGGTCGGCCACCTGCCCCATGGTGAACAGCGGCCGGCCCGGGTCGTCGAACGGGGACGTCATGGGCCCTCCCGGGAAAGACGGTGGCCCGGCGCCGCGGGTCAGGTCCGAGGCGCCGGGCCACCGGGTACGAATCAGCTCTCGATCTGCTGGGTGCGGGCCGACCCGACGGCGACGTCGATGCGACGCGGCTTGGACGCCTCGGCCACCGGAAGGTGCACGGTCAGGACGCCGTCGACGCACTCGGCGGTGACGGCCTCCGCGTCCACCCACTGCGGGACGCGCAGCCGGCGGCTGATCGTGCCGTCGAAGCGCTCCTGGGTGAGAACCTGGTCCTCCTCGCCGTGCTGGCTGCGACGCTCTGCGGTGATCGTCAGGACGCTGTTCTCCACGGTCAGGCCGATCGCATCCGCGGCCACACCGGGAAGGTCGACGGTCACGACGAGCTCGTCGGGGCGACGGATCACATCCATGGGCATTCCGACGCCGTCGAGCGTGCCAAAGGCATGCCGGGTCATCCGGTCGAACTCGGACAGGAACGGGTCGACTCTCTCGAGCAACATGGACGCCTCCTTGCGCGATGCCGGTGGGTTCCACCGGCGCCTTACTGACGGACCAACAATAGCAAACCTGCAACTGAGATTGCAAGTATCTGATGCGTCGACGCACCGCCAGGATGCCTGCCCGCCGGCGTGGACAGGTCCCGACGTACGCGACCCCCGGTGCCGGGGCGCCGGGGGTCGCGTCGGTCTGGTGGCTCGGCGCAGTGACTGCGCCGGCGCGCTCAGCCCGTGGGCTGGGCGACGAAGCGGAGGTACGGGGTGACCTCCTCGACCTCGCCGTACGTCTTCTTCGCGTCCTCGAGCGAGATCGAGGGGGCGATCACCACGCGGTCACCGGGGTTCCAGTCGACCGGTGTGGAGAACGGGCCGGACTCGGTCACCTGGAGCGCGTCGACCGTGCGCAGGATCTCGGTGAAGTTGCGGCCGACCGACTTCGGATAGGTGAGGATCGTCCGGACCTTGTTCTGCGGGTCGATGATGAACACGCACCGCACCGTGGACGAGTCGCCTTCACCCGGGTGGATCATGTCGTACGCCGCGGCGACGGTCTTCTTGTCGTCGGCGATGATCGGGAAGTTCACGTCCGTGCCGCCGGCCTTGCCGATGTCCGGCACCCAGCCCTGGTGCTTGTCGAGCGGGTCGACCGACACCGCGATGATCTTGGCGTTGCGCTTCGCGAACTCGTCCTTCAGCACCGCCGTGCGGCCGAGCTCAGTGGTGCAGATCGGGGTGAAGTCGGCGGGGTGGCTGAACAGCACCGCCCAGCTGCCCTTCTTCCACTCGTGAAAGTCGATCTTGCCGTCCGTGGTCTCCGCGGTGAAGTCCGGGGCCTCGTCACCCAGTCGCAGTGTCATGCGTGTTCTCCTCGTTGCACATCGTGGGGCCGGGCGCGTCGCGGTCCGGCCGTCGGTCGTCCTCAACGCGAGCGAGGCCGATACCCTTCCAACCTAGCCGACCGATTAGGTCGACTTCACGCGCGCCCGGACCCTCGGCCGCGCGGTAGCGTCGGGTCGCGGTGATGCGAGACGACGAGCGACTGGCCCAGCGGACCGCCGCCGCGGCCGCACTCGGACCGCTCGCCTTCCCGCCCGACCTGCCCGTCTCCGGGGCCCGCGACGAGATCGCGGCCGCGGTACGGGACCACCAGGTCGTCGTCCTGGCCGGCGAGACCGGATCCGGGAAGACCACCCAGCTTCCCAAGATTCTTCTCGGGCTCGGCCGCGGCGTGCAGGGCATGATCGGCCACACCCAACCGCGGCGGATCGCCGCCCGCGCCGTCGCCGAGCGAGTGGCCGCGGAGATCGGCACCGACGTCGGCGGCCTGGTCGGCTACTGCGTCCGGTTCCACGACCAGGTCGGCGACCGGACCTTGGTCAAGGTGATGACCGACGGGATCCTCCTGGCCGAGCTGCGGCGGGACCGCGACCTGCGGGCGTACGACACGATCGTCATCGACGAGGCGCACGAGCGCTCGCTCACCATCGACTTCCTGCTCGGCTACCTGCGGCAGCTGCTGCCGCGCCGACCCGACCTGAAGGTCGTCATCACCTCGGCGACGCTCGACCCCGAACGCTTCTCCCGCCACTTCGGCGGCGCCCCCGTGCTCACGGTCAGCGGACGCACCTACCCGGTCGAGGTGCGCTACCGCCCGCTGGACGACGAGCACGACCAGGTCGACGGCATCGTCGCCGCCTGCGCGGAGCTGCGCCGCGAAGGGCCCGGCGACGTCCTCGTGTTCCTGTCCGGCGAGCGGGAGATCCGCGACGCGTCCGAGGCCCTGCGCGGCGGCGACGACGAGGTGGTCCCGCTGTTCGGCCGGTTGTCCGCCGCCGAGCAGCATCGCGTGTTCGCCCCCCACCGCGGACGGCGCATCGTCCTGGCAACCAACGTGGCCGAGACGTCCCTCACGGTGCCGGGCATCCGGTACGTCGTCGACTGCGGCACCGCCCGGATCTCCCGCTACAGCAGGCGTACGAAAGTGCAACGGCTGCCGGTCGAGCCGGTCAGCCGGGCGTCCGCCGCCCAGCGCGCGGGGCGCTGCGGCCGCGTCGCCGACGGTGTCTGCATCCGCCTGTACGACGAGGACGACTTCGCGAGCCGGCCCGAGTTCACCGATCCCGAAATCGTCCGGACGAACCTGGCCTCGGTGCTGCTGCAGATGGCCGCGCTCGGGCTCGGCGAGGTCGGCGACTTCCCGTTCGTCGACGCGCCGGACCCGCGGGCGGTCCGCGACGGGCGCCAGCTGCTCGAGGAGCTCGGGGCTCTCGACGGCGGCCGCCTGACCCGCGTCGGCCGCCACCTCGCGCGCCTGCCGCTCGACCCGCGCCTCGCCCGCATGGTGGTCGAGGCCGGTTCGCGTGGCTGCCTCGCCGAGATCCTCGTCATCGTGGCGGCGCTGTCGATCCAGGACCCGCGGGAGCGGCCACTGGACCAGCAGCAGCAAGCCGACGCGCTGCATGCGCGGTTCGCCGAGCCGGCGTCGGACCTGCTCGCGTGGCTGAACCTCTGGCGCTACCTCGCCGAGCAGCAGGAAGCGCTGTCCGGCAACGCTTTCCGCCGGCTGTGCAAACGGGAGCACCTGCACTACCTGCGCGTACGCGAATGGCAGGACCTGCACGGCCAGCTGCGCCGGGCGGTGCGCGGGCTGCGGCTCGACCCGGACGCGTCCGGAGACGCGGCGACCGTGACCCGCTGCCTGCTCGCCGGCCTCCTGTCACACGTCGGGCTGCGGGTGGACCGCCGGGACTACCAGGGCGCCCGCGGCACCCGCTTCACCATCGCCCCCGGCACGCCGCTGGCCCGCAAGCCTCCGCCACTGGTCGTCGCGGCCGAGCTCGTCGAGACCACCCGCCTGTACGCGCGCCAGGTCGCCCGCGTCGAGCCGGCCTGGGTCGAGGAGGTCGGCGCCCACCTGCTGGCGCGGTCGTACTCGGAGCCGCACTGGTCGCTCTCGCGCGGGAGCGTGGTCGCGTACGAGCGGGTGACGCTGTACGGCGTCCCGATCGTCGCCCGGCGCGCGGTGCAGTACGCGCGCATCGACCCGGCCCTGTGCCACGAGCTGTTCGTCCGGGAGGCGCTCGCGGCGGGGGAGTGGCGTACGCACCACGCCTTCTGGGCGCACAACGCGACCGTGCTCGCCGACCTGGATGCGCTCGCTACCCGTACCCGCCGGCCGGAGCTCGTCCCCGACGAGGAGGCGCGGTACGAGTTCTACGCCGCGCGCGTGCCCGACCACGTCGTCGGCACGGTCACGTTCGACCGGTGGTGGAAGGCCGAGCGACGCGAGCACCCGGATCTGCTGGACATGTCCGCGGCCGGCCTCGTGCGCGAACCGGTCGACGACACGGGCCACCCCACGGTCTGGGTCTCGGGCGACCTCAACTTCGACCTGCACTACGCCTTCGAGCCGGGCGCCGCCGACGACGGCGTGACTGTCGACGTGCCGCTCGCGCAGCTCGGCCGCATCAGCGAGGCAGACCTGGGCTGGCAGGTTCCGGGCCTGCGCGAGGAGCTCGTCGCTGCCCTGATCAAGACCCTGCCGAAGGCGCTGCGTGTCCCGCTCGTCCCCGCTCCGGACACGGCGCGGGCGCTCGTGCCCGGCCTGCGACGGGCTGACGGCGACCTGCTCACCGCCTTGTCGCAGCAAGTACGCCGGCAGCGAGGAGTCGTCGTCCCGGTCGACGCCTGGGACCTCGAGCGGGTGCCCGACCGGCTCCGCCCCACGTACCGGGTCCTCGGGGAGAACGGCGAGGAGGTCGGCTCCGGCAAGGACCTCGCGAGGCTACGTACGCAGCTGGAGCCACTGGTACGGCAGGCGGTCTCGCGCGCCGCCGCCGATCTCGAAGTTGCCGGCCTCACCGCCTGGACCGTCGGCGAGATTCCCGAGCGGGTCCAGCACGGCGAGGTCGTCGGCTGGCCGGCGCTCGTCGACGAGGGGTCCTCCGTCGCGCTGCGCGTCCTGCCCTCACCGGCGCCGGACGTGCATCACGCCGGCGTGCGCCGCCTCATCCTGCTGTCGATCCCGTCGCCGTTCGTGGCGGTGGCCGACCGCCTCGACACCCGCGCCAAGCTGACCCTCGGCAGCGGGCCGTACGACTCCCCGGCCGCCCTGCTCGCGGACTGCGCCGATGCGGCCGCCGACAGCCTCATGACCGCCGACCCGCGCGACGCCGCGGCCTTCGACGCGCAGCGCGAGCGGGTGCGGGCCGACCTCGCCGCGGCGATGTCGGCGATCCTCGACGACGTGCAGCAGATCTTCGACGTCGGACGCCGCCTCGACGCGCTCGACCTCGGTGGTCCGATGGGACAGGACATCCGCGCACACCATCGGGCCCTGGTGCATCCCGGGTTCGTCACGGAGGTCGGCGCCGCCCGGCTGCCGGACATCGTCCGCTACCTGAGGGCCGACGAGGTCCGCGCGGCGCGGCGCTCTCCGCGGGACGCGGTGCGCAGCGACGACGTTCGCGCGGTCACCGCCGAGTGGTCGGCGATGCCGCCCGGACCGGCGCGCGACGAGATCCGCTGGCTGATCGAGGAGCTGCGGGTGAGCCTGTTCGCCCAGACGGTGGGAGCCAAGGGCCCCGTGTCCGTCCCGCGAATCCTGCGCAGGATCGACGAGAGTGTGGACGCATGACCACCTCACGACTCGCGTCTCGCAGCGTCAGCGGCCGGCGGCTCCTCGTCGCGGCGGCATCGGTCGTCCTGGCGCTCGCCGCCGGATCGCTGCCCGCCGTCGCGGCCGGCGCCCCCCGCGCCTCCTCGAGCGGCTTCACCGTGGATCAGGCTCGGCTGCTCGACACCCGCACCGGCCCGTTCGCGGGCCCGGTGTCCGGCTTCGTCCAGGTGCACGTCGGCAGCGACGTACCGGCCGGCGCGACCGTCGAGCTGACGGTGACGACGACGCAGTCCGCGGGCACGGGGTACGTCACCGCCTATCCCGACGGCGCCCAGGCGCCCGCGACGAGCAACGTCAACTTCACGCAGGGGGTCACGTACTCCAGCGCCGTCGACATCCTGGTGCCGGCGAACGGCAAGATCGACCTGACCGTGTCGGGTGCCCCGACCCAGCTCGTCGTCGACCAGCAGGGCTTCTTCGCCGCCACGGCGCTCACCGGCGTCGAGCCGCAGCGCATCGCCGACAGCCGCAGCGGCCTCGGCTTCGCCGCGACCGGCCCGCAGTCGGGCACCGTGACGCTCCCCATCCCGGCGAGTGCGGCCCCGGCGGGGTCGGGGGTCCTGGCCCTCAACGTGACGGTGACCGGGGCGGGCGGACCCGGAAACGTCGTCGCGTACTCGGGCGGCGCGGTCCCCGCGTCCAGCTCGGTGAACTACGCGGAAGGGACCACGGCCAGCAACCTGGTCTACGTCACCCCCACGTCAGGCACGGTGTCCTTCACCGTCCGCGGCGCGCCGGTGAACATCGTGGTCGACCTGTTCGCGTACGCACCGCAGGGCTCGACCTTCACGGCCGCGACGCCCGCCCGCATCGCGGACTCGCGCGCGGCGAACGGGCTGCCCCCCGGGCCGCTCACCGGTGCCCAGACCGTGACCCTGACCGCGGCCCAGGTGCCGCCGGGAACGAGCGCTGTCGCCCTCAACCTCACCGCGACCGGCGCGACCGGGGTGGGTTACGTCGTCGCGTACCCCGGCGGCAGCTCCCGCCCGGCGACCAGCGAGCTGCAGTTCACGCCGGGACTGACGACGGCGCAGACCGTCGTCGTCCCCGTCGGGGCAAGCAACCAGGTCTCCCTGTACGTCGGCGGCACCGGACCCACCCAGTTGGTCGTCGACTACGAGGGTGCGGTCGGCGGCAGCTGACCCAGGCGGGTCGCGTACGCGTAGGTGAAGACCGGCTCGAGTCCGTCGTAGAGCCGCCGGGCCGGGGCGTTGCCCACCTCGACCTGGAGCCACGCGGTGTCCGCGCCGGCCTGGATCCCCCACGCGCACAGGGACTCCAACACCTTCCGCCCGTGCCCCTCGCCGCGCCGGTCCGGCACCGTGCCCATGCTGAAGACGCCGACCGACGAGCCGTCCACGACGGCGCGGCCCACCGCCACCGGGCCGCCGCCGTCGCGCGCCACGGCGTACCCGCACTGCCGCGAGATCGCCTGCAGGATCGCCTGCGCCACCGGCCGCCGCGGCCCGTCGAAGTGCGCCGGCGTCACCTGCCCGGCCACCGACCACCAGTCCTCGTCCGGCACCGGCGAGACCGTGACCTCCTCGTGGGCCCGACCTGCTGCCGGCCCGGCCAGGACGAGCGTCTCGCCGTCGACGCCCCAGCCAGCCTCTCCGGCGCCGAGGCGGTCGGCGAGGTTCCGCGGCTCTGAGGCGGGCGACAGCGCGATGATCGGCGGCAGGCCACGCGCCCCGTACCAGGCTGTCGTCGCGCGCAGCAGCTGGCCGACCGTCAGGGTGCTCGCCGATCGGGGCCAGGCACTGTTGGTCCGGCGGCTGACCCCGCCGGCCGCCCGCAGCACCCAGCCACCGAGCGACTGCCGTTCGAGCGCGGGCCACGCCCGGGCCGCGAGCCGTTCGATCTCGCGCACCTGCTGCAGGTCCGGGCGGCCCAGCGCCTCGTGGCCGGCGCGGGTCCAGGGGGCTGCGGTCACCGAACCATCCAACAGGTCACTGCCGCGTCTAGGGTCGCGGGTCATGCCGGCGGTACGGGTGGAACGCGACGGACCGGTCACGACGGTCGTGCTGGACCGACCGGACCGGCGCAACGCCGTCGACCGGCCGACCGCTGCGGCGCTGGCCGGCGCATTCCGCGACTTCGATGCCGACGAGGCGGCGAGTGTCGCCGTGCTCACGGGGTCCGCCACGGTGTTCTGCGCGGGCGCCGACCTCAAGGCGGTCGCCGCCGGCGCCGGCAACCGGGTCACCGCGGGCGGTGACGGCCCGATGGGGCCCACGCGCATGGCGCTGGCCAAGCCGGTGATCGCCGCCATCGAGGGGCCGGCCGTGGCCGGCGGCCTCGAACTGGCGCTGTGGTGCGACCTGCGCGTCGCCGGGCGCGGCGCGGTCCTCGGCGTGTACTGCCGCCGCTGGGGCGTGCCACTCGTCGACGGCGGCACCGTACGGCTGCCGCAGGTCGTCGGACTGGGCAGGGCGCTGGACCTGATCCTCACCGGCCGCGGCGTCGAGGCCGACGAGGCTCTGGCGATGGGGCTCGTCGACCGCGTCGTTCCCGCGGGCGGCGCGCGGGCCGCCGCCGAGGCCCTGGCCCACGAGCTCGCCGCCCTGCCTCAGACCTGCCTGCGCGAGGACCGGCTGTCGGTCTACGACGCCCTCGGCCGGTCGGTCGCCGAGGGGCTCGCCACGGAGTACGCGCACGGCCTGACGTCGCTCGCCGCCGGCGCCGCCGAGGGGGCGGCCCGGTTCGCCGGCGGGGCGGGCCGGCACGGCTCGCCCGCGTGACCCGGGTCGTCGTCCTGCTGCCGCCGTCGGAGCGGAAGGCCGCCGGGGGCGACCGCGCCCGGCGGCCGGGAGCGTTCGCGTCCCTCGAGCGTGACCGGGCGCGCGTACGAAAAGCACTGCGCCGCAGGGACTTCGACGTTGGTCAGTTGGGAGTGGGCCCGGCGGCCACCCGCTCCGCCATGGAACTGAACCGGGCGGTCGACGATGCGCCGTGCCTGCCTGCGCTCTGGCGCTACACGGGCGTGCTCTACGAGGCGCTCGACGTCGCGGGCGCGCCGGCAGGGCTGCGCGCGGCGCTCGACCGCGACGTCGTCATCGTGTCCGGCCTGTGGGGTGCCGTCCGGGGCGACGACCCGGTGCCCGCGTACAAGCTGCCGATCGGCGCCCGGGTCCCGACGCTCGGCCGGCTGGCCGCCTGGTGGCGGCCTCGGCTCACGCCGGTCATCGGCGAGCACGCGCGCGGCGCGGTCGTGTGGAACCTGCTGCCGGCGGCGTACGCGGCGGCGGTCGGGCCGCTCGACGGCGCGGCGGCCGTCTGGACGGTCCGCGTCGTCCGGGAGGCCGGGGGCCGGCGCACCGTCGTCGGGCACGACAACAAGACGGTGAAGGGCGCGCTGGCTCGGGTGCTCGTGGACGGGCAGGTGCGCGGGCCGCACGGCCTGGACGGCTGGGTAGGTCCCGGCGGCTACCGGGTGGCGGGCGACGCGGGCGGCGAGGTCGAGCTGGTGGTGCGCGGTGACCGATGACACGCGGGGCGACGCGCCCGCCACGTGCGCCTGGTGCGGGGCGGTGGCCCCCGGCGGGCCGCCGCTGGAGTGGACGCGGCAGGCCGGACCGCGCGGCCGCGGCGTCGAGTACCTCTGCGGGACGTGCGCCCGGACGAACCTGCGGTCCATCGAGGCGCGGCTCGACACCGAGTGGTGGTGACGGCCGCGCTGGTCACGCAGGGGAGACCGGCTGTGGGACGGGCAGTCCGCTGGCGCGGTAGATGTCACCTTCGTCCAGCGTCTCGGCCTCCAGCAGCGCGGCGACCAGGCCGTCGAGGCGCGCGCGCTCGCGGGTGAGGACGTCGAGCGCCTCGGTCGCGCACCGCTCCAGCAGGCGTCGCGCCTCGGCTTCGACCAGCTCCTGCGTCGCCGGCGACGTGCCGCTCGCGTCGAACACCGACGGCTGGCCGTGGCGCGGGTTGGGCAGGACGGACATGGCGCCGATCTCCTCGGACATGCCCCAGCGACCGACCATCTGCCGCGCCAGCGCGGTCGCCTGCTCGAGGTCGCTCTCGGCGCCGGTCGTCACGTCGCCGAACACCAGGTGCTCGGCCGCCCGGCCGGCCAGCATGGCGGCGATCCGCCCCCGCAGGTACGGCTCGCTGTGGAAGTAGCGGTCGGAGTCCGGGCTGGAGAACGTGACGCCGAGGGCGTGTCCTCGGGGCACGATCGAGATCTTCCGTACCGGGTCTGCACCGGGGGTCAGCAGCCCGAGCAGCGCATGGCCCGCCTCGTGGTACGCGGTCCGCCGTCGCTCGTCGGCCGAGATCACGATGCGCCGCTCGCTGCCCAGCTGGATCTTCGACAGTGCATCGGTGAAGTCGCGCAGGCGTACGTGGTCGCCGTCGCGGCCGGCAGTGACCAGCACCGCCTCGTTGACGAGGTTCTTCAGGTCGGCGCCGACCATGCCCGGCGTCGCCGCCGCGACGACGTCCAGGTCGACGTCCGCGTCCAGTGGCACCGACCGGACGTGGACGTCGAGGATCTCGCGCCGGCCCTTCATGTCCGGCGGGTTGATCATCAGCCGGCGGTCGAACCGCCCCGCACGCAGCAGCGCGGAGTCGAGAATCTCCGGCCGGTTGGTGGCCGCGAGCACGACGATGTCCTCACGACCGGTGAACCCGTCCATCTCGGTCAGCAGCTGGTTCAGGGTCTGCTCGCGCTCGTCGTGGCCGCCGATGCTCATCGAGCCACCCCGCGCCCGCCCGATCGCGTCCAGCTCGTCGATGAAGATGATCGACGGCGCGTGCGTCTTGGCCTGTTCGAACAGGTCGCGGACGCGGCTGGCCCCGACACCGACGATCATCTCGATGAACTCCGAGGCGGACACCGAGTAGAACGGCACGTCCGCCTCTCCCGCGACGGCCCGGGCGAGCAACGTCTTGCCCGTCCCGGGCGGCCCGGCCAGCAGGATGCCCTTCGGCATCGCGGCGCCGAGCCGCCGGTAGCGCTGCGGGTTGCGCAGGAAGTCGACGATCTCGGCGACCTCGCCGGCCACCTCGTCGATGCCGGCGACGTCCGCGAACGTGGTACGCGTCCCCGTCTCGGGCTCGTACCGCTTGGCCCGCGAGCTGCCGAGCCGGCCCAGCCCGGTGGCTCCGCCGGACCCGGCCCGCCGAGCCCACAACAGCACCAGCCCGATCAGCAGCAGCGTCGGACCGAAGCTGAGCAGGATGCGCTCGAGCAGCGACGGCCCGGGCGGGGGCTTGGCGCTGACGGTGACGC
Source organism: Mycobacteriales bacterium (assembly GCA_036379355.1). Lineage (GTDB taxonomy): Bacteria > Actinomycetota > Actinomycetes > Mycobacteriales > CAJCIY01 > CAJCIY01. The sequence continues at coordinate 25,598 of DASVGV010000043.1, read as the reverse complement.
CCTTGTCCGCCAGCAGCTTCGCGAGCTGGTCGTCGCTGGCGAAGTCGGGCCGGTGGGTGCTGAAGGTCGTCAACGCCTTGGACCCGTCGCCCGGCGGGGTGGTCGGCGCTTTGAACGTGCCGTCGATCGCGTCGCCGACGGCCGTGACCTCGGTGACGTTGCCGGCCTGAACCTGGGCCCGGAAGTACGAGTACGGCACGTCCTTGGGCTGCGACGGCGTCACGAACGCGGTGGCGAGCGCCCAGTTGAGGACGAACAGGGCGACGACGACCCACAACAGCCCGAACCGGCGGAACGTCCGCCGCCACGGGCTGTCGCCCCGGTCGCCAGAACCACCCGGGCGGGCGCCCTCCACGCGCCACGGCTGCGCGTTGCTGCTCCCGCGGCCCGGGCCCGATGCGGGCCGCGGGTCGGCGCGGTCGGTCGCGCGGTCGGGTCGCGGGCGCGCGGTGTCGGCCATCGGGAGCGTCCTTCCTCGGCAGGATGCCTGTCGCCGGTATCGCGCGGACGGGCCGTGCGCCCCATCCTGCCCGGGCGCACGCCGGACAGTCGCCTCGCGCGGGTCGAGGCCGGGATCGCGGGGCGCCGATCGGGTGCGGGCTGGCTAGGAGCGGCGCGACCGCTTCGGCGCGGGGGGCGGCGGTCCGGTCGGCGGGGAGAACGCCGGCAGCGGTCGGCCCGGAGCGTTCGCGGCGAGGGCGTGCTTCCCATTGGCCGACCGCGGCGACGCGAGGCCCGGCACCCAGCGTTCGAGCTCGCGCCGGGCGGGCACCCGGGCGCCGAGCTGGCACAGGATGCCCGCGGTGCCGAGCGTCACCCGATGGATCAGCACGTAGTCGGGGGGCAGGTTCAGGTGCCGTCCGAGCTGCGCGGCGGGGGAGCGGGGGTCGGCGAGGCGGGTCGCCTCCTTGCGCAACCATCGCCGCGAGAAGGTGAACTCGGGCTGCGTGATCGGCTCGAGGATCGGCAGTAGGTAGTCGAGCGCGGCAGCCGCATCGATCGTGATGTCGGGCTTCACGAACCCGAGCTCGCGCAGCAGGGCGAGGACCTCGTCGGCGCCGCCGGCCAGCGAGGTACGGGCCAGGCGGCCGATGGGCTCCGGCAGGCCGCCGGGGAGCCGGTTGACCGCACCGAAGTCCAGCACGCACAGGCGGTTGTCCTCGGTGAGGCGGAAGTTGCCCGGATGCGGGTCGGCGTGCAGCAGCCCTGCCCGGGCCGGGCCGGACACGACCACGCGCAGCTGCAGCAGTCCGGCACGGTCGCGGGTCTCCTGGCTGCCGCCGGCGATGATCCGGGACACCGGCGTGCCGTCCACCCACTCGCTGACGAGCACCCGCGTCGTCCCGGCGATCAGTTCGGGGATCTTGATGTCCGGGTCGTCGCGGAAGGCGTCGGCGAAGGCCCGCTGGTGGGCCGCCTCCAACCGATAGTCGAGCTCCTCGACGACCCGGGCCTTGACCTCCGCGATGAGCGGCTTCACGTCCAGGCCCGGGGACATCACCGCGAACAGGCGGGAGAAGCGCGCGAGCTGGTCCAGGTCGCTCATCAGCGCCTTGCCCGCGCCCGGGTACTGGATCTTGACGGCCACCGGCATGCCGTCGCTCCAGGTGGCCCGGTGAACCTGGCCGATCGACGCGGCGGCGGCCGGCTTGTCGTCGAAGGACCGGAACCGGTCGCGCCAGTCCTCGCCCAGCTCGTCGACCATGACTGCGTGCACGGTCGCCGACGGCATCGGCGGCGCGGCGTCCTGCAGCTTGGTGAGCGCCGCGCGGTACGGACCCGCGATCTCGTCCGGAAGCGCCGCCTCGAAGACCGACAGCGCCTGGCCGGCCTTCATCGCACCGCCCTTGAGCTCGCCCAGAACCTTGAACAGCTGAGCCGCGGTCCGCTGTTGCAGCTCGGTCGCCACGGCCTCGGCCGGTTTGCCGCCCAGGCGCTTCGCGGTTCCGAGCGCGGAACGTCCGGCGAAGCCCATCGGCAGCGACGCCAGCTTGGCGGTCCGGACGAACGCCCGTCGCGGGATCGCGCCCCCGGCCCGGTCGACGCCTTCGTCCCCGGGCGGATCGTCGATCTCGTCGGAGGTCACAGGTCATTCTGTCCCTCTTCGTGCGCAGCCGGCAGCACCGCCGCAGCGGCACAGCGGATGCGGGCCCCAGTAGCGTCGCCGCCACTGCCATCCGGGCAGCGGGAGCTCCAGCGTGGCCTGCTCGCTGGCGGGGCGGATGCCGGTGCCGGCGGAGCGTCCGTCCACCCAGGACAGCACCTCACCGGCGGCAGCGGCAGCGGCGGCCACGGCCAGCACGACACCCGCGGTCTGCGCGGGCCGCCGCGCGGGATCGGCAAGCTGACGTTCGATGAGCGGCCACGCCGGGTCCCGGTCCGCACGGTGCAGGCTGAGGCAGCCCGGGCAGCCGGTGCCGCCGGGAGCGGTGAACGGACCGACCACGGCCGTGGACTCGCGCACGGTGGCGCACAGCAGCGCCGTGCCGCGCTCCCAGAGCGGCCGCCAGTCGTCGTCGCGAGGCGGCGCCGGGCCGTCGGGGCAGAGCACGGCCAGGTCCGCGGGGCCGGCGCCGAGGACCGGAGGCATCGCCCGGACGGCGAGCGCCGTGGCCGCCGCGCCCCGCCGCAGTCCGACGTCCGACTCCGAGAGGCCACCGGGACAGGCGTCCTCGGCCACGACCGGCTCGGGGTCGATCACGCTCACGCGTCCCAGGCCGGCGGATGCCAGCAGGTGCGCGAGCGACGCGCCGATGCGGCCTCCGCCCACGATCTCGACGCGGGTCGCCGCCCGGCCCGCCAACACGATGTCGGCCTGACCGGCCGCCGGGAACACCAGGCCCAGCAGGGCGCGGTCGGGGCGCAGGCGGGGAGTGACCGGATCGGCTGGTGCGTCGAGGCAGCCGGCACGGGCGAGCAGATCCAGCACCGGCGCCGCGCGGGGTGAGCGATCGGGCTCGTCACCGGAGCGCCGGCCGCCGCCCAGATCGTGAAGCAACCGTGCCGTCGGCGGCCGGACGTCGGCCAGCACGAGCGCGCGCGCGGGATCGAGGCCGAGCTGCAGGGTCTGGTCGTCGCGCCAGAGGGGGCGGTGCGTGGTCTTCAACGATGGGTGCACGGTTCGGACCGTCGCAGAGAACGGGGATGTGCACGGGGGCGTGGTCCACAGACGCCGACGGGGCGCCCGTCGGGTGGTCTCCCACCGATGGGCGCCCCGTGCGCGTCAGGTGCGCGGCCGCTGGCCGCGATGACGGTGCCTGGGCTCAGGCCTTGCCGAGGATGCGGTTCATCTTGGTGCCGCACACCGGGCACGGGCCCTGCGCCATGCGGCGGCCGGACTCGCTGACCTTGACCTCGCCGTCGAACTCCCGCTTGTCCTTGCACTTCACGCAGTAGCCCTCGTACTTCTCGGCCACGACTCACTCCTTCACGCGGGGTACGCCAGGAGCGGGTTGCCCCTCGCGGTCAACATCAGGCTAGCCCGAGCACGCTCATCCACGCTTGCGCCGAGCGTGTCGGCGCGTCGCTCGAGCGGGGAAATCCGCGCGTTTCCGGCCGCCGGGAACGTGAAAGATCTCACCTTGCCCCTGACCCATATGCGCCTGACCTGCACATTCGCTCCAGGGTGCGGGCCGCGGCTGTGGACCGGAGTGGGCAGGCGTCGCCGGCCTGCTCTACGTTCGTTGGCAGAAATGTCGCGGCGTGCCTGCCGTCGACGATGCCGCGGGACGAGCTGGAAGCAGGTGTGGTCCACCCCGCAGCGGTGCGGACGCGAGTCGTCCGCGCGTGCCCGATCGTGAAGATCCTGGGCTGCACGAGCACGAGCTGCCACTCCAGGCAGACGCGCGCGTGCCGCTCGCGCTCGGGCACGCCCTGGCGGACGAACGTCACGCCGGGGCCGGGACCGAGTTCATGTTCGTACGTCGATCCCCTTCGCCCCCACCGCGTCATCGGGGGCCACGCGGCCCCCTCCTGCGCCCGGACGCCGTCCGCCCCTCGGGCACCCTGCACCGCAGCGCGGCCCCGCGGCCGAGCCGTCGGCGCCGACTGGCCCAAGCGGGTGCCGGCGGCGCCGTCGGTGTCGCCCTCGCCGGCGGTCTGGCCGCGGTCCTCGCCACCAGCGCCACCGCGGCGCCGGCAGCCGCTGTGGTCGTCCCCGAGTCCGGGTCCCTGGTCGGCGGTGTCGCCGCCCACAGCAACGCCGAGCTGATCTCGTACACCGCTGCCCAGCAGGCGGCGGCGGAGCGGGCAGCCGCCCTGGCTGCCCAGCAAGCCGCCGCCCGCAAGGCAGCTGTCGCGCGCGCCGCGGCGGCCAGCCGGTCCGAGGCCCGCGCGTCGCTGTCGGCCACGGGTGGCTCGTTCAGCGGCGAGGCCTCCTGGTACGGACCGGGCTTCGTCGGCCACCGGACCTCGAGCGGCACGCCGTACAACCCGAACGCCTTGACCGCGGCGAGCAAGACGCTGCCGCTCGGCAGTCACCTGCGGGTCTGCTACCACGGCAGCTGCGTGACCGTGCTGATCAACGACCGCGGACCGTACGTCGCCGGGCGGATCCTCGACCTGTCCGAGGCCGCGGCCGCGGACATCGGGCTGAAGTCGGCGGGCGTGGGCTGGGTCACCGCCACGCCGGTCGGCTGATCCCGGGCGCGGACGGTCGCGGCGGGGTCTGCGGCCTGTGCGAGGCTGCGGTCGGGGTACCGACGAGGGAGCCCCGCACCGACGAAGGAGAGGCGATGACCGAGGAGCCGCTGCTGGTCGAGCGCCGGGAGGACGGCGTCGCCCTGCTGACCCTGAACGTGCCCGATCGGCGCAACGCGATGACCGAGGCCCTCACCGACGCGTGGGGCCGGGCCATGAGCGACCTGCGGGCCGACGCGGGGCTCCGGGCCGTCGTCGTGACCGGCGCGGGCACCGTGTTCTGCGCGGGCGGCGACCTGTCGTGGATCTCGGGCGACGACCCCGACGACGTCACCCCGGACCGGCTGCGCGCCAAGATGTACCCCTTCTATGCGACCTGGCTGGCCATCCGCGACCTGCCGGTGCCGAGCATCGCCGCCGTGAACGGCGCCGCCGTCGGGGCCGGGCTGTGCCTGGCCCTCGCCTGCGACCTGCGCTACGTCGGCCCGCGGGCGCGGTTCTCGGCTCCGTTCACCACGCTCGGCATGCACCCCGGGATGGCGGCCACCTGGCTGTTGCCGGAGGCGATCGGGATGCCGCGCGCGCGGGAGGTCTTCTACGCGGGCCGGGTCGTCCACGCCGACGAGGCGGTGCAGTGGGGCCTCGCGTCCGCGGTCGCCGAGGACGTCGTCGCGCACGCAACCGGCGTCGCCGAGCAGATCGCGGGGACCGCCCCGATTGCCGTCCGGCTGACCAAGGCGGCGCTCGCCCATCCGTACCGCTCGTTCGCCGAGGCACTCGAGTGGGAGGCCGTCGCGCAACCGGTCACGATGGCCAGCGCGGACCTGCAGGAGGGCATGGCGGCCGTCAAGGACAAGCGGCCGCCGCGCTTCTCCGGTCGCTGAGCGCCGGGACGACGCCGGGCGGACAACAAGCCCCCGGTCCCGGCCGTCCCGTCCGGCTTCCCCTTCCAGACGGTCCGCCCGGCTCCGGGGGCTCGTTGTCGCGGACGGTAGACCGGCCGGCCGCTCGCGGTCCATGCACACCTGTGGACGAGCCTGTGGGCGACGTGTGCGCCACCGCCGCCGGGCCTGTGGATCCGGTCGGGACCGAGTCACCGGTGAGGGCACCGACGCCCCGCGGACGCCCGTCCGACCTGCGGCGCTTCCGGCCGCACCTGTGCACGACGAAGCGGCGGTCCACAGATCCGGGGCGGCGGGCCCACCGTGACGGTGCGCCCCACTAGCGTCTCGTCCGTGCCTTCCACCGACCCCGCGCGCCGCGCCGCGTCGGGCCCGCTGCCGGCCGCGACCCCGCCGGTCGAGGTACGCCGCAGCAGCCGGCGGCGGCGAACCGTGTCGGCCTACCGGGCCGACGGGCGCATCGTGGTGCTCGTCCCCGCGCGGCTCACGGCAGCCGAGGAGGCCGCCTGGGTCGAGCGGATGGTCGCGCGGCTCGCGCGGCGAGCCCTGCCGGCGGGCGACGAGGCCCTGCAGCAGCGGGCGACCGAGTTGTCCCGGCAGTGGCTCGCGGGGCGAGCCGTCCCGACGTCCGTGCAGTGGTCGACCCGGCAGCAGCGACGGTGGGGGTCGTGCACCACGACGACGGGCGCGATCCGGCTCTCGCGCCGCCTCGAGGACATGCCCGGGTACGTCGTGGACTACGTCCTCGTCCACGAGCTGGCGCACCTGCTCGTCCCGGACCACTCGCCGGCCTTCTGGAGCCTGGTCGACCGCTACCCGCACGTGCTGCGGGCTCGCGCGTTCCTCGAGGGCGTCGAGCACGGCAGCGGGTGGCGAGCGGACAACGACGACGCGGACGGCGCCGGGGCACGGATCCCGTCCACGCCGGCGGGCATCGACCGTTCCGCCTGAACGTCGACGCGCCTCGCGGGGCGGCCGCCGTCAGGCGGGCGAACCCTCCTCGCCCGGGTCGTCGGGCTCGTCCGACTCGTTGTCGGTCGTCGAGGGCGGCTCGGCGGTGCCCTCCCGCTCGCGGACGCCGCCGCGGTCGTCCTCGACCGGCCCGCGCTGACCCGTCGCCATGAGCGCCTCGATCGCCGCGACGGGGTCGTCGCCGACGACGTCGTCGCGGACCACGAACGCCGTCGGGTCGTCCAGGTCCTCGGCGTGCGGCAGCAGGTCCGGATGCGCCCACAGGGCGTCGCGACCGTCGACGCCGCGCGCCGCCGTCAGCCCCGACCAGACCGTTGCGGCTTCCGACAACCGCCGCGGGCGCAGCTCGAGCCCGACGAGCGCGGCGAACGTCTGCTCCGCCGGGCCGCCGGCAACCCGCCGGCGACGTACCGCCTCGCGCAGGGCCGCCGCGCCGGGCAGGCGGGGCGCGGCCGCGGCATCGACGACGGTGTCGACCCAGCCCTCGACGAGCGCGAGCAGGGCTTCGAGCCGCGCCAGGGCCCGTTGCTGCTCCGGCGTGTCCGCGCGCGCGAACAGGTCCTCGCCGAGCGCGCGCTGCATGGCCTCGGGGTCGGTGGGGTCGAAGGAGCCGAGCTGCCCGACCGAGCGCTGCAACTGCTCGGGGTCGACGCTGATGCCGCGGGCGTACTCCTCGACGGCCCCCAGGAGTGCCGGCCGCAGCCACGGGACGTGCGTGAACAGGCGCAGGGCGGCGGCCTCGCGCAGCGCCAGGAACAGCCGTACCTCGTCGATGTCGACGCCCTGGCCCGCCGCGAACGCGGCGACGTTGGCGGGCAGCAGCGCGGCCTGGCCGGGCGGCGCCAGTGGCAGGCCGATCTCCCCGGCCGCGACGACGTGCCCGGCCAGGGCGCCGAGGGCCTGTCCCACCTGCGTGCCGAACAGCACGCCGCCGATCTGCCCCAGCATGCCGAGCATCGGGGTGAGCATCGCCCCGAGCGCACCCGGGTCGCTCGGCAGCATCTCGGCCACCCCGGGCGGCAGCTGGTCGGCCAGCCCGGGCGGGAGGCCGTGCTCGGCCAGGTCGCCGAGCCCCGAGCGGAGCGCCCCGCCCATGCCGTCCACGACGCGTGCGGCGACGGGGTCGATCAGCTGCTGCCATACCGGCAGCGTCGACTCCACCCACTGCACCCGGCTCCAGCCCGCCGCCGCACCGGACAGGGCGGACGGCAGCGCCGTGGCCTCGCCGAGCCACAGGTCCGCCAGCCGCATCGCGTCCGCCACCGCCTGGGTGTCCGCCGCCGACGCGGGGGCGTCGCCCTCGGCAGCGGTACGTACCGCCATCTGCCGCGCCAGGTCCCAGTTGACCGGCCCCCCCGACCACGACATGAGCTTCTCGATCTCGGCGAACAGCGGAGCCTTCGCCGCCCAGTCGTCGTCGCCGGGCTGCCCGCCGATGGGAAAGCCGATGCCAGCCATGACCCCACGGTAGACGCCAGGACGCCTCCGGCCGCGCCGCCCCGGACCGGCCCGCAGGCGTTATCCTGACCGTACGGCCGGGCCACCCCCAGCCGTGTCCCGCCCGTCCGACGCTCCGGAGCCCGCCACCGTGATCGTGCTCGTCATTCCTGTCGCGGCACTGCTGCTCGCGCTGGTCTGGACGCGCTGGTCGAGACATCCGGAGAAGCCCCTCGACGAGCTCGCGCAGGTGAACGCCTACCGGCGGACCGTCGAGGCGCTCGACCCGCACCACGACCCTCTCCACCCTGGCGTGATCGACCACAAGGCCGGCCGACGTCGGATGCCGGCGCGGCACTGACGCCGGCGCACCGGCTCAAGTTCTCCGACCTTCGGTCGATCACGGCAACTAGATCGGCTCGCCGCCCCGGCGGGCCGCCGACCGCACGGAGCGACCGTGAGCGATTCTTCAGCCCCCACCGAGCACGTGGACGAGCACGTCGTGTTCTTCACGACGGCGCTGGGTGACCCGGCGGCCGAGCGCTACCCGACCCTGCAGTCCGCGATCAGCCGGGTCGAGTCCCTGTGCAACGAGGACCACGTCGAGGACGCGAAGGTCTACGCGCTCCTCCCGGTGCCGCTGCAGGTGACGTCGTTCGTCCGCGTCGAGGTCGACGCGTCGGCCTACCGCCCGGCCACGTCGTTCCCGGCCGCGCCTTCCACGCCGCCCCCGTCGGCGACCGAGGTGGCCACCGACGCTGCGAGCGACGCCCAGGCGCACCAGAGCGCGGAGGCGGATGCCGGCAGCCCCGAGCCGGTTCCCTCCGGCACGGTCACCGACGTCCCGGACGCGGTGGACAGCGCCTCGTCGCACGGGCGGAACCTCGGCTTCTTCGTCCACTAGCGCCCTGGCCCCGACGGTGCGCGGTTCGAAGCGCGCACCGCGACGGCTTCTAGGATCAGCGGGTGACCCGCGCGACGGCCTGCACCCTCGCCGGCGCCGCGGTCGTGGTCCTCGCCGGCCTGCTCGCCTACGTGCACGTTCCGTACGCCGTCCGCGGGCCCGGTCCGGTCTGTAACACCCTCGGCGCGCCGACCCGGTCGTGCCCGGCCCTGGACGGTCAGCACCAGCTGATCTCCGTGCCGCCGGCCGACGACCACCCGAGCGCGTCGGTGCTGGCGCTCACCACGGTCAGTGAGCTCGACGACGAGCCGTCGGCGGCGACCGCCCTGTGGTACTGGCTGCATGCCTCGCACGCGATCGTGCCGCGGGAGGTCGTGCACCCGCCGGGCGTGTCGCAGCAGCAGACCGAGCGGCAGAACACGCAGGACATGCAGCAGGCGCAGGACGACTCGGTCGTCACCGCGGAGTCGGCGCTGCACCTGTCCCACGCACAGGTGGCCTCCGTCGTCCCGGGCAGCCCGGCCGCGTCCGTGCTGGCGGTCGGCGACCTCGTGCTGGCCGTCAACGGGGACGAGGTCTGGAACGCCGGCCAGCTCGCCGTCGCCGTGCACGCGGGCACCGCCGCCACCGCGTACACGCTCACCATCCGTCGCGGCACGGACACCAGCACGGTGACGCTGCACAAGGCCACGGTCGACGGGGCGCTCCGGCTCGGCGTCGGTCTCACCACCGACCTCTCGATCCCGGTGACGGTCAACCTCGACCCGCACGCGATCGGCGGTCCGAGCGCCGGCCTCATGTTCGCGCTCGGCGTCTACGACCGCCTGACGCCCGGCAACCTGGCCGGCACGTCGGTCCGCGTCGCCGGCACCGGCACGATCGATCCGGCGACCGGTGACGTCGGCCCGATCGGCGGCATCCAGCAGAAGATGTACGCCGCCCGCCACGACTTCCACGCCCGAGTCTTCCTCGCGCCCGTCGGCGACTGCAGCGACACCCGCGGCGCCGTCCCGAGCGGCCTGACCGTCGTCGCGGTTTCCACCTTCCAGCAGGCGCTCTCGGTCCTGGCCGACGTCAAGGCGGGCCACCTCACCGGCCTCCCGCACTGCTGACCGGCGCCCGCTCCGGCCCGTAGGGTCCGCGAGCCGCAGCCGTGCCTCGGCCGGCCGCCGCGTCCCTTTTGCGCCGTTACCTGGGCCGCACGGCGAGCCGTCCTCCCTACACTCCCGACCGTGGATCCCGGCGTGCCGTTCGCCTTCCTGGCGGCCACGCAGTTGCTGGCCGTCGGGGCGTTCCTCGGCCTCGCCGGCACCGCCGCGCGCCGGTCCCCGGAGGCGCGCCGGACGCGCGCGTGGATGGCCTCCGGCCCTGCCACCGTGGGCGCGCTCGCGGTGCTGGTCGCCGACGCCTACACCGGCGCGCGGCTGGGGCCGGCCGGCAGCAACACGCTGGTCGCGGTCCAGGCCGCCGGCCTCGTCCTGCTCGCCGTCGGGCTCGCGGTCCGCGCGCCCGGGCCGGCGCCGCCGGCCGCACTGTCGATCGCCCCGCTCGGCGCGGCCCTCCCGCCGTCGATCGCGGGCGTCGCGGGCGGCGTGCTCGCCGCCGCCGCCGCGCTCCGCCAGCGCGACGTCCCCGCCCGCCTGCTGGCCGCAGGCCTGCTCGTGACCGGTGCCGCGCTCGCGTTCGCCCCCGCCGCGCGCACCCATGCGCCGGCCGCACTCGCGCTGCTGTCGACCCGGGCGGCGGGTGCGCTGCTTGTCCTCGCCGCCCTGGTCGTGCTGACCCGTACCTCCGTCCTCGCCAAGGTCGTCACCGCGATCGGGCTCGGCGTGCTCGCCACTGCCATCGGGACCGCCGCCGTGGTTGGGACGGTCGTGTCCGACCAGCTGGTGTCCGACCAGAGCCGGCAGCTGGTCTCCGCAGCCCAGGGCGCGGGTACGGACCTCGCCAACGACACCGACACGGCCGTGCAGCTGGCGCGACTGGTCGCCGCCTGCCCGCCCGCGCAGCTGGTGACCTGCGCCCGGGGCATCGCGGTGATCGCGCCGACCGACGCGTTCGCCGTCGTCGTCGACCCGGCCGGGACGCCGACGTTCGCCGGCGGGACCGATGCGCTCGACCCGTCCCTGCTCCGCGCCCTCGTGGCGACGGACGCGGTGCAGCAGGCCCGCAACCCGGTACCCGGCCACCCGTTCGAAGGGTCCGGTTTCGTGCTCCTGCGCGGGGACACCGAGCAGCTGGTCGCGCTCGGCGTGGAGTCCGTCACCACCGGCGGCCAGACCTCGGTGATCGCGTATGGCGAGCAGGTCGGCGACCGGCTCATGCGGCAGACGCGTCAGCGCAGCACCTTCGACGCGACCGTGCTCGCGCTGCCGAGCGGCACGCCGCTGGCCTCCAGCCTCTCGCCCGCCGACGCGGCCGCCCTCGCCGCCTCGGCCCGCCCGGTTCTCGGGCACGTGACGTCCGCCGAGACCGCGATCTCCCGGATCGGACAGGGGCGCGCGCCGGCAGCGGCGTACATCCTGCTGCCGTCCGGCACCCAGCGCATCGCCGCGCTTGCGCTGTCGGGCAGCAGTGCCAGCGTCCTGCGCTCCCAGCGGGCGGTCCTCGGGCTGCTGTTCCTCGCGCTGCTGGTCATCGGCGCGCTCGTCGGGCTGGTGGCGCTGCTGCTCGGCCGGCGGGCGGTCGAGCCGGTACGGCGGCTCACGGCTGCCGCCCGCTCCGTCGGCGCCGGCGACCTCTCCGTCCGGCCACGGGCCTCGACCGCCGACGAGGTGGGTGAGCTCGCCTCGGTGTTCGCGGCGATGACCGGCTCGCTCGAGACCCTGACCGGCGACCTGCGCCGGACCGCCGAGACGGAGGCGGCGACCCGCGAGCGGCTGGGGACGGTCATCGACGCGATGGCCGACGCGCTCGTCGTCTCCGACGCGGACGGCCGCATCGACCTGGCGAACCCGGCGGCGGTACGCCTGCTGGGCGAGGTCGTCGGCTCGCGCGCCGACGAGGTGATCGTCGACCCGCTCGGCGCGCCGCTCGCGGCCGGCGAGGGCTGGCTCCACGCGGGCGGGCGGGAGGTCCCGGTCGCGGTCGCCCGCGCGGCCCTCCCGGCGGGCCGCGGCACCGTGCACGTCCTTCGCGACGTCACCGCTGCACGCGAGCTGGAGCGCGCCAAGACCGAGTTCCTATCCAACGTCAGCCACGAGCTGCGCACGCCCCTCACCCCGATCCAGGGGTACGCCGACCTGCTGCGCCGCCGCAGCGACCTGTCCCCCGACGAGGTCCGCACGATGGCGGAGTCCATCGGCACCGGCGCGCGCCGGATGGCACGCGTCGTCGGGTTGCTCGTCGACGTGGCGGCGCTCGATGCCGGACGGATCCGGCCGACGGCGGTGCCGCTGGCCCCCACCGCGTTCCTCGACGAACGCCTCGCCGCCTGGCGCGCACGGACGCCCGGCGTGGACATCCGCCGCCGGGTCAGCGCGGGCACCCCCGACGTGCTGGCCGACGCCGAGTGGCTGGCCCGTGCGGTCGACGAGCTGATCGACAACGCGATCGCGCACGGAGCGGGGCCGATCACGCTCCTGGCCCAGCCGGGAGAGCCGGGGCGGGTGACGCTCGCGGTCCGCGACTCCGGCGCGGGCCTGCACGACGACGCGCACGCGAGCCTGTTCGCCGACTTCGAGCAGGTGGACGGCTCGGCCACCCGTACCCGTGACGGGCTCGGTCTGGGCCTCGCCTTCGTCCGGCGCGTCAGCGGCCTGCTCGACGCGACGGTGTCGGCGACGTCCCGCCCGGGATCCGGTGCGACGTTCGCGCTGGACCTTCCCGCAAGCGGCCGCCGCCCCCGGCGACGGCAGGCTCGCGGCGGGTCGACCGTCTAGCCTGTTCGGGGTGCGCCGAACCATCGGCGGGCGGAGCGGCGACGTGGAGGTCCCACCGGTGGTCAGCCAGTGACGTTCTCCTCACCGCGCATGCCTCCGTTCCCTCCGGTGCACTTCGGCCGGCTGCCACCGCGGCGGGTGGCGATCATCGGCGGCATCGTCGCCGCGATCGTCGTCCTGCTGATCCTGCTCGCCACGGTCGGGACGTCGCTGTACGTCAACCTGCTGTTCTACCGGTCGATCGGCTTCAGCAACGTCTTCGCGACCCAGGTGTGGACGCGGCTGGTGCTGTTCGTGATCTTCGCGATCGTGGGGGCGGCCGCGGCAGCGGTCAACCTCGTGCTGGCGTACCGGCTGCGCCCGTCGTACGTGCCGATGTCCGCCGAGCAGCGCCAGCTCGAGGCCTACCGGACGAGTGCGGCGGCCCTGCGCATCCCGTTGCTGGTGGTCGTCACCGTGATCGTCGCGCTGTCGTTCGGCCTGTCCGCGCAGGGACGGTGGAAGACGGTCCTGCTCTGGCTGCACGGCCAGTCGTTCGGCGTCAAGGACCCACAGTTCCACCGCGACATCGGCTACTACACCTTCACGCTGCCGTTCGAGCGGATGGTGCTCGGCTTCGGGTTCGCCGCTGTCATCGTCGCTCTCGTCGGCGCCGCGCTGGTGCACTACTTCTATGGCGGCATCCGCGTCCAGTCGCCCGGTCAGCGATTCTCGTCGGGTGCCCGCGCGCACCTGTCGGTGCTGATCGGCATCCTGCTGCTGCTGAAGTCGGCGGCCTACTGGCTGGACCGGTTCAGCCTGAACTTCTCCAGTCGCGGGCAGGTCACGGGTGCGAGCTACACCGACGTGCACGCGTCGTTGCCCGCCAAGACGATCCTGGTGGTCGTCGCGATCATCTGCGCGATCCTGTTCTTCGCCAACGCGATCCGGCCGCGGCTCACGCTGTCCGCCGCGGGGTTCCTCACCATGCTGCTGGCCGCGCTGCTGGTCGGCGGCCTGTTCCCGGCGCTGGTCCAGCAGTTCCGCGTCAAGCCGAACGCCATCGACCTCGAGTCCCCGTACATCGCGCGTGGCATCGCGGCGACACGGGCGGCGTACGAGCTGAACGTCCAGACCGCGACGTCACCGGGCAACGTGAAGATCACGACGTACAACGCGCCGAGCCAGCCAGCGGCGTCGGCGGTGACGCCGGCGGCGACGAACCTGGCGAACGCCCGGCTGCTCGACCCGAACGAGCTCCAGGCCACCTTCGAGCAGCTCCAGCAGATCCGCTCGTACTACGCCTTCCCGCAGGCGCTGGACATCGACCGCTACACGATCGACGGCAAGGAGCAGTCGTACGTCGTCGCGACGCGCGGGGTCAACCTGGCCGGCATCCCCACCAAGAACTGGCCGAACGAGCACCTCGTCTACACCCACGGGGAGGGCTTCGTGGCGGCCGAGACGTCCCAGGTGGACGCGAACGGCCGGCCGATCTTCAGCGTGAAGGGCCTGCCCGAGACGGGGGCGGACGGCGTGAGCCCGCCGCCGATCACGATCGACCAGCCGCGCATCTACTTCGGTGAGCTGTCGCCGAAGTACTCCGTCGTCGACACGAAGCAGCCCGAGGTCGACGGCACCGGCCAGGCCGACTACCACTACACCGGCGACGGCGGCGTGGACATGGGCAGCAAGCTCGGCACGCGGCTGGCGATGGCGCTGCACTTCGGCGACTACAACCTGCTGTTCAGCTCGACCATCAACAAGACGTCGAAGATCCTCTACAACCGCGACCCGCGCGAGCGCGTGCAGAAGGCCGCGCCGTGGCTGACCCTCGACGGCGACCCGTACCCGGCGGTGGTCGACGGGCGCATCGAGTGGATCGTGGACGGCTACACAACCACCGACGACTACCCGTACTCGCAGCGGGTGTCGCTGTCGAAGGCCACGACGACGACCGCCACCCAGGCCGCCAACGTGGCGAAGCTCGGGTCGACCGACGTGAACTACATGCGCAACTCGGTGAAGGCGACCGTCGACGCGTTCACCGGCAAGGTGACGCTCTATGCGTTCGAGAACGGCACGCCGGACCCGATCCTGCGGACGTGGGAGAAGATCTTCCCCGGCACCGTGCAGCCCGAGTCGTCGATCCCCGCCGCCCTGCGGGCGCACTTCCGCTACCCCGAGGACCTGTTCAACGTCCAGCGCAACCTGCTGGCGAAATACCACGTCACCGACCCGAAGGCGTTCTTCAACGGCAACGGCTTCTGGCAGGTCGCCACGGACCCGGTGCAGAACGACACGGCTCAGGCGCCGTACTACCAGGAGTTCCAGATGCCCGGCGAGTCCGGGCCGGAGTTCAACCTGGCGACGTCCCTGACGTTCATCGGCCGGCCGAACCTGGCCGCGTTCATGGCCGCGTCGTCCGACCCCTCCGACTACGGGACGATCCGCATCCTCCAGCTCCCGGACGACACGGTGATCCAGGGGCCGGCCAACGTCGAGAACGCCATCCGCTCGGACTCCTCGTTCTCGCCGCAGTACTCGCTGCTGAACCAACAGGGGTCACGCGTGATCAGCGGCAACCTGCTGACGCTGCCGGTCGGCGGCGGGCTGGTGTTCGTCCAGCCGTTCTACGTGCAGTCGAACTCGACGGCCGGATCGGCGGCCGAGTCGTACCCGCTGCTGCGCTACGTCGTCGTCGTGTACGGCGACAAGGTCGGGTTCGCGCCCACCCTCACCGGCGCCATCTCGGCGGCCCTGTCCGGTGGTGGGGGGAGCGCGACCTCGCCAGGCGGGACGTCACCGCCGCCGTCGTCGAGCCAGGCACCGCCCACCTCGTCACCGGTGAGCGGCACGCTCGCGGCTCTCGAGGCGGCGGTGCAGGCCGACTTCGTCGCGGCCCAGAAGGCCCTGACCGCAGGTGATCTCGGCGCCTACCAGGCGGCGGTGTCGAAGGCCCAGAGCGACTTCTCCAAGCTGCTGGCCGCGGGCGGCACCCCGCCGACCGGGTCGATCACGGTCACCCCCTCGCCGACTTCCACGCCGTCGAAGTAGGCGACCGGCCGGGTCACCGTGGGCTGGTGGCCTGGGCGTACTGCGCGCGCAGCAGCTTCTTCTGGAGCTTGCCGGTTTCCGTACGCGGCAGGTCCTGGCGGAAGTCGACCTGCCGCGGGCACTTGTAGGCCGCCAGCCGGTCGCGGCACCAGGCGATCAGGTCGGCGGCGAGCGCGGGGGAGGCGTCCGCCGGGTCCACGAGCGACACGACCGCCAGCACCTCCTCGCCGAGGTCCTCGTCGGGGACGCCGATCACCGCGGCGTCGAGGACCTGCGGGTGCTCGATCAGGGCGTTCTCCGCCTCCTGCGGGTAGACGTTGACGCCACCCCGGATGATCATGAACGAGGCCCGGTCGGTGAGGTAGAGGTAGCCGGCCTCGTCGAGACGACCGATGTCGCCGACGCTGCGCCAGCCGCGGGCGTGGGTCGTCTCGGCGTCCTTCGCCGGGTCACCCAGGTACGAGTACGGGCGCGCGACCTCGGCCCAGATGAGGCCGGCTTCACCCACCGGAAGCTCCTGGCCGTTCTCGTCGCAGATGTGCAGCGGGCCGCCCAGCGGCAGTCCCACCGAGCCGGGCCGCTCCAGCCACTCGGCGGACGTGATGAACGTGAAGCCGGCGCCCTCCGAGGACGACCAGTACTCGTACACGATCGGGCCCCACCACTCGATCATCTGCCGCTTGACCTCGATCGGGCAGGGCGCGGCGGCGTGGATGACGCCGACGAGGGACGACAGGTCGTAGCGTGCCCGGTCCTCGGGCGGCAGCTTGGTCAGGCGGACGAACATCGTCGGGACGAACTGCCCGGTCTGGACCCGGTGCTTCTCGATGAGCCGCAGGGTCTCCAGCGGGTCGAACCGCTCCATGACGACGACCGTGCCGCCCATCCGCAGGACCGCCATGGTGAACCCGACCGGTGCCGCGTGGTAGAGCGGCGCGGGGGAGAGGTAGGTCGTGCCCTCGGTCACGCCCATCGCCCGCAGGACCGCGACGATGCCGTCGGCGTCGTACGCGGGCGGGTTCTCGAGCGGTCGCTTGATGCCCTTGGGCCGGCCGGTGGTGCCGGACGAGTACTGGAGCGCGACGCCGCTCAGGCCCGGCGCGGGGGGCTCGGCGCTGGCCGTCGCGAGCTCGGCGTCGTAGTCGTCGAACCCGTCGATCGGCGCGAGCTGGGCGAGCCGCCGCTCGAGCGTCGGCGCTATCTCGCGGGTGAGCTGCGCGGACACGGGCAGGTTCCCGCTCGCGACGAGAACCTTGGCGCCGCAGTCGTTCAGGATGTAGGCGATCTCGTCGACGCCGAGGTGACGGTTGACCGGGGTGACGTAGAAGCCGCCGAGCCGCCCGGCCCAGAGCACCTCGTGGAAGCGGGGCGAGTTCTCCGAGAGCAGCGCGATGGCGTCGCCCTGGCGCAGTCCGTACGAACGCAGCAGGTTCACCAACCGCGACGCCCGCTCCGCCAGCTCGCCGTAGGTCGTCACCTGGCCCGAGCCGCCCATGACGATCGCCGGGCGGCCGGGGTCCTCGGCCGCCCAGGTGATCGGGTTCCGCTCGTGCCGCAGGCCGGGGTCTGTCACGCGTCGCTCCTCGCAGGGGGTGTTCGGGTAGCCCCATCGTGCCGTGCGTACGGTGGCCGGTATGCAGAGGGACGCCACGGGCGGTGCCGATCTCGCGCGACTGCTGCTGCGCAGCATGATCGGCGGGACGATGATCGCGCACGGCGTCCGCCACGCGAGGACGTTGGCGGGGACCGCCGGCTGGTTCGACAGCCTGGGTTTCCGGCACGCGAAACTCCAGGCGAAGATCAGCGCTACCGTCGAGATCTCCTCCGGAACAGCGCTTCTCGCGGGCGCTGCCACCCCGGTCGCCGCGTCCGCGGTCATCGGGACCCTGGCGGTCGCGGCGGGCTCGGTCCACCGGCCGAACGGCTTCTTCATCGTCGACGAGGGCTACGAGTACGTGCTCGCGCTGTCGATCGCGGCCGCCTCGCTGGCGTCGCTCGGACCGGGGCGTCTCAGCGTCGACCACGCGCTCGGTCTGGACGACCGGGTCACGGGCCGGGCAGCCGGTCTCGGCGCCCTCCTCCTGGGCGGCGCCGGCGCCCTCGCGCACCTGAAGGCGTTCTGGACGCGGCCGGAGTGATCGGCTGAGCGCACCGTCGGAACGGCCGGCTGCGCTCAGCCGTCGGCGTCCGCGCGCAGGTCGGCGATGGCCTCGTGTGCCTCGGCGCCGTCCGGGATCGGGCGACCCGAGTCGCGCCACTCGACCGCCGCGTGGAAGCCCTGACTGGCCGCAAACCGCTGGAACCACTCGCCTTCGGCCGTATGCCGGGCGATGCCGTCGAACAGCGTCGCCAGGGTCTGGGTCGAGGACAGCCCCATGTTCTCCAGCGCCTGGTTGATCATCAGCTTCTGCATCATCAGCTGGTTGCGCGGTACGGCGGCCATGCGCAGTGCGAGCGCCTGCACCTCCTCGTCGAGCCGCTCGGCCGGCACGGCGGCGTGCACCAGACCCCACTCCGCGGCCGTCCGCCCGTCGATGGTGTCGCCGGTCAGGAGCATCCGCTTGGCCCGCTCGGCGCCGATCCGGTAGACCCACATCGCGGTCGTCGGGCAGCCCCAGACCCGCGCGGGCGGGTAGCCGATGCGGGCGTCGTCCGCCATCACGACGAGGTCGGCGCACAGCGCGATGTCGCTGCCGCCGGCGATCGCGTACCCCTGCACCTTCGCGATGGTCGGCTTGTGCGACCGGAACAGGGTGAAGAAGTCGTCGGTCCACCCGCGCATCAGCCGGTAGTCGGCCATCGGGTCCCACGGCCCGTCGCGCTGGCCGTCCTGGCCGCCCTCGGCGTACTGCTTGAGGTCGTACCCGGCGCAGAACGCCCGGCCGGCGCCCTGCACGACGATCACGTGCACCGACCGGTCGGCGTTCGCCTCCTCGACCGCGGCCCGGATCTCGCCGGGCATGGCGGCGTCGATGGCGTTCAGGCGGTCCGGCCGGTTCAGCGTGAGATACGCGAGGCGGCCGTCCGTGCGGTAGTCGATCGACGTGTACGGCATGCCGGGAGTGTCGCAGCCGCCTAACCGGAGCGTCGGACCTCGCGGAACGGCACGTTCTTGTCGACCTCGGGCTCTTTGGGCAGGCCGAGCAGCCGCTCGCCGATGATGTTGCGCTGGATCTGGTCGGTGCCGCCGCCGATCGACGTGAAGTAGGCGTTCATGGCCGCGAAGTTGGCCTGGTCGCCGTCCCGGTTCTCCTCGCCCTCCAGCATGATCTCCGGGCCGACGATCTCCGTCTGGACGCGCCCGGTCTCGTGCACGATCGTCGACATCAGCAGCTTGCCGAGCGACGCCACCGATGTAGAGCTGCCCTGCTCGCGTTCCGCCTGGCCGCGCTGGTTGTTCCACCGGTTGACCGTTCGGAGGGTCAGCAGCCGCGCAATGTCCTGGCGTACAACGGGATCGTCGAGCCGGCCGTACCGCCGGGCGAGGTCGATGACGTCCACCTCACCCTGGTGGCCGGACCGGATGCTGGCGCCCTGGTTGGCCTCGGCGAGCACGGCGCGCTCGTACATGAGCGCGGTCTGGAGCACCTTCCAGCCCTCGCCCGGAGCCCCCAGCATGTTCACCGCCGGCACCCGCGCGTCGGTGATGAAGACCTCGTTGAAGTGCGACTCGCCGGTCATCTGCCGCAGCGGACGCACCTGGACACCGGGCTGGTCCATCGGCAGGAAGAAGAAGCTGATGCCGCGGTGCTTGGGCACGTCCCAGTCGGTCCGGGCGATCAGCATCCCGAACTCGGCCTCGGCGGCTCCCGACGTCCAGACCTTCTGCCCGTTGACGACGTAGTCCTCGCCGTCGGGTACGGCACTGGTCCGTACACCCGCGAGATCCGAACCGGCCCCGGGTTCGCTGTACAGCAGGCACATCCGGACGCGGAACTCGAGCAGGGGGCGCAGCAGGGACGCGCGCAGCTCGGGGGTGCCGTACGTGAGCAGCGTGTTCGCCCACAGGTTGGCGCGGTCCTGCCCGCTGCCCGGGGCGCCGGCCTTCCGGAACTCGGCCTCGACGATCTGCGCCTGCTCGTCGGACAGATCCAGGCCGAACGCGTCGGCGGGCCAGCGGGGGACGGCGTACCCCGCGTCGACCACGCGGGCGAGGAACGCGCCGCGCTCGAGGCCTGGTGTCCAGTTCTCGGCCAGCCAGCCGGACACCTGGCTGCGCAGGTCCGCGTCGCTCGTCATGCCCGGGCTCCCGTCAGCGTCGAGCGCTCGATGACCGCGCGGAGGTACCGCTCCCGATCTGCCTCAGGACTGCCCAGCAGTGCCAGCCCGCTGCGCGCCCGCCGCAGGTAGAGGTGCGCCGGGTGTTCCCAGGTGAACCCGATGCCCCCGTGGATCTGGACGTTGTCCGCGGCCGCCTTGGCAAAGGCGTCGGCGCAGAAGGCGGCCGCGAGGCAGGTCGCCTCGTGCGCGTCGGCTGCGCCGCCGTCCTGCGCCCAGGCCGCGTAGTAGGCGGCGGAGTACGCGGACTCGACCAGCACCAGCAGGTCCGCGCACATGTGCTTGATCGCCTGGAAGCTACCGATCGCGCGGCCGAACTGGATCCGGGTCCGGGCATAGCCGACGGCCATGTCCAAGACGGCGCGCGCGCCGCCTGCCTGCTCGGCGGCGAGGACGACGGCCGCGGTGTCGAGCGCGGACCGCAGGGCGGCCGCCGCGTCTCCGTCCAGCGGGCGGGCGGGGGCGTCCGTCAGGCGTACGTCGGCCTGCCGGCGGGTCGCGTCGAGGGTGTGCAGCGGCGTCACCGTGACGCCGGGCGCGGCGGGGTCCACGGCGAACACCCGCGGACCCGACGCGACCACGAGGAGGGTGTCCGCGCCGACGGCGTCGAGGACGAACCGCTTGCTGCCCGAGACCGTCCAGCCGGCGGGTCCGTCGGCCGCCACGCTGGTCACGTCGGCCGGGTCCCACGTGCCGGCGCCCTCGTCGAGAGCGACCGTGACGACGCGGGTCCCGGCGGCCAGACCGCTGAGAAGGTCCGCGACCTCGGCCGACTCCGCGAGCCCGGCCAGCAGTCCGGTCGCGAGGACGGCGCTGGACAGGAAGGGCCCGCAGAACAGCTGCTTGCCGAGCTCCTCGGCCACCACGGCCAGCTCGACCGTCCCTGCCCCCGCGCCGCCGTGCCGCTCCGGGATGAGCAGCCCGGCGACGCCGACCTGCTCGGCCAGCAGCCGCCAGGTCGCGGCGTCGTAGCCCAGGTCCGACTCCGCGAGGGCCCGTACGGCTGCCTCGTCGCTGTGGTCGGCGGCGAACGCACGGACGGCCTTGCGCAGAGCCTGCTGCTCGTCGGAGAAGGCGAACGTCATGGTGAGGACTCTCGCAGGACCCTCACGGCCGGGTGCGTGCGGGTCTCAGGCGGCCCCCCGCACGAGCCGGCCCGGCCGCTCGCCGGTGTCGGCGTCGTTCCGGCGAGTGACCGTGCCGTTCACCATCGTGGCGAGGTAACCCTCCGCCGGCTGCAGGATGCGGCTCGCGCCGGCCGGCAGGTCGTAGCGCACGAAGGGCTCGCGGATGCGCAGGTTCTCCAGGTCGATCACGTTGACGTCGGCCCGCTTGCCGGGCGCCAGGACGCCCCGGTCGTGGAATCCGTACAGCTCGGCGTTGCCGCTGGTGAGCTTGCGGACCAGCAGCTCGACCGGCAGCTGCTCGCCGCGGTGGCGGTCGCGCGCCCAGTGGGTGAGGTGGAACGTCGACGCGGAGCAGTCGGAGATCAGGTTGACGTGGGCGCCGGCGTCCGCGAGCCCGGTGACGGTGTGCGGCTCGAGCAGCATCTCGCGGCACACCTCGAGGGAGCCGTCGACGAAGTTCGAGCCGAGCAACGCGTAGAACGCCTTGCCGTCCTTCTCCAGCAGCCGGTCGTACATCGCCTCGACCGGGTTCTGGCCGGCAGCCAGGGCCTGCGCGAACACCGACTGGTCCAGCTCGGGCTCGTAGTCGATCGGCTCGGTCAGCGGGAACGTCAGCGGCAGCGCGGGCTCGAAGACCTCGCCGATCATGGCGGTGAAGTCACCCGGAGCGGGCGCGTCGTTGGCCTCCTCGAGGATGGCGCGGCGGACCTCAGGACGGCGCATCTCGGCGACCCGCTCGGCCAGTGGCAGGTCGGCGATCTTCTTGTACGTCGGGCGGTTCTGGAACAGGTGGTAGGTGTCCAGGCTCGTCATGATCGTGACCGACCGGGGGATGATCTGCGGGTGCAGGTCGGCGCCGCGGGCGTTGGCCTCGCGGGCCGCGTCGATCACCAGGCGCCAGTGCTCGGGGTCCTCGAACAGCTGCGCGACGGTGAACGTCACCGGCCGGCCGCACGCGTGGGACGCGGCCTCGAGCAGCGGGACCTCGTCGATCAGCTTCGACCGCTCGCCGCCGAGCCGTTGCAGCTCGCCGATCGTACCGGCCATGATCGCTTCGAACACGCCGTGGCCGGCGGCCTTGAGCGCGCCGGCCATCGCCAGCACCTCGTCCTCGGCCGCGAACGTGCCGGGGACCGGCCGGCCGGACTTGGCCCGGTGCCCGACGGTCCGGGAGGTGGTGAACCCGACGGCGCCCGCACGCATCGCGTCCTCGACGACCTTGGCCATGGCGGCGATGTCGTCGGCGGTCGCGTCCTCGTTGGCTGCGCCGCGCTCACCCATGACGTAGAAGCGGACGGCGCCGTGCGCGACCTGCGCGGCGATGTCGACGGCGTACGACCGCCCGGCCAGCAGGTCCAGGTAGTCGGCGAACGACTCCCACTTTCCCCACGGCATGCCGACGCTGAGCGCCGAGCCGGGGATGTCCTCGACGCCCTCCATCAGGTCCACGAGCGCGCCGTGGTCGCCGGGCCGTACCGGGGCGAAGCCGACACCGCAGTTGCCCATGACGACGGTCGTGACGCCGTTGGTCGCCGACGGCTCGATCGCGTCGTCCCAGGTGACCTGCCCGTCGTAGTGGGTGTGCACGTCGACCCAGCCCGGCGTGACCAGCGCGCCGTCCGCGTCGATGACCTGCCGAGCCTGGTCGGTGATGGCGCCGACGTCGGTGATGCGCCCGTCACGGATGCCCACGTCTGCGGTGACCGGCGTGCTGCCCGTCCCGTCCACCACGGTCCCGCCCTTGATCAGGACATCCAGCACGGCGCACACTCCTCATCGGGTCGCACGGCCACCGCCGCAATTTGCGGTGTGTCAGCAGTACGCGAGACTCCGGCCGAGGTCAAGCCTTACGGCGCCGCGGACTTCAGTCGAACAGCACGACACTGCGCGCCACGGCGCCTGCGCGCAGCGCCGCGAAGCCCGCGTTGACCTCGTCGAGGCGGAGCCGGGACGAGACCAGGTCGTCGAGGTTCAGCCGCCCCTGGAGGTAGAGGTCGACGTAGCGCGGCATGTCGACCCGGAACCGGTTCGAGCCCATGTTCGAACCCTGGATCTTCTTCTCGCCGAGGAACGCACGCCCGGGCAGGGACACGTTCTGCCCCGGGGGAATCATCCCGATGACGGTGGCGGTCCCGCCGCGGCGCAGCATGTCGAAGGCCTGCTCGGCGGTTGCGGCGAGGCCGATGGCCTCGAACGCATAGTGGACGCCGCCGCCGGTGAGCTCGACGACCGCGGCCACGGGGTCCACCTCGGACGCGTTCACGGTGTCCGTGGCCCCGAAGGTCGTGGCGAGCGCGAGCTTCGTCGCGCGGGTGTCGACGGCGATGATCCGGCCGGCACCGGCCAGGAGTGCGCCCTGCATCGTGGCGAGTCCGACTCCGCCGCAGCCGATGACGGCGACGGTCGTGCCAGGCTCGACGTGGGCGGTGTGGAACACCGCGCCCAGGCCGGTGGTGACGCTGCAGCCGATGAGCGCGGCGCGGTCGAGCGGCATGTCCTCGCGGATCTTGGTGACGGCGTGCTCGTGGACGAGCATCTTCTCGGCGAACGACGAGAGATTCAGGAACTGGCCCATCGGCTCCCCGTTCTCGCTGAGCCTGGGTCGGTCGCCGGCGGCACGCGCGGTCTCGGGGTTCTGGCACAGCGACATGTGCCCGGTCAGGCAGTCCTCGCAGTGTCCGCAGAACACCGAGAGGCACGTGATGACGTGGTCGCCGGGACGGACGTACGTGACCTGGTCGCCGACCGCCTCGACGACGCCGGCCGACTCGTGGCCGAGCACGACCGGTGTACGCGCCGGATAGAGACCGTCGATGAAGTGCAGGTCGCTGTGGCAGAGCCCCGCGGCCGCAGTGCGGATAAGCACCTCGCGCGGACCGGGCTCGTCGACCTCGACCTCGGCGATCTCGAGCTCACCGGGACACGTACGGAGAACGGCTGCCTTCATGGACGCACCTCCGCGGGGAGGGTACGGGGGCGGCGGCCGGGTGCGGGACGGGGCTTGCGGAATCCACAGGCAGCGGTCCGTAATGCCTGTGATTGCGCCCTTTTGTCGTAGGTGGCTCGTACGGTTCGGGGCATGTCAGCCGACACCGCATCTGCGCCCTGCGCCGAGTGGTCGCTGGGGTCGGACGGTCTGGACGTCGGGTTCTCGTGCCCGGCCAGTCCCGGCCCGGTGCTGCTCGCCGGGTTGCTGTCCACGGACGTGGCGTCCGTCGACGAGGCGGGGCTGGTCGACATGGTGGCGGCCCTGCGCCGGTGCGCCGCCTCGGTCGACGCGGCGATGGCGAGGGTGGTCGCGGAGCTCGCCGCGCGTCGCGGCGGGCTGACCCCGCCGGCGGAGACCGAGGAGGAGTTCGTCGACCAGCATCGGGAGTGGGAGCGCGAGCTGCTGGCCGCGCGGCTGCGCCTGTCGCCCGGTCAGGCGCGCGGGCTGTGCGAGACGTCGGTGGCGCTGGCGACGCGGCTGCCACGGCTTGCCGCGGCGCTGCGGACCGGTGAGGTCAGCTGGGCACACGCGCACGCGGTCGCCAGCAAGACGGCGGAGCTGGACGCCGACCAGTCCGCAGCGGTCGAGGCGCGGATCCTCGCCGATCGGCGCGCGGTCACTCCCGGCCAGTTCCGGTTCCGAGCCGAGCGGCTGGCAGCCGAGATGTCCGGCCCCGAACCCGCCCCGCCCGAGCCGGAGCGGTCGCTGCACGCCGAACGCACCGCCGAGGGCGGCGTGTCGCTCGTCGCGTCGCTGACCGCCGAGGGCGGCCACACGGTGGCCACCTGCCTGGACTCGCTGGCGACGCCGAGCGGCCCGGACGACGACCGGCCGATCGCGACGCGCCGGGCCGATGCGCTCGTCGAGCTGTGCCGGTGGCGGCTCGACGCGGGCGACCTCCCGCCGACCCCGAGCGGCGTGCGGCCGCACCTGTCGCTCGTCGTCGGTCCGGGCGACCTGACGGCAGGAGCGCACCTGCCGGTCGCGCTGCGCACCTCAGGGCTGGGCGAGTCGGTCGTGCTGCCCGGCACCGCGCGGCGGCTGACCTGCGACGCTGGCGTTTCCGGCGCGACTGTCGATGCGGCCGGCCAGGTGCTCGACGTAGGACGCGAGTCGCGGTTCCCGACCGCGGCTCTGCGCCGGCGGCTCGAGGTGCGCGACGGCACCTGCCGGTTCCCCGGCTGCACGCGGCACGTCAGCCGGTGTCACGCGCACCACGTCGTGCACTGGGCCGACGGCGGCCCGACGTCCACCGAGAACATGATCATGGTGTGCGCGCGCCACCATCACGCGGTCCACGAGGGCGGGTGGAGGGTCCGGCTCGACGGCGCCGACGTGCACTGGACCGACCCCCACGGGCGTCGTTATCACCACCCGCCGCCGCTGGCCCGACCCCCGGACGTCGACCGCCACGACGAGCTCGACTTCTTCCGG